>CBFGTA010000088.1:0-9484 GCA_965651595.1 uncultured bacterium | reverse complement strand
ATCAACAGCCGGTCGATTCATCTTTCCTCACGGCCTCCGCGTCTTCGCCCACACCGTGCCCCGGTGAACTCCGTACCGGCGTGCCAGCGTCTTCACGCTGACACCGTCGGCGCGGGCTGTTCGCATAACGTCCACTTCGGTGTCAGTGAGACGTGTTCGAGGTCGTTTCTTTGGTTCCGCCGACGCGCCGATCAGAGGGTCGTCGACCTCACCCTCGGGCTCGGTATCCCCACGAGTGCATAGATTCCACGCGGAAACCAGCCTCTCAACCCGTGGTCGCCTGTTCCCGCAACACTCCATTGTCCCCACTTCATTACGCCATTCCCTATGTTCACGCTCTAAAGTTGCTGCGCTCGCGGGGGAGGCTGTTGGTCAACCGAGACCCGCTCGGGTTGGGGTTGGGGTCGACGTGGCAGGATCTCACTTGTGACTGAAACTCATGTAGCCACTGTGCACACTAACCGCGGCGATATTCGGATCAATTTGTTCGGCAATCACGCTCCGAAGACGGTCAAGAACTTCGTCGGCCTCGCTGACGGGACTGGCAAGTGGGCCGAGCCCGGCACATCTGACGCTGCCAGTGGACCCTTGTACAACAACACCGTCTTTCACCGCGTCATCGACGGTTTCATGATCCAAGGCGGAGACCCCGAAGGAACTGGCCGCGGCGGCCCGGGTTACCGATTCGCCGACGAGTTCCACCCCGAACTCCAGTTCGATCGCCCCTACCTGCTGGCCATGGCGAACGCGGGACCGAACACCAACGGCTCACAGTTCTTTATCACCGTGGCCCCTACCACCTGGCTCAACAACAAGCACACCATTTTCGGTGAGGTCGCTGATGACGAGTCACGCGCTGTGGTCGATGCCATCGCAACGACTCCCACCCTCCCCGGGGATCGTCCTGCAGACGACGTCATCGTGACGTCGATTGATATCGAAGCGAAGTAGCGTCCCGGACCTTCGGCATCGGTGGGTATGAGCTCGAACGACCCGTCGGGGGCGGCCGAACAACCGGCTGCACCCACGTGTGCCTGGCATCCGGACCGGCCGACTCGTATTCGCTGTACCCGCTGCGATAGGCCCATTTGCCCTGAATGCATGACCCCGGCCTCGGTGGGTTTTCAATGCCCAGCCTGCGTGTCTGCCGGCAGCCAATCTTCGCCGGTCTACACCGTGACCACGGTGGGTTCGCGGGCGGAATTCACGCGTGCTGACCAGGCCCGAGGATTCAAGCCCTATGTGACCTACGTGCTGCTGGCCATCAACCTGGTGGCCTTTGCGCTCATGGCGATCGTCGGGCAGGACGTTGTGGCCGCCAACTATGGGATGCAGCCGCTCTATATCGCGGCTAACCAAGAGTGGTTCCGGCTGCTGTCGTCGGCCTTCCTGCACTGGGGTCTGCTGCACCTCGGATTCAACATGCTGGTCCTGTTCCTCATCGGACCAACTCTGGAACGCATTTTCGGGCACTCGCGCTACGCCGTGCTGTACCTGATGTCTGCGCTCGGCGGTTCAGTTGCCTCCTACGTGTTCTCTAGCGTGACCACCACGTCCGTTGGCGCGAGCGGTGCCGTTTTTGGGTTACTCGGCGCGCTCATCGTTGCCGGTCGACGACTGCGCTACGACTTGCGGCAGGTGCTGATCCTGCTGGCCATCAACCTGGTCATCGGGTTCTTGCCCGGATCCAATATCGACTGGCGCGCACACTTGGGTGGACTGTTGGTGGGCGCTCTGATCGCCGCCGTGTTCACCTATTTGCCGGATCGCCGCAACGGTGTGCTGCTGCAGGTGTTGGCGTGCGTGGCCGTGTTGATCCTGCTGGCGGCAGTGACCCTGGCCCGTACCAACGGTCTGCGGGCCGAACTTGTTCGCTCGCCGCACACGTCGGCACTAGTTGCCCCGGATGCGGCAGCGTCCGGGCCACACGGCACGATAAGAGAAGCACTTCCGGCGGATCGTCGGGAATCGATGACAGGAGAAGTCACATGACTCAACGCGATGCAGTGATTTGTGCAGCAGTCCGGACGCCAGTCGGCGTGGGCAAGCCCGGCAAAGGGGCCTTGTCGACACTGCACGCAGTCGACCTTGCAGCTGTGCCGCTGCAGGCCATCATCGAACGCACCGGCATCGACCCGGCCGTCATCGACGACGTCTTCTGGGGCTGCGTCTCGCAGACCGGCGAACAAGGATTTAACGTCGGCCGCCACGCCGTGCTGGCCGCCGGATTCCCCGAGAGCGTGCCAGCAACCACCGTTGACCGTCAGTGCGGATCGAGCCAGCAGACCGTGCACTTTGCCGCCGCCGCCGTCATGAGTGGCCAGGCCGACGTGGTGATCGCCGGTGGCGTCGAGTCCATGTCCCGCATCCCCATGGGTTCCAACCTCATCGGTGGCGACGGACCGTTCTCGCCGAAGCTGCGTGAGCGCTACGGTGACGTCATCTTCAACCAAGGTGTTGGCGCTGAAATGATCGCCGAACAATGGGGCCTGTCGCGTTCGTATCTGGATGGACTGGCCGTTGACAGCCACGAGCGGGCCGCCAAGGCTACCGCCGACGGTGTCTTCGCCGAGGAGATCGTGGCGGTTGGCGACTTCGCCGCCGACCAAGGAATCCGTCCCGGCTCCAACGTGGACAAACTGGCGACGTTGCCGACTCCCTTCAAAGAAGGCGGCGTTGTGAGCGCCGGAAACGCCTCGCAGATTTCCGACGGTGCTGCCGCCGTACTGGTGACGACGAGTGAGAAGGCGGCAGAACTGGGTTTGACGCCGATCGTGCGGTTCCACACGGGCGTAATGGCTGGCACCGACCCGATCATCATGCTGACGGGCCCGATTCCTGCCACCGAGAAGGTCTTGGCGCGGTCCGGAATCTCCTTGTCCGACATCGGAGCGTTCGAAGTCAACGAAGCGTTTGCATCTGTCGTCGGGGCCTGGCTGGCTGAGACCGGAGCGTCTTGGGACCTCACCAACCCCAACGGTGGAGCCATGGCCATCGGACACCCGCTGGGAGCGTCTGGCGCGCGTCTGATGACGACGCTGGTGCACCACATGAAGCGCAACGGCATCCGCTATGGCCTGCAAACGATGTGCGAAGGCGGAGGAATGGCCAACGCCACCATCGTTGAACTGGTGGCGTAACGTCGCCAACTGCCGTCCCGTTGGGGTGGGAAGGATTTCCACAACCCACAGGGATTCGGGAGCCTGACGACAAGCGGAGCGTGTTGCGGACTGGTGGGCGTTTCCACTGGGCCGCAACACGTTTCGCGCTTTTGACGGAGCTCCTTGTCGATCATTTGTTCGGAAGCAAAAAAGTTATCCACAGGTTTATCCACCTGTGGGGACAACTTACAAGTGTGTAGTTCCACTAGTGATGTTCTCTGGGTTCGGGCCAAAAGTCCCGCGAAACAAGGAAATTCGACTCATTTCCACTTGGTCGACACGACGAACCCAATGCCGATGATGACAAAGCCCGCGACCACGTTCCACCAGCCCAGCACCTGCATGAAGGGAGCATCGGGAACGAGGTAATAGACGATGATCCACAACAGGCCTATGCCGAACAAGGCCAGCATCAGGGGAGCGACCCAGCGAGGGGAACCGATCTTGACCGGCTTCTTCTCCGTCGTGCGGCCCGATGTGTCGTCGTCCTTCTTCGCCATGGGGCTGATTTCTCCTCTATATCGAGTGCTGCAGTAGGTGGTAAGTGGTTCGCAGTCGCGGCCCGTCACTCGGGCTCATCATCGCTCCGCCTACCGCTACTGTACTTGTCCTTGCGATAATGGCGTGATAACCGGGATACATTTATCGACAAGAGTGCCCGGAGTGTCGGTCAAGTGCAGGGAGCCGCTGGTGCCAACCCGAATCCTCGTCGTCGACAACTACGACAGCTTCGTCTACAACCTTGTCCAATATCTGGGGCAACTCGGGGCCGAGTGCGAAGTGGCGCGCAACGACGAAGTAAGTCTGACCCGGGCGGGCAGCGCTGATGGAGTCTTGCTATCGCCGGGTCCTGGCTCCCCGGAACAAGCCGGCCCCTGCATCGACCTGGTACGTCACCTAGCGGGGAAGGTGCCCGTGCTCGGGGTTTGTTTGGGCCATCAGTCGATAGCAGCTGCATTCGGCGGCGTAGTGAGTCGAGCGCCCGAACTTCTGCACGGCAAGACGTCCACGGTGATTCATGACGGGACTGGCGTCCTGGACGGAATTCCGAGCCCATTCACAGCGACGCGCTACCACTCCTTGGCCGTGGAGGAACAGTCCCTACCTGCCGAGATCGAAGTCACCGGGCGAACCCCCTCCGGAGTGGTGATGAGCCTGCGTCACCCCGGGAAGGGTCTTGAGGGGGTGCAGTTTCATCCCGAATCGGTGCTCACCGAGCATGGCCATCGCTTGCTCGCCAACTGGCTACAACAGTGCGGAGATGATCACGCTGTCGAACGCAGCAACGGACTTGCCCCGGTGGTTGCTCCCGCATGACAACTAGCGCTCAGGTCCCCAAACGGCGGTCACGGTGGTGGCTGCTGCCGGGAGAACTGCTCGTGATCGTTGGAACCTTGCTATTGCTGTTCGTTGCTTACCAAATGTGGTGGACCAACGTGATGGCGAACTGGCGAGCTGATGCGAGTCGCGAGCAGCTGCTCGAAGAACTACCGCCTTTCGCCACATCGTGGGGTGACACCGTGCCGGAACTGGGCGAGGCGTTCGCTGTGATGTACATTCCCGCGCTGCAGGCTGGCAAGAAGGGGATGCCGGTGATCCAAGGGGTGCGTGAGGACGACTTGCGTCGTGGCCTCGGCCACTATCTTGAGACCGCCTTGCCCGGGCAGGTGGGCAACTTTGCTGTGGCTGGCCATCGCGCCACCAACGGCGAGCCGCTGGCGAACATTGACCGTCTATCCGTAGGTGACGAAGTGTTCGTGCGCAGCCAGGTGGGGTGGTCTGTGTACACGTTGGTTCGCGATCAGCTGGTGTGGCCGCTCGACGGGTGGGTGGTTGACGAGCGCCCGTTTAAGGGCAAGAAACGATTGGGACAGCAGTTGGTCACGATAACCACGTGTCATCCGCGGTGGGGATCGAGTCAACGCTGGGTGTGGTGGGGGGAACTGACTGCCGAGTACCCGCCTGACCAGACTCCTCCCGGTTTGGAGGCCACATGATCTTCCCAGCGATTTGGCGCATTCTTCCAGGACCTGCCTGGTTGCGCGCATTGATTGTCGCCGTGCTGCTGTTGGCGATAGTCGCAGTGTTGTTTCTGTTGGTGTTCCCGTGGGTCGACGAGCGCCTGCAAATTGATGAGGGCACCGTGCAGACGTCCACTCACTCCGTCAGCGGGTTCCAGGTGTTGTCGTGACGGAGCCGACGTGGACGATCTTGACGGTGTGCACCATGAACATTTGTCGCTCGCCGGCCTTGGCGGCCGCCTTGGCCCAACGAGTGTCAGCCGACACCCACATCGGTGTTCAGAGCGCTGGCACTCAGGCCGTCGTGGGCGCCCCGGCATGCCCGGTGATCGGTCAGGAGCTCGGTTCCCAAGTTCCCGATCACCGTTCACAGCTTCTGAGCGATTCCCTGGTTCGTCAGGCGGGGCTCATTCTGACCGCGCACACCGACCATGCTCGAGTTGTCGCCCAGCGATTTCCCTACTCGTACAACCGGATCTTGCCCGTCACGACGGCAGCGACGGCAGCGATGTGGCTCGACGAATCCCGAGCTTGGGAGATTGCCCGCGCCAAGGCTGCGGGGGAGGCCGTCGAGGTCGACCGGCAACAACCAGGCACGCTAGTAGCACCGTTGCCGGCCACGAGAGTTGAGCGTCTCGACTGGCTGGTTTCCGAACTGAACGAGGCTCGCGGCATGCTTCCAACGGCGGAGAGATCGTGGTCGCAGTGGGACTCTACGGGCCTGCCCGATCCTCACGTCGAAGGGTGGCAGCTTCATCGCGGTGTGGCGCAGGTCGTCCCCGACCTGATCGAAACTATCGCGACAGCCGTCATGCGTGCTGCAGGAGGTCTCGACGAGGCCGAGTAGTGCTCGCCTCAGGTCAAGCGGGTAGCTAGGGCCTGACCGTTGTTCGCAGTGGCGTCGGGTGCTCCGTTTTCGTTGGGAACCGGTGGCTCCTGCTGCTGGGGCGGGTTCTCAGATTCAGTAGGTGTCGGGGTTGGTGTCGGCGACGGCGCGATCGCGACGGTGATCGTTACCGTGGATCCCCGCGGTGCACTCGCCCCGCCCGAAGGACTTTGGCCAATGACGGTCCCTGCCGCGTCCTCGGACTCTTGGGTGATCCGCTGGACGTTGAACCCGGCGTTCGTCAGCATCGAACGCGCCTGGGCTTCGGTTTGGCCCAGTACGTCAGGGACTGAGACGCTGCCATTGGACACCGTGATATTGACCGAAGTTCCGGCGTCAACGGTGCGGCCGGAAGCAGGGTTCTGCCCGGTCACGACCCCTTCTGGTTGGTCAGAGTCACCAGGTGTGACCGTCCCTAGGTTGAGCTTGGCGTTCTGGAGTACCCTACGGGCTTCGTCGGCGCTGGTGAGTCCGACCAAGTTGGGAACTGATACCTGCTCGGGCCCAGCCGACACGACCACGTTGACCGCTGAACCCTTCGGTGCTTGGCTACCGCCAGCCGGATCTTGGTTGAGGACCGAGCCCTCCGGCCGATCGGACGCTTGTAGGGTCTGGCTGCCGAGCACGAGTTGGGCGTCACGCAGGGTTTGTTCAGCCTCGACCAAGGTTTGGTTGACGACGTTCGGTACCGGCACTTGTTCTACCGCCCCGAACAGCGACCGACCCAGCAGGACGGCCAGCCCCCCGACCACGAGGACGAGCGCGGCGATACCGATCCAGAACCAGGGGCTGCGGCCGTCAGTCTCTTCCTGCTCGATGAGCGGAGCCCCCGCCACGGGCGGCAGTTGCGAGGTAGCGGCCGCGCCCACGGCGGCACCGGCAGCAATGGCCGAGGTGGGGACTTTGGCGGTGATGGGCATTCCGGCCAGGGCGCGTTCTACGTCGCCGCGGAAGTCGGAGGCACTCTGATAGCGCTCGTTGGGGTCTTTCGCGAGCGACTTGAGAACGAGGGCGTCGAGGCTGGGCGGTACGGAGGAGTCAATCGTTGAGGGGGCCGGGGGGTCCTCTGACACATGCTGGTAGGCGATCGCGACCGGGGAATCTCCGGTGAACGGAGGCTGACCGGCGAGCAGTTCAAACAGCACACAACCGGTCGAGTACAAGTCTGACCGCGCATCCACTACTTCACCGCGGGCTTGTTCTGGACTCAGGTACTGGGCCGTGCCCATTACCGCACTCGCTTGAGTCATCGTGGATGTAGCGTCCGCGAGGGCCCGAGCGATCCCGAAATCCATCACCTTTACGTCACCGGAACGAGTCAACATCACGTTGGCCGGCTTGATGTCACGGTGCACGATGCCGTGCCGATGCGAGTAGTCGAGGGCGGCCAAGGTACCGGCGGTTATCTCGAGGGCCCGCTCGGGAAGCAGACGGCGTCCGCTGGCCATGAGCTCCCGCAGCGTCTGCCCGTCGACGTACTCCATCACGATGTACGGGACGATTGTGGTTTCGCCGTTTTGTTCGAGCCGGTCTTCACCCGTGTCGTAGACAGCGACGATGTTCGGGTGGTTGAGGGACGCCGCGGACTGGGCCTCTCGACGGAACCGAGCCTGGAAGCTCGGGTCTTGGGCGAGGTCCGGTCGCAGTATCTTGACGGCCACTCGGCGGCCGAGGCGGAGGTCCTGTCCTTCCAAGACTTCGGCCATGCCGCCGCGGCCGAGCATTTCACCGAGCTCGTAGCGGTCGCCAAGTCGTCTGGATTCGGTCACTGGTCCTCCCTCGACTGCCAGGGTACCTGGCCCAGGTTCAACCCGTGGTTACCCGCCGTTGGTTGCTGCTTGTTATCCACTGGCGAGCACCGCCTCAATCACGGCCCGCGCAATCGGGGCCGCGAGGCCATTGCCGCTGATCTCGGCCCGGCCGCCAGCATCCTCGATGGTTACTGCCACAGCTACCCGAGGATTGTCAGCTGGGGCGACCGCGACAAACCAGGCAGTTGCCGTTTGCCCCTCGCCCCGCTCGGCCGTACCCGTCTTGCCGCCTACTCGTACCCCCGGAATGCGGGCGTTGGATCCGGTGCCAGACTCGACTACGGCCACCATCATATCCATGAGTTGACGAGCGTTCTGGGTGCTCATGGCACGAGTGAAGCTCGATGGCGACGTGGTGCGGATCACTTGCAGGTCGGGGCCGCGCAACTCCTTGACCAGGTAGGGGTTCATGGTGACCCCGCCGTTTCCGATTGCTGCGGTCACCATCGCCATCTGTAGCGACGTGGCGGTGTCGTTGTATTGGCCGATCGCGCTCATCGCCGTTTGCGCGGCATCCATTCCAGACGGATAGATGCTGGTGGCCGCATCCATCGGGACCGCGAAGCTGCGGTTGAAACCAAACTTCTCTGCTTGGGCACGAATCGCGTCTTGGCCGAGCTGGTTGCCGAGCCACGCAAACGCGCTATTGCAGCTGACGGCGAGGGCGTTGGTGAGTGTGGTTTGCCCGCCTGGGCCGCAGGCGCTGCCTTGCCAGTTGCGGATCGACATGGAGCTGCCGGGCAGGCGGTACGAGGCGGGTCCCGGAATCACCGAGGTTGGAGTGAACTCGCCGGATTCGAGAGCTGCCGCTGAAGTGACCAGCTTGAAGGTGGAGCCAGGCGGAGGAGTGGACACCAGGGGGCGGTTCAGCATCGGCTGGCTGGGGTCGGTGGACAAGCGTTCGTAATTGCGTTGACTCTCACTCAACCGATCTGTCGCGATGGCCTCGGGATCGAATGACGGCGAGGACGCAAGGGCGAGAATCTCTCCGGTCGTGGGGTCGATTGCCGTCACCGAACCGGTCTTGCCGGACAGGCCATTGAATGCGGCCTGTTGGGCGGCGGCATTGAGGGTGAGAGTCACTCCGCCCCCGCGGGGGCTGCGGCCCGACAAGATCTGCTGAATGCGGTCGACGAAGAACAGGTCGCTGGTTCCGGACAACACCGGATTCTCCACCCGTTCGATCGCGGTCGCGCCGTACAACGCGGAATAAAACCCGGTGGCAGGGGCATACATAGGACCCTGCGGGTAGACCCGCTGATAGCGGTAGGCGCCGGTCGTCTCGACGGATCGGGCCACCGGATCGGCGCCGACGAGAATCGGACCACGTTCGATGTCGTACTCCTGCAACACGGTCCGCTGGTTGCCTGCCTTGTTCCGAGTGTCTTGAGCCAGGAGTACCTGTTGTACGTTCACGTTGATCATCAGGCAGAGGACGAGGACCCCGAGAACGAGGCCAGCGCGGCGAATGGCGGGGTTCACGCGGTCGCCTCCACGTCGACTGTCCCCTTCGGGAGGGGTCTGCGAGCTCGGTCCGACACGCGAATCAACAAGGCAATCATGATCCAGTTAGCCACGAGTGCCGAGCCGCCGTAGGACAAGAAC
>CBFGTA010000087.1:0-9567 GCA_965651595.1 uncultured bacterium | reverse complement strand
GGATCGGCCATCGGGGTGGACATTGGCGGCACCAAGATCGCTGTCGGAGTGTGCGACTCTGACGGGCGCGTCCTGGTCGAGTTCAAGAAACCCACCCCCGCTCGGGATCCAGGCGACGCGATGTGGGACACCATCAACCGACTGCTCGACGCCGTCATTGTCGCTGGGGGCCCGTCAGCCACCGAAACAATCACTGGCATCGGTGTGGGTTGCGCCGGTCCGATGGTGTGGCCGGAAGGGGTCGTCTCACCCACCAATATCACGAGTTGGCGCGAGTTTCCTCTGCGTCGACGCCTCCGCGAACGATTCCCCGACATGCCCGTTCGCGTGCACAACGACGCCATCTGCATGGCACTGGCCGAACACTGGAAGGGAGCCGCACAAGGGCACGCCAATGCCCTCGGCATGGTGGTTTCCACGGGTGTAGGGGGCGGGCTCATTTCGGGCAACCGCATCTTGGATGGCGGGTCAGGCAATGCCGGACACATTGGCCACACCATCGTGCGAGCCGACGGGCCGAGTTGTCGGTGCGGTGGGCGCGGGTGCCTCGAAGCCATCGCTCGCGGCCCCGCCACGGTGGCCTGGGCCGTTGAGCACGGGTGGAGTCCGCCGGTGGGGCAGGCGGTTGATGGCAGGTCACTGGCAGATTCAGCCCGCGCTGGCGATCTCACTGCGATCGACGCTTTCCGTCGCTCGGGAGAAGCGGTCGGGATCGCCCTGGCCAGCGTGGCGACGTTGTTGGATCTCGACATAGCGGTGATCGGCGGGGGACTCGTGCAGTCAGGGGACTTGTTAATGAATCCGGTACGACAGGCGTTTGACCGCCACGTGGGGATGACTTTCGCCAAACGCATGAAGATCGTTCCGGCAGCTCTCGACCAAGACGCTGGCATTGTGGGAGCGGCTGCGCTCGTCCTGCAAGGTCATCGTTACTGGAGTCCTACTGACTGACGGTCATCTGAGCATGCATGTCATCAGGTCAGGAAAGAAGTTGACACATCATAGGAGCCCCGGAGTAGAGTCTGTCCGGCCAACATTCGTTGCGCCATCTAGCTGGGAGAACCGATGACTGGTGCGGCCGTCCTCGCCGAGGACCTCGTCAAGACTTACGGTGGGTCAGTCCGGGCCCTCGACGGGCTGAACCTGCAAGTGTCGGAGGGTTCAGTGCTCGGGCTGCTCGGGCCCAACGGTGCGGGCAAGACCACCGCCGTGCGCATTTTGACTACCCTGCTAACCGCTGATTCTGGCCGGGCCGAAGTGGCCGGAATCAACGTGTTCGATCGCCCCAACGAAGTCCGTCGAGTGATTGGCCTCACGGGCCAGTATGCGGCCGTCGACGAATACTTGACCGGGATGGAGAACATCGAGATGGTGGGCCGACTTTATCATCTCGACCACAAGTGGGTGCGGCGGCGGGCAGTCGAACTACTCGATCGATTCCGCCTCGCCGACGCGGCTGACCGACCCTTGAAGACCTATTCAGGTGGCATGCGCCGCCGCTTGGATTTGGCCGCCAGTCTCGTTGCGAAACCGCGAATCCTATTTCTCGACGAACCCACCACCGGGCTGGACCCGCGTTCTCGTCTCGAGTTATGGGAGGTCATTGAGGACCTTGTAGCTGACGGCACCACCGTGCTGCTGACCACGCAGTACCTGGAAGAGGCTGACTACCTTGCGGAACAGATCGTCGTGATCGACCAAGGCAGAGTTATCGCCGAGGGAACGTCGGAGGAACTCAAGAGTTCAGTGGGCGGAGACCGCATCGAGATTGTGGTCAGTGACCCCGCTCGCATCGACGCGGCTGCGGCAGCACTCGGTGGCTTGAGTGGGGCCGAGACGACGCGTGATCAGTCCACTCGCCGCGTGACCGTTCCCGTGTCCGGCGGATCCACAGTGCTCGTCGACGTCGTCCGAGCATTGGACGCTGCTGACGTGGCAATTGATGACCTGGCATTGAGGCGGCCAACTCTAGACGATGTCTTCCTCACCCTAACTGGGCGCACGGCCGAAGAAGAAGTTGAAGGGAGTGAGGATTCGTGAGTGCTCCCGTCACAACGTCGGAAGCCACTGGGGCTCCGGTAGCGGCTAGACGGCCGATCGTTGGCTGGCACATCCACGACGGCGTTGTTGTGGCCAAGCGCAACCTCATCCAAACCGTTCGGGTGCCCGAGTTGCTGTTCTTCTCGCTCGTGCAACCCGTCATTTTCGTGCTGATGTTCGCCTATGTGTTCGGTGGAGCCATCCCTGTCCCCGGATCCGACGGGGGAGCTGACGCCTACCGCCAGTATCTGATTCCGGGAATCTTCGGGCAGACGGTGGCGTTCGCTGCCGCGAGTTCCACCATCGGGCTCGCCGAAGACATGCACAAAGGAATCATCGATCGATTTAGGTCACTGCCGATGCAGGCATCCGCGGTCCTTTTCGGTCGAACGTTCGCCGACGCTGCTCGGATGATCTTGGTTCTGGCAGTGCTGAGCGTAACCGGGTACATCGTTGGGTGGAGAATCAATGACGGCATTGCCCCAGCCATCCTCTCCTACATCTTGCTGCTGCTGTTTGCCTACACAGTGGCGTGGATTGGGGCCTGGATCGGCCTGCACATGCGCAGCCCGGAAGCGGCCAATACGGCCGGTTTGGTGTGGTTGTTCCCGGTGACCTTCATCTCCAACGCCTTCGTCCCTCTCGAGTCGATGCCTGGCGCGCTGGAATGGATTGCAGCCTGGAATCCGCTGTCAGCGCTCGTCTTATCCACCCGAGAACTCTTCGGCAACGACCTCGGCCAAACATCCACGATGGGATATTGGTCGTTGGAGAACCCCATCGCGTACACCGTGATCAGTATGGTCGTACTGCTGCTGATCTTCGTGCCGCTGGCGACCCGCCGGTATCGGCGAACAACCGGGCGCTGACCCGCGCAGAATCGACTGCCGTTAAGGACCGACAGCGGTCACGGGCGACTATTCGCTGTAGGGCTCTACTTTGACGATCGTGACCTCTGTGGACCGCCCGTTAGGAAGTTCGTACGATATTTGTTCGCCGACCTTCTTGTCGATAACGGCTTGTCCGAGTGGCGAGGTTGGCGAGAACACGTCCAGGTCAGTGGCCGCGGCCTGCTCGCGACTGGCGAGCAAGAACCGCACCTCGTCGCCGTCGCTGTAAGCCACGGTCACGACTGCGCCGTGGGTGACGACTCCGTCCTCGACACTCGGGGGTTCTCCCACGTGAGCCCGCTCGATCAAGGACTTGAGCTCCAGGATGCGCCCTTCATTCTTGGCTTTTTCTTCGCGAGCCGCGTGGTAACCCCCGTTTTCCCGCAGGTCGCCCTCTTCCCGCGCGGCCGCGATACGAGCGGTGATCTCAGCGTCGATCGGGCCTGAACGTTGCTCCAGCTCGGCCACCAGTGCGTCAAAACCGGCCTGAGTGAGCCAGACGTTTGTGTCGTCAGTCATCACGGACTCCAGGGTTGAGGGGGATTCGACGTTCCAGGCGGAAAATCAGCGGCTTGCACGTTGAGTTCTCCGGGTCGGGCGCAGCCCAGCACGTCTACTGAGTCAGCGCGGTCTCTGGTGGCGAGTTGGTACGTGATCTGATCGTACGTGTTTCCAGGCGGAATCTCCACCACGGAGTAACCGACATCGTGGCGGTTGACATCTTGGGCCCGCAGAGCGCAGTCCAGCGCGGCACCGTCGCTGCGGCGAACCTCGAACGTGGCGCTCACGTGGTCGTCGGCCGGGACTGACCACAGGAGCAACTTGTGTGAGCTCTCCGGAGTGGCGACGGAGTAGGCCACCCATCCACCGGTCACCATCACGAACGCGGCAGCCAGAACACCTAGCGCGACGACCAGGCGGGACGTCTTGCGGACGCCGTACCGGTCTTGGAGCCGCGGAGACAACTCCTTCAGGTTGGGTGTGGCCATGTCGACTAGTGTCCACGACCGCTAGGTACGCTGTGAACCTGGGCGTGTCTGGCTGCGCGTCACCAACGAAAGGAGCAGTCCCGGTGTTGATGGTTTCGCAACTGGTGCCGCGGGCCGAAGGAGATCCGCTCATTGCTCCCGCGCCCACGATCACGGCCCAGCCAACTGTCGAGGAGATGATCGTCGACCCCTCGCGAGTTAGTGCGGGAACACTCGGACTGACTTTCTTTATCCTGTTCATCGTTGCGGCTGTCGTCATCTACCTGTCGATGCGCAAGCAATTGAAGAAGGTCGACTTCGACGAGGCCGCAACCGAGAACGACGGCAGGCGACGTTCGCCGGACTTCTCAGATCGCCACGAACTGCCCAAAGAGTGATGGCGCGCCCAAAGAGCGACGGCCGGTTACTTTGATCTATCCCCGGTTGGCACGGGAACGTCAGGTGCGAGCGACGACCAGGATGTTACGCCCTTGCGGTGGAGAAACGAGCGAACCTCTTTGATCTCCAGGGGGCCGGCGAACAGGAACCCTTGACCGAGTCGGTAGCCGGCCGTGAGTAGGTCTGTCCTTTGGGTTTCGGTTTCGACGCCTTCGGCGATGATGTCTTCCATCCCGAGGGCCGTCGATAGTCGGCGAATCGAGCGGATCAGTCGTCGGTCGTAGTCGTTGGGCAACCCGTGAACGAACTCTTGAGCGAGTTTCATGCCATCGATGGGCAGCCGCCGTAGGTAGGTCAACGACGCCCACCCAGTTCCGAAGTCGTCGAGGTACAGACGGATGCCTAGATCGCGCAGTTCAGCCATCTGGGCAGCCGCTCGCGAGTCGGGGCTGACGAAGATGGACTCGGTGACCTCGACGACGATTCGGTCGGCAGAAATTCCGCTGGCGCGCAGGCCTGCCCGCAGGGCAGCCGCGATCTCACCCCGCTCGAGTTGTCGCACCGAGACGTTGAGATTGACCCGCAACTTGCTGGCATCGGGATTGCGGCGTTCCAAGTCACGCAGATCACGCAAGGCGCGGTCGGCCACGTGCTCGCCGATGTCAATGATGAAGCCGCTCTGTTCGGCGAGCTGGACGAACGACTCCGGAACGATTTCTCCGCGCGTCGGATGCATCCACCTCACGAGAGCTTCGAGGCCCACGGCCTCGCCGGTGGCGAGATTGACGATCGGCTGATAGCGCACGACCATTTCTCCCTGCGACACAGCATCATGCAGGGCGCCGGTCAGAGTCAGTTTGTCGACGGCGGCAGAATGCATGTCCGAGTGGAAGATCGCGACCCGGCCTTTGCCCCCGTACTTGGCTTCGTACAGTGCGATGTCCGCGTCACGTTCGATGGAGGTCGGATCGACGGCTCCGGCACTGAAGGCGATCCCGATGCTGGCTCCGGCCGAGATCGTCACTCCGGACAGGTCGGCCGGTTCGCCCAGAATCGAAATGAGCTGTTCGGCGTAGGCCTGCGCTTCTTGGCGCGATTGCGGGTTCAACACGATCACAGCGAACTCGTCCCCACCGAGCCGATACGGCACGTCCTCGGCGCGGGTGGCCAGCGATAGGCGATCAGCCACTGTCCGTAGGTATTCATCCCCTGCCGGGTGGCCCAACGAGTCGTTGATGTCCTTGAAGTCGTCGAGGTCGATCATCATGACCGCAAACGCTTGCTGGCGCTCATGCGATTCCATGATGACTTCGTCGAGTTCTCGACGGAAGCAGCTGCGGTTGCGCAGACCAGTGAGTTCGTCGTGGTAAGCCCGATACTGAAGCTCACGCAGCAGTGCGTGCCGCTGGGTCACGTCGTGGAGTGTGGCGACGAACTGATTCTCGTGCTCTAGCCAGACGACGCTCACTTCCACTCGGGCCGGTTCGGTGCCAGATTCAGCTGACTCGTCCGGGTGGGGTCGAATCTGAGTCAAGGACAGGGACTCAAACCGGTGCAATGGATCTGTGGGAGCCATGATCAGTTCGGCCTGGGCCTCGTCGTTGCGGCGCGCTTCGGCGAGCAAGCGGTCGGCCTCATCGGGGAATGCGAACAGAGTGTGCCACTTGGTGCCCGTGATGTCGACGGGCTCCTGGCGGATCAGGGAACCCACTGCATCGTTGATGAATCGAATCCGGTGAGTCGAATCGATGAGGACGATAACGTCGGTGGCGTTGTGGAGCAGCATGTTCAAACGTTCATTGGTGGCCCTCTCCAAGATCCGACTAGTGAGGGCAATGCGCTCCAAAGTCATCCCCACGCTCTGGCCCAGGGCCGCGATCGCACCGACCTCGGCGGGGCCAACCGGACTCGGTGTGATGAGCAGCAGGTACTGGCGGGATGCAGTCCTCAACACCGGTACGACAGTCGCGTAGCGAACCCCGCGTTCGCCAGAGATTGCCTCTGACACCGACGAGCGGGACACTCCCAGGTCCGTCAGTTCCGGCAGCGACACCAGGTGGCAGTCCGAGCGCAACTGGCCCACCAAGGTGACTGCCCAATCGGACAGGCGAGCGTCCACGTCCGCCACGCTGTTCGTGAGCATCAATCCCGAGTTGATCTGACGCAGCTCCCGCTCTCGATCGATCGCTCGCCGGAAGCGGAGAATAATCAGGTAGACCCGGGCGCCGACAATGGCGGCAATCACAACGGTCAAGATGATGAAGACTTGTTCCCCCGCGAACGAATGTGGTGCCGTCACGAGCAACACGACCGGCGGCAATACCACGCACACACCGAGCAGCACCAGGACATGCGGGTGGGCGGTACTGTTGGCCCCGGGGTCGAACCGAGGTACGGCTGGCGCGCTGGAATCGAGTGCGCCGAGGGCAATCACCGCAATTGATACGAGCACGACGACGACGAGGAAAGTGCCGGCGGCGTCAGACAACAGGGGCGTGGCCGGGTGCGAGTAGTACAGCGTCAGCACGGTGGCGAAAAGGAGACCGAGAATGCCACTCGCCAGGAGTCGACTTGCACGACTGCGAATCTTCGTCGTCCGGACCAGGATTCGCACGCAGATGATGAGCAGTACCAACAGGAGGATCTGGGACACCACGATGGTGATTCGCTGAGGAACACTTGACGTGAGGGACCACGTAGGGACCAGATAGAACGTCGCCAGGACCAGCAACCCGGCCACGAACACTGCCGCAGCATCGAGCACGGTCGTGGCGTCCGGACGCTGACGTAGTCGGGGCCGGGCCACAGTGAACGTGGCAGCCAACCAGAACGACGTGGTTACTATGGTGAACGCGAGTTCGATCCAGTCCGGTGCGTGAATGCTCGGAGGTCCTGCTGCATGGTGAGACAAGGTGTAGGCGATTGCCGCCGCAGTAGAGGCCACGCCTGCGGCGGCGAACCCCCAGGCCGAAGGCGCCCAGCTGTTTCGCCGGACGGTCACCGTCACCAAGATGACGACAGTCGCTAAGCTGACCGCGCACCACACCGTAAACCGGGCCCATGAGCCAGCGGGGGTGACCACGCATGCCGCGACGGCGACCACGACAGTCGCGATCCACACATGCTGGGCGCGGTTCATGAAGGCCTAGTTTCTGGATTCTCATGTGGACCGAGCTCACGCTCGGTGGTTGACGTCACTACAGTACCCGTTCCACGACGGTGGCCACTAGACGTCGGGTGGATCATGATGCGGCAGACGCGGAGCAGGCAGGTGTCGCTCGACGCCGTGGCCGGTGGGTTACCGTAGCAGTGTGCTCCGTTACGCCCTCGCCCCTCGGTGGTTATGGTGGCATGCCGTCTGTTTGACAGCGGTGGGGGCAATGATTGCTCTCGGCGTCTGGCAGTTCACCGTGT
This sequence comes from uncultured bacterium, assembly GCA_965651595.1. GTDB lineage: Bacteria > Actinomycetota > Actinomycetes > S36-B12 > UBA10799 > CBFGTA01. The sequence goes on along the minus strand of CBFGTA010000087.1, from coordinate 1,856 downwards.
CAACCACGCCCCTGCCGGGCCAGCCAGATACCTTAGAACCTCGCAACCTGGTTTATGCCCTTCAGTGGTGGGTATTCGCCGGATTCGGGGTGTGGTTCTGGTGGCGCTTTATCCGTGACCAGCGTGAATCAGAAGCTGAGCTATCCGATCCTACATTGGTGACTGCCCGGCGCAGTCGGCCCAAGGATCGCCTCACGTCCCACCAAGCGCCCGCCAATACAGACTCGTTAGGGCCCGCGGGCCCCGCAGCGGAAGGCGCTGCTCGCTCGAGTTCCGAGCGAATATCTTTGGACGGCTCGGCCGCGGATCGAACTCAACGCCTGGGGCAGCAACCGGCGAGGCCAGCTGACCCGGCCACCCATCACTCCGATTCGAGTGGTGAGTGAGGCGTGGTAGATACGGTCGAGATGCAGGCACGGCCGAGATCTGACGTGCCGTTCGCGACGCTTTTCAGATAGTGGCCCCAGAAATCACTGACGGAAGGACGACAATGACCGGTGCACTACTGCGATTTAGGGTCATGGCCTGGATCACCGGTGTCTTTCTCATCGTTCTGACGGTGTGGCTGATTGTTGGTTATGCCTTTTTGAACTATGCGGATGTGGCCGAGAAGCCGTCGGCGTATGTCTTGATGTGGACAGGTCACGGGTGGCTCTACTTCATCTATTTGATCACTGCTGTCGACCTAACCTTCCGGCTACGGTGGTCGATCTTGGCCACGGTCGGCATCCTGTTGGCTGGCACTATTCCCTTGGCCTCTTTCTTCGCTGAGCGGGCAGTGACACGGCGGGTGCGTGCCACTCTGGCAGCGCCCGACGATTCACCGGTTCCGGAAGCAAGCGAGTCCCACTGAGACATTGGTCAGGGTCATTGCTAACCTACACAAAGTATCGGGCTCACTGGCAGTCCATGATGAGGCGAGGCGAGATGCGGACAAAAAGGGCACTGATCGCAACTGTTGTGGCGAGCGTTCCGCTGGCGATGCTGGTGGCGTGCTCTGGCACCAATGTGACCGGCACAAACGTGAACGGCTGTTTGATTGAGCCGAATACGTCCTGCGCAGGGGCTGACCTTGCTGGCATGGACCTCGAGAACGCTGACCTTGCTGGCGCTGACCTCACCGGAGCGGACCTGTCGGGGGCGAACGTTCGATACGCCAATCTAACCGGCGCCAATCTGGCCGGAGCAAACTTGGATTACGCAGTCCTGCAGAGTGCGGACCTGTCGGGGGCCAACCTCACCGAAGCCAGCATGGTGAGCACGAATCTGATCCACGCCACCTGCTCAGACGGAACCGAAGCTCGCAACAACATTTGCCTCGGCGACATCGCAACGTTCGATATTGGGTACTAGTACCCCGACTGAAAAACCCGGAAGGCCAGCACTTCCTGAAAACCCCGGAAGGCCAGCACTTCGGGCCGTGGCTCTGCTGATATGGTCCCGATGACGTTGCTAGTTCTGCACCCATTCGTCGAGGACGTCGAACACTCGCTGCGAGTACAACGACCGATTGTCGGCCTCACAATGTCCCACCGTTCCGTCGCTCTTCCAGCAATCAACAATCTGCTTGCGTTCCGACGAAACCGCTTCGAATAGTTTCTGGGCGTTGGTTGATAGAGGGTCAGATTCCGAACGCACGATCAGGGCAGGGCACGTGATTCCGGCAGCCACATCAGAGACTGTGAATCTGCACAGGTCCGCCACGTAGTCCGCGAAAGATTCCACCCCGTGGACCCAGTATCCGCGCTGGATCATCTTCCACCGCAGCATCGGCGGAGCTTCGGGCCCAGCGATCCAGTCACCCGCTTGATGCAGCGGGGTGAGGTCCACATCCGGGTAGGCGGCTCGAGCAGCCT
>CBFGTA010000086.1:0-9581 GCA_965651595.1 uncultured bacterium | reverse complement strand
TTTTGTTTCCATCCGTGCAGGTCATTGAGCGGGTGTGTGCTGAAGCTGTCACCGGGGCCAACCGCCGTATGTACGCCGCGCTGACCGTGAGGCTGTCTCCGGCGCATCGGCGCGGGCTGGATGGTCTGCTCAAGCGTCGGGACGACAGCGCCATGACGATGCTGGCCTGGCTGCGCCAGGCGCCGACGAAACCGAACGCCCGTCACATGCTCGAACACATCGAGCGCCTGCGGGTCTGGCAGCACTGGAACTGCCCGCTGGCATTGAACGCGAGGTCCACCGCAACCGGCTGCTGAAGATGGCCCGCGAAGGCGCCGCGATGACACCCGCCGATCTGGCGAAGTTCGAACCGCAACGCCGCTACGCGACCCTGGTCGCCCAGGCGATCGAGGGTCAGGTCACGGTCACCGACGAAATCATCGATCTGCACGACCGGGACTGCCCTGAGTCAGGTTGACTCTGGGGTTGGTTGGCCAGGTTTTCTCCGCGGGTGTGGCGAGGGGTCCGACCTCTACCAGGACGCCTTTCTGTTCGGCCCGAGCCCGGTCGAAGGTCAGGTGACAACGGCTAGACGGTGGTTCGTGTGGTGCAGTAGCGTCACGTTATGACCGCTGAACTCACCCCCGCCGTGAAAGCCCTGTTCGACGCTTCCAACTTCGCTGTAGTCGGTACGATCAACCCCGACGGGCGGCCCCAGTTGTCGGTGGTGTGGGTGACAACCGACGGCAATGACGTCCTGTTCTCCACCACGATTGGTCGCCGCAAGCACAAGAATCTAGTGGCCGACCCGCGCTGTAGCGTCCTTGTCAATCCGTCCGCCAGCCCGTACTCGTATGCAGAAGTGCGCGGGAGTGTCGAGATGACCGAAGAAGGTGGGCGGCAACTCATCGACGACCTTGCCCGCGAATACATGGGCGCCGATCGCTATCCCGGCGACGACGGAACGGACAACGTTCGGGTGGTGGTGCGCGTCAAACCCAAGCGCGTGGTGACGATGAACCTCTAACAGCGGCCAGTGATTGGGGGAGCGCCGGGCAGGGGTTCGCTAGCGGACGTGGTGAACTTCTTGGGAACCGTCGGGATGGGTGTTGACGGTGACTTCCGGAACGAACTTGGCCATCGCGCCGCCAATGAAGGCCAAGATAATCATCTGCGGTCCACCCACAAGTAGACCCAGGACGACAGCCAGGATGAGCACGACCTTCCACGGTGGGTGGGCAATGTAGATTGCTGCGGCCGCCACGCCCGCTCCAGCAGCACCCGCGGCCCAGTCTGGACTCAGCACGGTCGCGATTGCCCCAATACCCGCGCCAGCATAAAGGGCTGGGAAGTACGGCCCGCCGCGGAAGCCTCCACCGAGGCTGATGGCGTAGGCGAGCAGCTTGGCGATGACTGTTCCCGCTAACAGTCCGATCGTCCCCAGCGCTAGCAATGCCTTGACATTAGATTCGCCGCTTGTCAGCACCAGTCCGACTGGCTGCTTACTCCAGTAGTGGTACACCAGGGCCACAGCACCCACAGCCAGGCCCGCTAGACCCAGGACCAAGACGCGAGGTCGGTCTCCACCATGCAGACGCAGAACCCCAATCGCTGCCTGCCGGGTTAGCCAGAGCAGGCCTGCCGTCACGACTCCGACGGCAATCGCTCCCGCCAGATGTCGCACATCGAACTGATAATTGGGAGAGGTTTCAAAAGATCCGTGCAGGAGCGGATTGACAAACAGAGCCAGGATCGCGGCCAGGGCGCCGACGCCCACTGTCGCCTTGGCGGGAAGCCCGAATCGCTGAGCGGTTACCGTACCCAACCACGCGCCCGTGGACACCATGGCTACTTCGGGTCCAAGTACCAGCCCGCCGACCAGGGTGACAGCGATAGCCCCGATGACGGTGGGGTAGTCCCGGGACGTGATTGGCCCGAGGGCAAGGCCAGCTAGGGGACTATGTCCATCCGCCCCGGCTCGTCGCAATAGGGCAACAAGAATTCCCGCCACAGTGGGAATGGCCAGGACGAGGGCAATGAGCGACCATCCTTCGGCCGAAGCCGCCACATCTAGCCACAACCAATCCAGCATGGTCTCGACAACAGTGAGGACCACGTAGCCAGCGGCGAGAGCCACAACGGCCAGACCAGCGAGGCCCGCGACGAGGCGGCCGCGACTGATTGGAGCATCAGCGGCCGAATCTGGCGTTGCGGCGGGAGGTGGCGGATTGTCGACCATGGCGCAACTGTGCCAGATGCTGCTGGCCGGAAGCAGTCCAGTACCGAAGATCGGACAGACTCTGGTCGACGCCTAGCTGGAGTCATTACCTGCCGGGCTTGGGCTATCGTCGATCGGCCAGCGGGCCCGCAATCGCGCACCACCAGCCGGGCTCGCTCCGAGGGCTACCTGAGCACCTGAATCCAGAACACTCAACATGCCCAGGCCCAACCAAGTCTCCCGACCTGTGAGATGTAGCTCTCGAGACGCCCCGGTGAGTCCAGCACCGTCATCGTCAATAGTCATGTCAACCACCTGGGTGCCATCCGGGCGGCCAGACACGGCCACACCGACAGCGACCCGGGTCGCGGATCCGTGCCGAACCGCGTTCGTAATGGCCTCTGAGGCGATATCCACCACGTCGTTCACGAGGTCGCCGCGTCCCTGGAGTGCCTCGCGGGCGCGAGGAGCAATCGATGTCTGAATATCCAGCGCTGGCCAGCGTTCGGACAGCCTGTCGATGGCGTTGCCTAATATGTCATCGGGCGGACCACTGGCTAGCGACGCTGGTTCGTAGCGCTGTTCTGGCCTGAGGGTGGCGGAGCGCAGATCAGCCGCTACTGCTTCGATGGCCCCGATTGCAGCTTCCACGGCTTCACGGGTGGGCATTCGCCCGTCGGCGGCCAGTGCCATCCCGAGGGCCGCGCCGGTTAGGGTGCCTTGGACGTCGCCGTGCAGCGTTCGTGACAGCGTCACACTCAGATCGTGTTCAGTCTCCAGTGCCTGTTCCACGGCATCGCGCTGCTGTCTCACGGTCCGCGCCACTGTACGGGAGTCAATCGCCCGCGAACGGGACAGGTCGGTTCCCAGCGCCACGAGCAGCGTGACCAGGCCAAAGATAACGCCGTTCACGACTGCACCGAAACCAGCGCCCCGACCGGCGTAAATAATCCACGAACCCGCGCCGACTGCTGCGACGAGAACCAGTGTGAGAACCCCAGATGCGCGTCGCAGAGCCGCGAAGGGGATTCGCGCGATTCCCGCGACCAGAGCCACCGCGATAGCTGAACCTGACAAGGCCGCCACCGGAATCCAGTCCGGCCCGCTCGATGATTCCATCAGCCAGTAGGCCGTGATATCGACCCAGGCCGCAAGTGCGCCGATGAGGACACTCGCGCCCCAGCGGGTGAGGCGCAACGGCGTGGGCGACATCGATAAGTGGGCGGTGGATAGGACACGTTCGATGCTCCACAGGCTGAGCCAGATAACCCCGCCCACTACAAGTGCAACAAGGATGGCCGCACCGGTCGGTACGTTCGCCACGACCCGCACGCCGACAATGAGCCAGGCAATGCTGGCAACCCAACTGACGCTCAACGGTCTCGCCAGCCCTTCCCAGGCGTGCGTGGCGGAGGCCCGGGCCGTTGCTAAGAACCCCGGGGCAGTATCGGTAGGCGTCGTCATGCCGACAGTGGCCGGTGTCGTGACGGGAGCGGAGGGGCCGGCGAGCTGGTGGCTGAGGGGCCGCACCAAGCGCGCGGAGACATCGTTGAGTTGTTCTCCCATCGCAGAAAGTTGGTCGGCGCTGATCGACTGTGGATCGTCTTCGAATTGCCGCAGGTGCGTCAACAGGACATCAACTTCTGGAACTACGCCGACGTCGACGAGTTCCTGTAGACGCTGCGTGTGGGTTTGGATGGCAACGTCGGCCGCGGCCTTCTGTTCGCGCAGTGACTGCTCAGCCGCGATGAGGCGGGCAGTGGTGGAGGCTTGTTGGCGGAATCGGTGGGCGACTGTCATGACGATCAGGCCCCACACCACGGGCTGTACGAACTGCACGACGAACGTTCCGGCGTGGGCGGCTTCCGGTGCCCCGACCACCGCGGCTAGGGCGGTCACCGCAAATGCATGCGCGAAACCGATGAGGCAGAGGGCTAGGCCGACGAGGCCACCGACCCAAACCCAGGCGATCCGGGCCGCCACTAGGTAGCCTGCCCCGCACACCAGGAAGGCGACCAGGGCTGTGGAGCCCCCTGCGGTAGACGCGCCAAGCACTCCCAAATCGAAAGTGGGTGCGGTATCCACGAAGAAGATGGTGGACAAGAGGAACAGAATCCCGGACAGGGCCGCGGCAACTGCCGGTGCTAGCGAATATCGATCGGTGATAGTTGCGACGACCTGACGATACGGGCGTTCCGGGTGATTCGAATTAGCTGGAGGGCGCACCATGGGAGCGACCCACCTCCACCAGGCCCTGTTGCCACATGCGGACGGCCTCCACGCGGCTGTTCTTGTCGTCGCTGGGCTCGAGCCTGAGAGCCCGGTAAGTGCGGCGGATCGCTTGTTCCACGCTACGTCGCTCGACGTCGAGCCGGTCGGCGATGGCTTGGTTCGACCAGCCTTGGGCGATCAGCCGCAACAGGTCGGCCTGGCCGGGTGTCACTCGGGTGAACGTCTCTGGGGAGCTCGATGGGACTCGGTCACCTGTGATGGCGGCATCGATGGCTTGGGAGAGTACGTTCACCGAGGCTATATCCGACTTGACCAGGTAGGCATGATCTTGGTGACTGGTTCCAAGAGTGGAGGTCGCCAGCCGAGGCGATCGGTGGGCACTCACGATGAGAACTGCGGTCCACGGTGCCTTTCGGTCAATCGTGGCGACTAAATCGAGTCCACTCGATTCGGCTTCGCCCAAGTCGATATCGACTATCGCCAGATCGAACTCATGGGCTGCCAGCGCGGCCCGTGCGGCGGCAGACCCTCCCACGGCCGTGCAGTCGAACCCGAGCGAAGTGACGGCTGTGGTGAGCATCGTCCTCGCGAACGTTTGATCGTCAACGATCAGGGCTGTCCGCGGATAGGGAACTGGTGGGCTCACGGTTGCGACTATATGCCGTCGGAACGTGCCACGTCAGATGCGCGCTGACCGGTCGCAGAGGCACGCGGGGCGGTTGTGTTGATGTAGCCAACACTGGTGCAAGCGAACCCACATGTGCCGGACCGCCGGCTATTCACATGGACGGTCCGGCACATGGGTGACTAACACTCAGCTCGCTACTTGTTCACTTAGAACCAGCGGGAGAACAGCTTCACGACGCTCTTGATGAGTTGCGTGACGGGGCTGGTCGTTGGTTCCGGCGTCGGTGCCGGAGCTTCGCCTTGCGTGCGCATCGTCAGCGGAGCCGAGAAATCCGACACGTTTCCGGCAGCGTCGACTGCCCGCACGGTGTAGGTGTATTCCGTGCCCGGGGTGAGCATGGTGTCGGTGTGAATGGTGACGCTGCGGGTCGCAACTTTCTTCCCGTCACGGAAGATTTCGTATTCGGTGACACCGACGTTGTCCATCGAGGCTGCCCATTGGAACGTGGCAACATTGGTGTTGGTGCCCATCGAGCTCAGGCCCTGGGGAACGCTGGGAGCGGTCGTGTCGGGATGCGAGTGGCCGCCCCCGCCACTTGCCGCAGTCGTCACGGTCAGTGGCGCCGACGCGCCTGAAAGGTTGCCCGCGTTGTCGAAGGCGCGAACAGTGTAGGTGTAGCTCTGGTTGGCAGTCAGACCCGAATCGGTGTAGGACGTTCCCGACACGGTCCCGACCTGGATGCCGTTGCGGTAGACCCGGTAGCCGGTGACGCCAATGTTGTCGGTGGATGCGGTCCACATCAGGTTCACCGAACTAGCCGTAACACCCATCGAGTGCAGGTTCTGCGGGACTGAAGGGGCCTGATTGTCTTGGGCAGGCGGTGCGGTGGTCGTCACAGACAGGGGAGTCGATGTGCCGGAGAGATTACCTGCAGCGTCGACTGCTCGAACTGTGTAGGTGTAGCTCTGGTTGGCAGTCAGACCCGAATCGGTGTAGGACGTTCCCGACACGGTCCCGACCTGGATGCCGTTGCGGTAGACCCGGTAGCCGGTGACGCCAATGTTGTCGGTGGATGCGGTCCACATCAGGTTCACCGAACTAGTCGTCACATCCATCGAGTGCAGCCCTTGGGGCACGGTGGGAGCTTGAGTGTCTGGGCCAGCATTGCCTTGAACGTTGAGGTCGACCACCTGGTAGAACGCTCCAGCCGTGTCAGCGATGTCCCACACGCCGAGCAGCACGTGGTATCCGTTGCGGTCCGAGGGAATCGTGATCGTATGCCGCTGGTTCTGGGGCGCTGGCGAACCGTCGTGATTGAAGGTTTGCAGGTGCTCCAAATCGGCGCGCTTGAGCGGAGCATTCGGGTTCCAGCCCGGTTTGGTGATGTAGTAGTGCCACTTGCGTGAGCGGTGGGGAGCTGTGTAGCGCCAACTCAGGGTCAACGGGCCCGCTGAGACGTTGTTCTTGTGCCACCTCGTTGATGTCTGTTGATCGAGGGCTGCTCCCACATGGGTGCCACCCGATGCGATCTTGCCGTCTGGAGGGCCGTACTGGGGGAAGCCCTGGCTGCCTTCGAGGCTCTGCGGTTCATACATGACCGCTCCGCAACTCGTGTTGACGCGCTGTTGACACAAGCTCGCGCGACTATCAGGCCCGTTGATGTAGCCGTGGGCGTTTGCGCTCGGCACTGCCACCAGGAAGCTGCCGACCATGATGGCCGCACCTCCGGCTGCGCCGACTATTCGGCGTGCTTTCATCCAATTCCTCCTTGAGTGTGGGGTGAGGCAGGCACCTCAGCCCAACTCGAAGAGGAGTCTGAGGGGCCCTGAACCGGCCGTTTACTGCGAGGTTCTCCCGCAGACTAGGTCGGGTTGCTCGGCTCAAGGAGTTTCGTGTAGGGATACCTGCTCAGAACGGTCGCATCAGCGTGTCTGCGCGCCAGGACAGAAGGTCTCTAGGACTCTCGGCGGGGAAGATAGTCCTGCAAGGCGGCAACGCGGAAGCCCTGCCTGGCGATATCTTTGAGCATTTTCGGCAAGTGATCACGCAAGTCGTGTCGCCAGTGGGTGAGGATGATTTCCCCCGGGCGTAAAGAATTGCCCACCTGATAGCGCAAGTGCGCAGCCGGAAGAGTAGACGACCACATCACTATGTAGTCGATCCCGCATTCTTGGGCCGCCTTGCGGGTGGTGTCGTTGAACTCGCCGTACGGTGGCCGGAGCATCCACGGGCGCTCCCCGTACCACTGTTCGTACTTGTCGCTCGTCTCGCAGATCTGTCGCTTTTGTTCGGCGAAACTTTGGCGAGGCATTTGCGGGTGGGTGATCGTGTGGTTCTGGACTGCTTGCCCGGTGAGCCGTGCGACCTCCCCGAAGTAGTCCTTGCGGGGTTGGGTCACGTTGACGGTCTGAAACGGAGTGACCGGGATTTGTGCTTGCTCCAGAATGGCCAGGATCTCTGGATCGGCAGTCCCACCGTCGTCGATCGTGATGAAGACGACGTTCTCGTCCGTGTCCACCTGAGAAATGACGATAGGCAGTTGGGACGAACCGGTCGGCGTGTTGACGGTGTCGGGCGACTCCGTGCGGAGCTTTCCTGCCAACTTCGTCATGGCGGACGTGGTGGGGGTGTCGCTGGCTGCCACTGCTTCGCTGGTGCCGACCGACCCGGTTGCCTGCGGCGAACTGCAAGCTGCGAATAGGACCACCACAACGACACCGATCGCGAGTAGTGCTGCTGTCAGCGGACCCCGTGTCTGGACCATGACCGAACTCTAATGCTTGGATGACGTGATGCCGTTGAATGGTTGATCGTGTCGTCGAGTGTTCTGAGAGAAGTCTTGAGGCCGGTGGTGGCGAGTCCCTCCACAGGCCGTGGATTCGCGCTCCGCGAATGTGGGAGACTCGCTAGGTGGATGGCGAGGCTGACTGGGACGTCGTCGTGGTTGGCCTCGGAATCGCCGGTTCGCACCTGGCCGGGTTGTGTGCAAGATCGGGGTTGCGGGTCCTGGGTGTCGACGCTCGGCCTCTAGCCCAGGCCGGTCCGCAATGGGTGAATGCTCGCAATGTACCGATGCATTTCATGCCCGCGTCGGGAAGGCATGCAGTTGTCAGTCGAGATCATCGCGTGCTCGAACTAGACATGGGCACGATGGGGAACTTCCTGCGGGCAGCGGCCGAAGCTGCTGGAGCCGTGCTGTCCACCCCGAGTCGAGTCATTGCGATCAATGGGAACTGCGTCCAGCTTGCAGACCGATCGGTGGTGGGCCGTTACGTTGTGGATGCTGCCGGAGTTCCTGGCACCCACCTGGGTTGCAGGTCCGCTAGTCCACGTCATGACGTGTGTTCGGCGGCGTACGCCCAGTTCGCGTTGACCGCGCCCGATCAAGCTGAGGATTTTGTCCGGAGCCTTGGTGCCGAGATCGGCGACAACTTGAGCTTCACGGGTCGCTACGGCGGATACTCTGTCGTGACTATCCGCGTGACGGGGGAGAGGGCCTCAGTTCTCACTGGTTCGGTGCCAGCGGCCGGATTCCCAACCGGTCTCCGGATCGTCGCCGAAACTGTCCGCGAGCTCCCGTGGCTCGGTGAACCAGTCCAATTGTGGTCGGGGGCTATACCTCTTGGTCCTCCGGCCGGTCGCGTGGTCCGCGGGAATCTCGCTGCCGTCGGAGACTCTGCGGGCCACGTCTATACCGCCCACGGTTCCGGAATCGGCATGGGACTCATGGCCGCACGGGCTCTGGCCGACGCGATTCAGCGCCGCAACCTTGGTAGCTATCAGCGGTGGCACACCCGCCGACTAGTCCCGTTGCTGGCAGTCGTGGACACAATACGCCGCATCACCGGATCGCTGAACGTGGAACAGAACGAACGGATGTTCTCTAGCGGGATGGTCGACTCTTCGGTCGTAACCGCGGTCTTGGAACAAAGGCTGCCCGCCTTCGGCAGGCAGGCACTGGGCCGGCTGCTGCGAGTAGCTGGGCACGACCCGCAACTACTCGTCGAACTGGTCGCTCGAGGCGCAAGAGAGGTTGCCGCATCCGGCGTTGTGCTGCCCGTGGCGTGAATGTCTCCGTCGCGTGAGTTCCTGTCGCCCAACCTCGTCGACTACAGCTGGCACCGTAGGTTCTTGGCGGGAAGCTGCTGCTTGCGCAAGTACCGCATCCCGGCCTTCTTGACGCACCGTGAACCGGAAATCAAGAAGAGCCCGTGGAAGGTGGTGGGCACCCGGACCAGGCGCGAACCGGTGAGAAGCTGGCGAGCGCGCTGAGCTCCAGGGAAGGGCGTTGCGGTGTCGCCGGTCCCATTGACAATGAGAGGTGGCGTTGCCATGCGGGTCTTCTTGAGTGGTTTGAGCGGAGCTACCGGCTTGTTACCCCGAGGGCACATCGCGTTGAAGTTCAACGCGTTCTGGGCGGCAGGAGCGTTACCAGCGTCAAACGCCGACTCGGTGGGTCGCGCTAGTTGTTTGGGGCCAGGACGTCCCCGCAGGTCCACACAGTTCACCATCTGAGTCATCGGA
>CBFGTA010000085.1:0-9788 GCA_965651595.1 uncultured bacterium | reverse complement strand
CCAAAGCACTGACCCCCGCACGGTGAAACTCCACCAATCAGCGGGACGCGACCGCGCACGGCCCCGTTTGATCGACGAGTGGCAGCGAGTCCCGAGAGTCTGGGACCACGTTCGCCGTGCGGTTGATGATGCGGGCCAGCCCGGGCAGTTCATACTCACTGGCTCGGCCAACCCAACCGAAGCCATCACCCGACATTCTGGCGCTGGTCGGTTCGCGTTGATTCGAATGCGTCCGATGACGCTGTTCGAATCGGGTCATAGCAACGGTCAGGTGTCTTTGGGAGCGCTATTGAACGGAGAGCCGCTTCCCCCTGCGACCAATCAACTCGATGTCGCTGAGGTGGCGGACCTTGTATGTGGCGGTGGTTGGCCGGAATTCCAAACCCGCAAGCTTCGGCAGCGAATGGTCGCGATGCGCCACTACGTCGACCACTTGGCCCGCGCCGACGTGCAGGAATTGGATGGCGTGCGTCGGGACCCAGTTCGCGTCGCGATGTTCGTGCGTTCGCTGGCTCGACATGTGGCAACGCCAGTGAGCATTTCCACGTTGGCAACTGATGTCGGCGATGCAGAGGCGCCGCTCGACCGTGACACAGCACGGGAGTATCTGACCGCGTTGGAACGACTCATGGTGGTGGAGAATCTGCCTGCCTGGTCCACTCACCTACGTTCCAAGAAACGCATCCGTGTCGAGCCGAAGCGTTACTTCGTCGATCCCGCACTGGCGGTTGCCGCGTTGCATGCGACACCCGAACAGTTGCTCCGAGACATCAGCTACTTGGGTCTGCTCTTTGAGACGTTAGTACTTCGCGATCTTCGAGTCTTCGCAGACGTTCTGGACTCGCACCTGCTGTACTACGGGGAACACCAAGGCCTTGAAGCGGACGTGATAATTGAAACCTTCGACGGGCGCTGGGCAGCCATCGAGATCAAGCTCGGCGACGGCCAAGTCGATGTCGCAGCAGCCAACTTGATGAACCTCGTCGCACACATCGACGACAAGAGCGTTGGTCCGCCCGCCTTCCTTGCGGTGCTTGTGCCCGGCGGATACGCCTACGCCCGACCTGATGGCGTGTTCGTCCTTCCGCTCAGCGTTCTACGCCCCTGATTTGTCCTAGTTCTGGCCGAAGAAGAGAATCTGATGAACTTACCGTTGGGAGCTATTGAGTCTACGTGCCGCACAGGTCGCCTCACTGACGATGTTTGACCGGTTGCGCGATGCCGGTCAGCGTCCGCCCTGCACCGTTGGCATCGGAGCCAGTCGCGCGGCTCGAGATCGACCTTGTTCCGTTGCGCTGTGAACTGTTCTGCGATCGTCCCGACCTCGCCGATCCAGATTGCGAGCGGGCAGCGATGTCACACAAACCAGACACAAACGGATAGGCGATCCGTGTAGCCGACATAGAACCATCCGATTGCACCGACCGACTCCGAAGCAAATTCGGCAGACGCAAAATGCCGAACAGCGATCGGGCACTCAGCAAATGTGTGGCCGAGACCGATTCCATGTGTGGCTGACCCAAATCGGCGAGACGATTCCCTGAGGGAAATCTACCTTTGTGACCGTGCCACTAATTGGTACGCCTCAGCCTGCCCAACAGCCGGGTGAAACCGGACATCTCGGGCAGGCTGAGCGCTGTTCTAGAGATCAACTGGTCATATCTCTAGATCAGCATCGTCCTGGTTGGCTCGGCTGATCCGAACCCACCAATCAGCACCGCCGCTCACCCTCGAGCCCAATACGGTCACTTTCAGTGAGTCGGGCTAATTCGGCTCTTGGTACTTGAGTGTGGTGGTCTGTTGATGTGGGGGCTTGTAGCCCTGTGCCAGTATGGGTGTTGGTCGAGGCGGTCGTCGAGGAGGGTGGCTGTCGGGACTGTGGAGTGGGGTCGGGCCGGATCCATGCTCGTGCGGTCCAGGTGGTCAAGGACGTTCCCTGCGGCGGCACCGCGTTGACGGTCCAGGTGCGGAAGCGGCGGTTCCCGTGCGAGGAGGACGCCTGTGCGCGGTGCACGTTCGTGGAGGAGACCGACGAGTTGCCGTTCCGGGCCCGGTTCACCACCCGGCTCGCCGAGGTGCTCGACTCCGACCAGCAGATCGCGCTGGCGTGGGGCGTGGAGGAGCACGTGCGGCAACTGCTAGCGACCCGGCACGTCGATGACTTCCACCGCGAGTGGGCACACCTGGAACCGGCCGTGAGGGTTAGCAAGTTGCCCGAGGCCCAGCGGCTGCTCAGGACGCTGAACCCCTGGCGGCGCGAGCTTCTCACGTTCTGCCGGACCCGGATCACCAACGCCCGCACCGAGGCCGCGAACCTCAACGCCAAAACCTTCAAGCCCACCGGTCGGGAGAACCGCAACCACAACAACCACCGAACCAGAATCATCGCCCACGCGCCAACCCCCATGGCAGCGTGAACATCCTCACCACGCTGAAACACGAAGAGCCTGTATCTGCGCGCCAACGTCGAGTGAGCTGGACTTCTGATTGACTGTCCGGTATGGACCCGCAGAAACTTGCCGGTGGGGTAGTGATGAGACGGGTAGTGGCCGTACTAGCGCTAGTCGTCGTCATCGCCGGATGCAGCACCGGTGACGAGTCGTTCACAAGCAGTGGAGCTTCACCGGCCGTCACCCTAGTCGTCCCCCGATTCAATGGCGGATCTGTTCCGATTGACGACGAATCGCAGGAACGATTCTGGACCCAGCGCGGATTCCCCGCGGCTCAGCTGCGAGTCGGTCCGACCTATGACCAACTCATCGGCGACCTGACGGCCGTCACAGGGTCGGCTGGCCACGTGATTGGCGCGAGCTATGACTGGCGGATGCCCGGAGCGCCACGGCAGCAGGTTGCCGATGGGAAGATCGAGGGTCTGCTGTCGCATTGGAACGACGCAACTGCTGCGGACACATTTGAGTACGCGGTCGATTACCTGCGCTATTGGCTGATCCAGGCGGTGAAGGAATCACCCGGTGCCAGCACAGTCAACGTGGTTGCCCACAGTACTGGGGTGTCGATTGTTCGCGCGTACTTGCAAAGCGATGCCTACGGCGCGACCGTACTCGCTCCAGATGGCAGCCACGTGAAGCTGCCTACGATCGGTAGGCTCATCCTGGCCGCACCACCTCAGCAGGGGGCGCCGTTCGTCTGGAACCTGTGGAACGGCAACTTCAATAGTTTTCGGGACGCCGCTCGTGGAGCGGAAATATTCGCCGGCTACACCCGGGCCTACCGACACGTTCTGGCTGGCGGAACCATCACAGGCCCCGGCGGTGATATCACCCGCGCGGATCTCGCAGGCAGGGGCCTGAAACGGCAGGTCAGCTTCCTGCGCCAGTACAACCCACTGTTTCGCATTGTCCTGCCCACCACCAAGTTCCTCTACCCGGCGGCACCAAGAAAGGGCCCGAAAGCCATCAACAACACAGCCGACCGGAACGAGTTGCTACTCGACCTCAACGCTTCATCAGAACCCGGCAACAATCCCTGGACCGCACTGGCTGATTCGGTGACTGTCACATACCCAGTGCACGTAGTCCTCGACCCCGCGTCGCCCGGTTCGGGAACTGTGCCCACCAATGTGATGGTCCGAACCGAGCAGGGGACCGGCGGCGAGATTCTGCCGTTCACTGCCTTCGCTGGCAACAATCGCACAGCCATCGCAACTAAGCCCGGCCAAACTTGGTACGCGGAAGTCTTTGCACGTGACCAGGGAGACGGCGCATTCCCGCAGAGCAGCATGCAGGACATGTTCTTCACCGTGTCTGGGCAGCCAGACCCGAGCATCCGCTTGCAGCAATGGGGAAACGGCGTGAGCGCAGAGCAGGGCAAAGACTCATGGGTCACCGTTGAGGGGAACCTCAGCCATAACCTCTTCATTGAGAACCCAGCAATTTCGGATTGGATCAGCCAACAGATCGCTCCCTAGCTCAACCTTGGGTAGCAAACTCGGGCTGGCACGAGCCGCAACTCCCCGGCAGGACCGCGACGTTGTCGTCCGGATGGGGGCGGGGATGACAGGGGTGGTGATCGTGACGTACTCAACTCGGGGCGGGAACGCGCACCCTCAGTTCACAGCCTGCCGTCTCACCCGGACGGATGCTGACCTGCGCGCCGGACCTCATCATCGACCGCATCCCCAGACCCGGCACGAGTTCTTCCAGGACGCCGCTCCCGTCGTCACGTACAGTCAACTGGACAGAGTCGGAGTCGGTCTCGATCTTCAGCCACACGCGACTTGCGCCCCCGTGGCGCAGCGCGTTGGAAAGCCCTTCTCGGGCTGCCACCGCCACGGCGGTCGACGCCGACCGCGAGGTAGCGAGACGTTCGAACACGGCTTCGTCGCACTCGATCTCTAACGTCAACACCGGCCTCCACAATGACTCGATCGATTCCAACTCCTGCCGCAGGTCAGTCGTGCCGACTGTCGAGGCTTCGGTGAGCGACAGCATGTGCCGGTGAGTTCGCTCAAGCTCCGATACGCAGGCGTCCAGGACAGGGCGCACCGACTCGGCCGTCTCTTGACCTTGCTGTATACGCACAGATTGCTGTTCCAACTGTGCCGCGATCGCGGCTAGTCGGCCTTGAATGTCTGAATGGAGTACCGCCGCAATCTCACGGCGTACACCAAGTTCGTCGCTCTGCAGACGCGTGGACTCCCACTGGATGCCTTCGAGCGTTGCACCCAGGGCTTGGAGCACTCGATGGCGCTCGTGGTCAAACGTCAGGATCAGGCTGCATGCGAGACCAAACAGCACGAGGCCCACAGCTAGCTGCAATCCGATGCGACCCGGCTGCTCAGAACTGATAACAGTCGACACGGCAATCGCCCCCAATGTGGCGGCCGTGGCTAGTACAGCAATGACACCGAGCAGGCGTAGCGGGAAGGAACGCCTAACCAGCCAAGGGGAGAACCATCGGTTAGCCAACCACGCAGTCGCCAGCGTCGGCACGCTGGCACACAGGCCCGCCACGACGGCGACACCCACTGAGCGAACTTGCAACGAAACGAAGAAGACGGCAAGGAACGAGAAGATTCCAAAAGGTGCCGGTGGAAAGGGGTTGCGCTGGAACACCTGAAGGAGGACCTGCGCAAATGTGGCGAGCCGACCGCGCCGGATGAGCGTCAGGTCGGCCTGGTCTTCGAGTTCGTCGACTTCGGCCAGGCGTTGGGCTGGCACCCCAGGCTCTTGATCTAGTAGGTGGCTGAGTTCACGGATGACACCTGTGGCGCAGTCGCGGGTCGCGTCGGCAAGATCCTTGATCTCTGACGCTGTGGCGGGCGTGGCCAGCAGTCTCCGACCAGCATCAACGGGAAGCAGCATCCCCTGGCCCGCGGTCCGGCTGACCAATTCTGTGAGCCCTGCACGCAGGGCCGCCAGAGACTCGTCATAACACCGTCGTTGCGCGGTTAGCCGACGTCGCTGACCGATGAGTCGCGCGACCGCATCGAGGTGATACGCACGCCGATCGACGCAGTAACAGATAATCAGCAAAGCGGTAAACGCGACGGTGGACCGCTGCAAGAGCATCGCGATCGTGGCGTTGAGGCGCGAATCCAGGGTAATCTGGATAGCCGAGATTGCGAGGGCAGCGAACGCGTAGGTGCCAGCACCAGCGATTCCCAACCATCGCGTGCCCCTTTTTCGACTCCTGGCCCGATCAAGTCCAATGTGGCCGATCGTGAAGATCACGGCGGCAACGCCGATCATCGCCGCGACGGAACGCAAGGCCACTGTGAGCGACACTTCGCCCCACAAGGTGTCCAACGCGAACCCGCGAAGGGCAAGTAGAGCCGCCCACCACCAGAACACTGTGGCACCAAATGCGGTCGGGCTGGCTAGTGCCGCAAACAGACCCTGCCACCCCTGACGCGGACTCGCCCCTGGCGCGTCTGTGCTCATCGAACGTTGATTCCGCCTGTCATGTAGCGCCGGACTGCCTCGACCCTCTGGTTGGTGCTGGACTCCTGGTCGAGGCCCAGTCCGCGATATAGTCGCGCGACCATCCGCTCGACCGAATTTGGCCTGACGCCCTTGCGGCGTGCGATCTCGTCATTCGACAAGCCCTTGGCGATGAACCGGAGTAGCTCAGCTTGGCCCGTCGTGATCACCGTGTCGGTGCTGTGGCTGCGGGTTGCACCGCCTTGACCTTCCAGGGCACGTTCCAGGGCAACCCTCAAGTCTTCCGCGTTGTGAATCTGGCTCTTTACTTCGTAGACCAAGAATGGGCTCGGTTGAAGGGGCAGTGAGCTGACCAAGTCAGGCGCGCTGTGGCTGGTCAGCATGACTATGGCGGTCCACGGTGCGTGGCGCTGGATGTGCGTCACTACGTCGACTCCGTTTGGCCCGTCACCCAAGTCGAGGTCAACGATGGCGATGTCTGGGTCGAAATCGATGATCTTCGAGATCGCCTCCGCGCCGTCGGCGGCCGAGCTAACGTGATAACCCATCCCGGCGACGAATGATTGCAACATTGCGTTACTGAAGGTGTCGTCTTCGACGACGAAAGCTCGCGCATCAGATCGGTTCGCAACGGGCGGGGAAGACGTAGTCATCGGACCTCCCGCTCGATGCTTGACCGTTGACAAACCCACGACCGATTTCGTGGCCGCTAGCCCGTGTGAGGACTATCTTGGTGGTCGGTTACACCGTTGTCGCGCTCCGTAGCAGCAGTGTGGGGGACAACTTGACAAGCGGGGCCAGGTTCGTGTGCCGGGAATGCATCATTATCGAATGATCGTCGGGATGTCAGTTGGGTGGGAGAGTGTCGTCATCTGGCTTCCGCTTGGCCTGGCAGGTCTGTTGTCGTGGGGCATCTGGGTGTATCGATTCACGCTCTCACATCGCGCGCGGCCATTCCGCGACGAGCACAGCGAACCCATCAGTGTTGTCGTTCCGATATTCCAAGAGGACACGCACATTCTGCGCCGGTGCCTGCAAACGTGGCAGCAAGAACCGGTCCGTGAAGTAATCCTGGTGGTCGACCACAACGACCACAGTCATGACGATCTGCATGACCTCACCAGTGAGCCAGCAGTACGGGTTCTGCACATCGACCACACCGGCAAACGAAGCGCGATGGCAGTCGGAGCGCGAGCCGCGACCAATGGTGTTGTCGTGTTCGTGGATTCTGACACGGCCTGGCAAGACAACCTGGGCCGCGAAATCGTGCGTCCCTTTGCCGACCCGAGGGTCGGCGGTGTCGGATCACGGCAAAAGGTGGCCGCTCCCGAAACCTCAGTGTGGCGGGCAGTTGCCAGTTGGCTGCTCGATATTCGCTTCCTCGATTACGTCCCGGCGACAGGTATGGCGCGCGCAGTTCCTTGCTTGTCGGGCAGGACGGCCGCATATCGCAGATCTGTGATCTTGCCTCTCCTGCCCGATCTCGAACACGAAGTATTCTTCGGCCGAGAGTGCATCGCTGGTGATGACGGGCGCCTCACCTGGTTGACACTCGCTGCGGGGTACCAAACCGTCCATCAAGAAACGGCCGTTGCAGTCTCGATGTTCCCTGACACCTTCGCAGCGTTCTGTAAGCAGCGAACCCGGTGGGCGAGGAACTCGTGGCGGTGCTATTTGACTGCCATGTATCGAGGTTGGCTGTGGGACCAGCCCTTCATCACGCAGTTGACAGTGATTCAGCCACTCATGACATGGGCAACCATGGGTCTTGCGATCACCTTTCTTGTGATTGCGGTCGCCACAGCCCCACTGCCGGTCGTGATCATTGTGATTGCTTGGTGCTTCATCGGACGTGCCATCAGGGGTGTTAGCCACCTGCGCAGGAAGCCCAGAGACTTGATCTTGCTTCCACTGATCGTTGCGGTCACCGTCTTGATGGCTCTGCCCATCAAACTGTATGCCGGGTTCACCATGAACCGGCAAGGCTGGTTGACCCGCGTCGACGGTCAACTAGGCGGTGAAGGTCAAAGCAGCCGGACTCTCGCTGGCAGCGCGTTGCTATGACCGGGTCGGGGCAGTTGCGCTCTTCACCTGGTCGAGCCCTGGTCGCAGCGGCGCTAGTAGCGTGCGTCGGGCTCGCGGTAGGCGCGTATGTCCTCGTTCCGAAACTTCGATCCGGTCCCGCAACCACCAACCACAGTCCGATTTCGCTGCCCACCGCCACTGATCCTAACGCTCACAACTCAGCGCTGGAGCGGCTCTACCGATCAGACAACCAGGTCTATGCTGCTGCCAACAAGATCGCGAGATCCAAGCGGTCAACCTCACCCAGGGTGGTGAAGGTTCCCACAATTACCGGTCCGCAATCGGTCCTGGTCGTTCCTGGGGCCCCACAGAAGACAACCACCTATCGCCTCGCCGATTTGCAGCCGCTTGCGCCTGCCGCTGTCAAGATAGACAGCGATGCGACGGTGACGCTGGCGATGCCGATAGTGGTCGGTGAACGGGTCCGCCTGGTGGTCGACTCCCGCGACACTCCGGTGATGCAGCTGGAGAGTGCGCCGTTTAGTCACGCTTCTCTCACCGGAGCGGGTGGCGAGTTGGTCCTGCGGGGATCAGCGAACCGACCGCTCACGATCCGTTCGGTGGTGCGGGGAACGGCAGTCAGTGACGCCAACGCCGAGGATGGGCGGCCGTTTATTCGCACCAAGGGCGGCCGATTGGAGTTGCACCACTCGGATGTGGCGGACCTCGGGTATTACATCGGGGAGACTTCGGGCGTCGCGTGGATGTCGGGCAGCGGCAACCCCGGTCGGGGCGGCTCGTGGAACTCGTCGTTCTCCCGCAATCACTTCGGCGCGTACTCGTCCCGAGCGATCGGATTGAAGATCATCGACAGTAAATTCCTCGCCAATCGATTCTACGGATTCGATCCCCACACGGACACCAAGCGAACACTGGTTCGGAACAGTGAAGCGATCGGTAACGGCCGCCATGGCTTCATCTTCAGTAAGGGGTGCGACCACAACATCATCGAATCCACCGTCTCTACGCGCAACGGCGGAGCCGGTTTCATGATCGATGATGGCAACCCCGATCTAGGTGACACCAATCCGTCCAGCCACAACCTCTTGCGCAATGTTGTCGCGACCGACAACGGCGGGCCCGGCGTCGTCATCGAAGGCGGCATCGGCAACGTTGTGCGTGACGCGACACTTCGGAACAATCGAGTCGGATATTGGGCGAGAACGGAAGCAACCGACAGCGTCCTACAAGACACGACTATCACCGCATCACTCAACAGCGCTATCCGCATCGACGGTGCTAGCACCCGGACGAGCGTGTCCGGAGTAGCCATCGATGGCGCACGAACCGGCGTCAAACTGGGGCAGTCGGATGACACCGTCGTGACGGACACAACCGTGACCGTGACCGGGACTGCGATCGAGCTCGGGCCGACCGCGACTGGCCTGGAGTTCTCCGATGTCTCCGTCGAAGGGAGCGGTCCGCGACCCGTGAGCGCCGATTCCGGCGGCCTTCCAGCTGGTGTGATGGTGGGTGACTGGAAGGTGGTTCAGAACCGAACCCTGGTTAGCGATCTGATCGAGTTCTTCATCCATCCGCTGGCGATCGTCACCTGGTCGGTCATTCTGATACCACCGGTGCTTGCGGTTGCTTATCGGCGGCGCCGGTCGACTAAGTCCGAGGTGTTCAGTGCGAACCGCGCCACCCGACTGGCGAAGAGCCCGTCCGAGCCGTGACCACGCCGTGAGGATTCGCAAGGCCCTTCTGGAGGCTCGGCTTCACAAGAGATGACCGCAACGGCCGATGCGGTACCGACCCAAACAAGGGTGTTGCCTGTGTCGGTCGGTGTCTGCGCGGTTG
>CBFGTA010000084.1:0-9844 GCA_965651595.1 uncultured bacterium | reverse complement strand
GACCGGAGTTGCTGTTGTTCGGCGAACCGAATGCGGGCCACCTCGATGGCTGGCCTAATCTCCTCTACACTCACCGGTTTTATGAGGTAACCCAACGCCCCCGCGTCGGTTGCTCGCTGAACCAAGTCAGCGTCGCCGAAGGCCGTCAACATCACGATCGCGGTTGTTCCAAGTGCGCCGATGTGTTCCGCGGCGCTGAGTCCGTCTAGTCGGGGCATCTTGACGTCGAGCAGGACGACATCGGGACGGACAGAATTGACCAGGTCGATAGCTTCGATCCCGTCCGCCGCACTGCCGACCACCTCGTAACCTGACTCGCGCAGCATTTCCACCAGGTCGAGTCGGATGAGGGCGTCATCCTCGGCCACTACAATGGTGGTCAGCTCGGCTTCCGAGTCGGATGCCGAGGTCGAGCTATCGACCATCACCGACTGTCGACGGCGGCGAATAGTGGCCGTCGGACAGCGTGTGCAGATGGGTTTGTTGTCGTTCTGCGTCAGAAATCAGCAATTGCGAACCCAGGGCTTGGTAGGTGGTGACGGTTCGTTCAGTCCGCGAACGGCCGATGAACGCGATGAACCAGTGGCCCAGGGTCGATAGTCGCTGATGGAATCCCACGAGATACATGATGTGGATGAACAGCCATGCCAGCCAGGCGATGAATCCGCGTAGCTGGAAGGGCCCAGCGTTGGCGACTGCTCGGAACCGGGAGATAGTCGCCATCGATCCCTTGTCGAAGTACTTGAACGGGGCCGGGTCACGCGGATCACCACTGGCTTGGCGACGGATTTGACTCGCGGCGTACTTTCCCCCCTGCATCGCCACTTGGGCTACGCCCGGCAGGTTATCAAGTGCAGCCATGTCACCGATGACGAAAATATCGGGATGCCCCGGAATGGTGAGATCGGGCTGAACCTGGACACGGCCAGCTCGGTCGAGGGAGACACCGGTTCGATCGCGCAGTACCGCAGTCAAGGGCGTGGCCTCAACGCCAGCCGCCCACACCTTGCACTTGGCGGCGAGCACCTCGGTGTGACCGTTGTGGTACTCAATCGTGACGGTGTCGGTGTCTACGTCGCGGACCATCGCGTTGAGCTTGATATCGATGCCCATCTTCTCGAGCTGCTTATGGGCGTGAGCGGACTGACGGGGGCCGAAACTCTTGAGCACCGCATCGCCCCCGTCTATGAGGACGACCCGCACATCGCGAGGATCGATACGTCGGAAATCGTCCCGAATCGCTCGCTGGGCCAGTTCAACGATCTGGCCAGCCACTTCGACACCGGTGGGTCCGGCACCGACGACGGCGAACGTCAGCCACGGCGCGGCTTCTTCCGGGTCACTTTGGAGTTCGGCGAGCTCGAAGGCCCCGAATATTCGACCGCGAACCTCAAGTGCATCGTCAATACTCTTCAGTCCCGGTGCGAACATTTCGAAGTCATCGTTACCGAAGTACGATGTGCGCGCACCGGCGGCCACGATGAGCGTGTCGTACTCGGTGACGGTGGTCATGCCCCTGACCTCAGACGTCACCGTCTTCGCGCCTGGGTCGACGTCGACCACTTCTCCGAGTAGGACTTGGGTGCGTTCTTGACGTTTGAGAATTTCGCGAGTGGCTGGGGCGATTTCGCCCTGGCTCAGGATTCCCGTCCCCACCTGATAGAGCAAGGGTTGGAAGGTGTGGTGAGTGGTCTTACTGATAAGGGTCACCTCGACGGGAGCCTTTCGCAAGGCTCGCGCCGCGAACAGCCCGCCGAAACCGGATCCTACGACGACAGTCCTGTGTAACCGGTTCTCGGGAGCATCGCTCATGGAGCCCATTATCGGGGGATATGAAGCCGGACTCAACTGCGCACCGTCAGCAGCATGCTTGAACGAGGCAGTCCGGGCCAGACTCACGAGGAGACTGACCCGGACTGCTTGACCGTACGCCCACCGAACAAGGGGGCGCCCATTCAGGCTAGTTGCCTGCGCAGAAACCGAAGCTCGCTGGCTGTGCAGCAGTGATCGTTCGGTTCCACGACGCGCCGGAAGCGCGCAGTTCGGTCGCTGTCTGTGACCATTCGGCGCTCCACACTGTTGTGATGGGCTTCGACTTTGGTATGGTCACCGACCACACAACTGGCTGGGCACTCGTCGTCGTGACCGTCACTGATGCGCAGTAGCCGCTTCCCCAGTTACTCGTTTCGACCACATGCGCCTTCACCGGATTGGAGGGCGCCGTCGGCGTCGGGTCCGGGCTCGAAGGATCGGGGCTCGGTGTCCCCGGATCCGTAGGCGTCGGGTCCGGATCAGACGTGGGCGTCGGGTCCGGATCAGCGGTGTGCGTCGGCGTTGGATCCGGAGTTCCCGGGTCCGTGGCTGTCGGCGTCGGGTCCGGGGTGGTCGACGGTTGAGGATCACCGGGTTCGCGGCAATCGGTCACAGTACAGACCGCTGCGTGGGCGTGAACAATGCCATTGCCGAGATAGATCCGATCGCGCCACCGATGGCACTCCTCGTAAGCGGGGTCGATGGGAGAAAACAGGCACGATGTGGTGCGGCGTCCTTCAGGGTCGAACTCGTACTCGATGACACCTGGTCGGTGTTGTTCGACCATCACAGCGGCATCCCGCATCGCGCTCAGTACAGTAGGTGAATCCAGGAGTCCTGTGTCAGTCGCCGCCATCACCAGTGCTGCGACTCCAGCCACGTGCGGGCTTGCCATTGACGTACCATCGGCCCACCGATAGCCATCGGTCCCGGGCACGGTGGACAGGATGTTTTCGCCGGGGGCAGCGAACCCAATATGGTCGCCAAAATTCGAAAACATCGTTTTCCAGCCCCACCAGTCGACGGCGCTGACAGCTACAACACCTGGGTACATCGCGGGATAGGCTGGCCCCCACGTTCCCGCATTGCCCGCAGAGGCAATGAGGAGCGCTCCCCTACCGGATGCGTAGTCAACGACTGCCTCCATCAGTTCGCTCGGCTTGCTGCTTCCCAGGCTCATATTGATGATGTGGGCTCCGTTATCGGCAGCCCAAGCAAGACCCGCGGCAACATCGGAGGTGTAGCCCCAACCCTCATGGTTGAGGACCTGCACCGGCAAGACCTTCGCGCCGGGTGCAACGCCCGCGATTCCAATGCCGTTGTTGGCATTGGCAACAATTGTTCCGGCAACGTGGGTGCCGTGGCCTCCACCGTCCACCGTTCCATCAGTTGTCGGGTCCACGAAGGAAGCCCCCGGGATGACCCGACCGTTGAGGTCCTCGTGACTTGCATCAACACCGGTATCGACCACGGCCACAACGACGCCTTCGCCCGTGCTGTGCTCCCAGGCTGCCTCCGCTTCCAAGGTGTCGAGAGCCCAGAGTTCGCTGCGTCGAGGATCGTTGCTGGTTCCATTAGCGGACTGGCCAGCGGTGCCTTCGATGGGGCTGATGAGCTGTTCGAATCGATCGACTTCAACCGCGACGACGTTTTCGGTGCCTTGGGCTTGTCGAATCGCCTTCCGTGCTGCCTCGCGACCGCGGACCTTCTGTTCGGCCACTGAGAAGCCCTCATCAGTGACTGTAGCCCAGGTGACTGTGGCACGTTCCCGAGCACCGACGGACTTCGCAACGACCGCTGGCTTCTGACTAACACTCGGACGTGGGCTGACATCCACAGCTTGGACTGCCAAATCATCCCCAACACCTGGCTGTGCGACCTCAGAGGCCAACGGCGCCTGGGCGATTCCGACCAGAACAACTGTGGCCACGGCCCCGGCCGACGCGGTGATGCCCGCGCGACGCCATTGTTTCGTAATCCTCATCGTGTGACGTTCTCTCCTTCTGACCCCGTTGCTTTAACCCGCAAACCCTGCAGGCCAACTCAGGTGCCAAACTTTTCCACCCAAGCTGGAGTAGCTTAACATTTCCACAGAGATCCACAAGACCCTGCGCCAAATTTTTCCACCGAATCTGGAATAGGTCAGGCGTCAGGCTTCCAGGGCCGCAAGGAAATCAGTTGGTCAGCCGTGGCTTGGAGTGTTCGTCGACGGTCTTTCCAATCGGGCAGGTGTCGATCCATCCGACGTTGAAACTGCGGACCGTGGCCCCGCACGTCGAAGTGGACCATCTCATGTACCAGGACGTACTCAAGGTAACGGGGATCGAAGTGCACCAGGGACGTGTTGAGCCGAATGTGATGAGTTCGCGGGTTGAACGATCCCCATCGGGACTTCATCAGGCGGGTGTCCCACGACACCACGTGCCGACCCATGGCGGGCTCCCAGACTCTCAACAGCGGAGGCACCTTTTCACCCAAGACGGTGCCGAGCCACTTCGCCATAGCTGTGTGGTGGTCCCGCGCCGAAGCCTTCGGAGAGCGCCGCACGTGCACGGTACCTTCGGCCTGCTCGAACGCCACGGAGGACCGGGCTTCTGGAATCCCTTGGCGGGCGTCCGACACTGTGTCCGATTTTGTGTCGGATTCTGTGTCCGAACAGGTGTGGGTCACTGCGAGGATGACCGGCGCGCCCCACAGGTAGTGGACTGCTCCGTCATTCAACTGGTTTTCCTGCCGTTCGTGCGCGCGGATCCGGCGAATGATTCGGCCCCGGACCCATTCCGCATTGGCGCGAACGAAGGCTTGAACTTCTGCTATCGACATGGAAACGGGGGCTGTCACCACGACCATGCCGTCGCTGTCGCGGACACGCAAGTACGAACGACGAATCCGTTTGAATCGAACCTCGACGGTCATGCCGTCGATGGTGATAGTGCGAGTGAGCGTCATCTGGTGCCCTCGGTGGGAGTCGAACCCACACTGTGACGATTTTGAGTCGCCTACCTCTGCCGGTTGGGTTACGAGGGCGTCGAACGCTATGCACTGTACACGTTCAGCGAGAAGGTCTTCACGCTAGCGCGGGTGCAACCGTTCCACCTGGCTGAGCAGGCCGTTGACGAACGCGGGTGAATCGTCGGTGGACAATTGTGTCGCGAGTTCGACGGCCTCCGAGATTGCCACATTGGCCGGAACCTCGCTCCAAAGCAGCTCCCACACGCCGACCCGCAGGATGGATCGATCGACTGGCGGCATACGGTCGATGGTCCAACCCCGCGAGTAGGAGCTGATGAGTTCGTCGATGCGTTCACTGTTGGATACGAAGCCTTGTACGACTGTCGTGGTGTAGGGGTTGATCGGCCGGTCGCTACGGGACTGCTCGTCGGCCAGGACGTCGACACAGTTCCGATCACGAAGGTCGGCTTCGAACAGGATGTCGATCGCGCGTTTGCGAGCCTTGGTGCGTGCTCCCATGGGGGCGGCTAGCCCGTCACGCGAGAAATATAAGAACCGTCGCGGGTGTCGACTTTGATCTTCTCGCCAGCGTTCAGGAACAACGGCACTTGCACCTCGGCCCCGGTTTCGAGTCGAGCGGGTTTCGTGCCCCCGGTTGATCGGTCTCCCTGCAGCCCGGGCTCGGTGTACTCCACCACGAGTTCCACGCTGGCAGGTAACTCCACGTACAAAGCTGTCCCCTCGTGCATGGCCACGACGACGTCTTGGTTCTCTAGCAGGAAGCGAGCGCCGTCGCCGACCACTGCTTCTGACACCGACACTTGGTCATAGTTGTCGCTGTCCATGAACACGAAATCGGTACCGTCGTGGTAGAGGTACTGCATCGATCGCTTGTCGACGTTGGCGGTTTCGACTTTAACTCCCGCGTTGAACGTTTTGTCGACCACTTTCCCCGACAGCACGTTTTTGAGCTTGGTGCGAACGAATGCACCACCTTTGCCGGGCTTCACGTGTTGAAACTCAACGACCGCCCACAGTTGCCCATCCAGGTTCAGGACGATGCCGTTCTTCAAGTCGTTCGTCGTTGCCACTGTCTTCCTCTACTGTCTCGTCGTTGTCTGGCGTTCCGGGTCGTCACGCCGCTGCAGGCCCACTAGTCGATCGTGCGTAGGTCGCGTGGAAACTCGGTGAGGACTTCGTGCCCTGTATCCGTCACGACGACTGTGTCTTCGATCCTGACCCCGCCACGGCCTGGCCAATAGACGCCAGGCTCAATGGTAATCACCTGTCCTTCGGCCAGGGTACCGGTTGAGGCACTCGACAGCATCGGAGCCTCGTGGATTTCCAATCCCACGCCGTGCCCCAAGCCGTGGATAAATGCGTCCGCCTGACCCTCTTCGGACAAGAATGCCCGCGCGGCAGCATCTACTTCGGCGATCGTCACGCCGGGCGCGACGCGTTCACGAGCCCGACGGGCCGCCTCATCGACGAGTCCGTGGAGTTCATCTTGCCACTGTTGCGGCGGCATTCCTACGACGAACGTACGAGTGCAGTCGGCGTGGTAGCCATCTACGAGCGCACCCCAGTCAATCTTGAGCAAGTCCCCGGGCTGGATGAGCGCCTGTCCTGGTCGATGGTGGGGAATAGCTGAGTGGGGCCCGGCTGCCACGATGGTGGGGAAGGCCCGATCCTCGCCGCCTTCTGCGGCCATTGCAAGTTCCAGTGTGCGCGCCACGAACGCCTCCGAGTGGCCAGCCACCGGTTGCCGCAAAAGTTCCTGCAGAGCTCGGACCGACACTGAACAGGCCTCAGCAATGGCGGCAACCTCGTCGTCATCTTTGACGGAACGAATCTGGGGAATGAGACCGGGGACTGCCGTCGTCGTCACGGCTGTTGCCGCGGCGGCGGCAACGTTGGTGAGTGTTGCCCAGTCATCGGCGAAGATCGTGCGCGGGTCGTAGCCCACTGTGTTGCAGCCGTTCTCCACTAGCGCCGCGACAGCCGCCCCCACAACGTTGCGGTCGATGACGACCTCACAGTGCGGTGCTTCGTCGCGGGCGGAATCCTGGTAGCGACTGTCCGTTACCAGCACGATCGTCCGCGCGTTGACAGCGACGGCGGCATGGCTGCCTCGATAGCCGGTGAGGTATCGAATGTCGGGCAGGTGTGTCGAGACAAAACCGTCAATCCCGGCTCGTCTCGCGGCCTGGCGAACCGCGTCGATTCGCCGGAAATGCCCACCCACCGGCTAGACCGCGTCCCCGGCGCCACCGAGGCGCGCCACCGCGTCAATCGCCAACCGATACGAATCGGCCCCGAACCCTGAGATGGTGCCAGTCACGACACCGGCCACGACCGACGTGTGACGAAACGTCTCGCGGGCACCTGGTTGTGAAATGTGAACTTCCACCACCGGGCCCGGATGCTGGGACAGGGCATCGCGCAACGAATACGAGTAGTGCGTGAACGCCGCCGGATTGATCACAATGGCTGTGCCCTCGTCGATGGCCTCAAAGACCCAGGCGATGAGTTCCGCTTCCGAATCAGTCTGACGCACCGTCGCGGTCAGTCCTCTGGTCCGCGCGTGCTGTTGGCATGTCTGGGCGAGACTGTCGTAGTCCAGAGAGCCATAGATCTCGGGCTCTCTCGAACCGAGGCGGGCCAGATTCGGGCCGTTTAGGACAAGAATGCGCCGCCGGGTGGGTTCGGGCTCCTGGCTGACCATGGCATGAGTGTACTGACTGAACCGGGCAGCAAGCCTTGCCGCAGGCTCGGTCTAACGGACACGTCCGTTGCTAGTTGACCGATACTCGCACAGGTGCTCGTACACCCGCGACACGGTTTCCACGGACACGTCTTCAAGCAGGACCGGCTCGGCCACGTCGGCGAGACCGATGAACCGCAAGGAATCTCCCCGCGCCTTCTTGTCGAGGCGCATCGCCGCTAGCAGGTCCTCGAAGCGACCCGGGTGGTAAGTGGTGGGCAATCCGACCGACTGCAGCACGTCATAGTGACGCTCCACGAGCTCACGATTCGCACTGCCCTGCTCGGCTGACAGCCAGGCCGCAAAACACATGCCGACGCTGACAGCTGCACCGTGCCGCCACTGGTACCGTTCCACTCGCTCGATGGCGTGAGCGAAAGTGTGTCCGTAATTGAGCAATTCGCGTCCGATCGTGGTCTGCGCCGTCTCCACCGACTCCCGAAAGTCCCCGCTGACGACGTCCGCCTTGACCTGCACTGCTCGCCGCACGAGTTCGTCCACGATTGGACTGCGGGGATCCTGGGCCGCCTGTGGGTCCGCTTCCACAAGTTCCAAAATGCGAGGGTCACGAATGAACCCGCACTTGATGACTTCCGCAAGGCCAGCGACGAGGTCCACCGCCCCCATCGAGTCGAGAATCTCGAGGTCGCATAGGACTGCTGTCGGGGAGTAGAAACAACCGACGAGGTTTTTTCCCTCACCCGTGTTGATACCGGTCTTGCCGCCGACCGCCGCATCCACCATGGCCAGCAGAGTTGTGGGCACCTGGATCAGTGGCACTCCCCGTAGCCACGTGGCGGCAACGAATCCGGCGAGGTCGGTGGTAGATCCTCCCCCGAAACCGACTACGACGTCTGTGCGGGTGAATCCCGACTGGCCCAGGGCCTGCCAACAATAGGCAGCGACCTCGTGAGTTTTTGCCCGCTCTCCGTCGGGCACTTCAACGATAATCACGGATCGGTCGTCGGAAACTACCGTTTCTCGCAACTGCTCTGCGCGCTCGCGCAGGGTAGGCGGGTGAATGATCGCGACCCGCCGGGCGGTGTCGGCAATCGCCTCCCCGAGCCCCGCTGTCACGCAGCCCCGTCCGACCGTGACGTTGTACGTGCGTTCGGCTTTGACAGGAATCACACAAGAGGTCATGCGGTGGGTCCTTCCTCAGTGACGGCGCGTCGGTAATCTCGGCAAATCTCGGATGCCAGCGACTCGGGACTGCGGTGGTCGGTGTCGATGGTGACGAGCGCCAGGCGGGAATACACCGGATCTCTGCGGGCGAGGTGACTGCGCAGTTGGCTCCGCACGGTTCCGAGCATGGCTGGCCGAGCCACGTTGAGCCCGGTCCGACGCACGGCGTTGTCGAGTTGTACGCGCAGCCACACGTTCGGTCGCCCCTGTAGGGCCTGCTCATTCTCCGCAGTCAGGACAGCCCCTCCCCCCACTTCCAGGACACCGGTGGCGCTTGCGAGGAGCTCAGCGAGTGCCTGATTCTCGTAGTGTCGAAAGGCGGCGTCGCCTTCTTCCACGAGGATGTCGGCGACCGGCTTGCCAACGGTGTGGGCCACAAGCGCATCAGTCGAGTCAAAGTCCCAGCCTAGGTCGTCCGCAACTAGGGTTCCTACAGTTGTCTTGCCACTGCCCGGCGCTCCGAGCAGCACGATGCGTGGGGCCACTAGTGGGTCCAACTCGCATACATTTGCTCGAGTCGACGCTCATACGTCCGCATGTTTGCCTGAACGTCTGCGAGACAGTCGCCCCCAAACTTTTCGAGCAACGCTTCGGCCACCACCAGCGCCACCATGGCCTCGGCCACTACTCCGGCGGCCGGTACTGCACACACATCCGACCTCTGGTTGTGGGCAGTTGTGGCCTCCCCGGTTGTGACGTCGATGGTGCGCAGCGCGCGAGGAACGGTGGATATTGGCTTCATTGCCGCCCGCACCCGCAGAACTCCGCCCGTCGACATGCCCCCTTCGGTGCCGCCACTTCTTCCGCTCGATCGCTCCACCCCGCTGCCGTCAGACGCGCGCACGATTTCGTCGTGGGCGGCGCTTCCGCGGGTTCGGGCCAACTCGAAGCCGTCCCCCACCTCGACGCCCTTGATGGCCTGAATACTCATCAGTGCCGCCGCGAGCCGGGCGTCGATGCGGCGGTCCCAGTGGACGTAGCTACCCAGACCAGCCGGAGCGCCGTAGACGAGTACTTCCACCACTCCACCGAGGGTGTCGCCGTCCTTTTTCGCGGCGTCAATCTCGTCGAGCATGGCTCGACTCGCGAACGAGTCAGCGCACCGGACCGGGTCGGCGGCGATCGCCGCCA
>CBFGTA010000083.1:0-10064 GCA_965651595.1 uncultured bacterium | reverse complement strand
TCTGTCTGCTGTGGGTGTCATTTGAGCCACGCGGAGCGCCACTCGACGTGTCGAGGCGAATCCGACCAATCTTGTGGGAAGCGTGCGGGCAGGCGCCGAGACACGCCCCTTCCGCGCGCAAGGCTTCGCCAATCCTGGCAGGGTGGACGCATGGCCTTGCGTGATACCAACATTTCCCGAATCAAGAACGAAACCTTCGATGTCCTCATCGTGGGCGGCGGCATCAACGGGGCCGTCAGTGCCGCGTCTCTAGCCGCCCGCGGGGCGCGGGTGGCATTGGTTGATCGGGGCGACTTTGCCGGGTTCACGTCCATGCAGTCGTCGAACCTGGTGTGGGGTGGCTTCAAGTACCTGGAGAACTACGAACTGGGCTTGGTTCGCCACCTGTGCATGTCGCGCAACCGCCTGATTCGCTCCTACCCGGCCAACTTGAAGGAGATCCGCTTTCTGGCGGCCCTCGACGAACACTCGCCGTACAAGCCATGGTTCGCCGGGCTGGGATCGACGGCGTACTGGATGATCGGGAACCTGTTCACCCGACCGCCAGCCGTCCATTCCCGCAAGGCTGTGGCCGAACTCGAGCCGATCATCAACTTGAACAACGTGGCGGGCGCGATCGAGTACTCCGATGCTTACGTGGTCGACAACGACTCTCGCTTCGTTTTCAGCTTCATCCGCAGCGCCCTCAACGTCGGGGCCGCATGTGCCAACTATGTGGAGCTCGAATCGGCCGTGCGCAGTCGCGGCAAATGGACAACGACCTTGAGGGACACCGACTCGGGTGAACAGTTCACCGCCACTGCCCGGGTCCTGATCAACGCTGCTGGCCCGTTCGTGGACGGACTGAACCAAAAGCTCGGCATCCACACCAACCATCGGATCGTCTATTCGAAGGGCATCCACCTGGTGGTGCCGCGGCTGACCGACCACGAGCGGGTACTGGCGTTCTTCGACGACACCAGTCGCCTGTTCTACGTCATTCCCATGGGGGCGCGTTCGGTGATCGGCACGACCGACGAGCGAGTCGATCAGCCGGTGACGGCAGTCGAAGACGACGATCGGGACTTCCTGCTCACCCAGATCAACGAGCGACTCAACTTGGAAAAACCGCTAACGCCCGAAGACATCATTTCGACTCGTTGCGGCGTGCGTCCCTTGGTGGTGGATGCTGGCGGCGACGACCAGGAGGAGACGGACTGGACGTCGTTGAGCCGCAAGCACGCCATCGAAACCGATCGCAGCGCGGCCGTGGTGACCATTTTCGGCGGAAAACTCACCGACTGCCTGAACGTGGGTGAAGAGATTGCTGTCGAGGCGATCCGGCTCGGAGTCGACCTCGAACGCGACCGGCACGACTGGTTCGGCGAACCACCGGCTCCGACCCGTGACGAGTTCTTCCGACAGGCCCGGCTGATGGGTCTGGACAAGTTGCGCAAGCGTGCGAGCTTCGAGACTCTGTCGACCCGGTTGTGGCGGCGTTACGGCCTGCGGGCGTTCGCCATGCTGGAGGCAATCCGCGACGACCCGTCCATGGCCGACGACATCATCGCCGGGGCCGAGTACGTGCGGGTCGAACTGTACTACGCGGCCCAAACAGAGATGATCACCAAACTAGACGACTTCATGCGGCGCCGCAGCAAGATAGCGTTAGTGCTCGGCACCGACGCCATCGCCCAGGCCAGCGGTGTGATGGAGGCGTGCGAGTTGTTGTTCGGTGACAAGGCCCAGGAACGCTACGACGAATACTTCGCGCAGCCCTTCCACGGAGTCACGTTCGGCCACGGGGCCGCTCCAGAACCTACCAACAACTGAGGCTGCCAAGCTGCCAGGTCTTGCGGCGAATGCGAGTCAGTGACGAGTGCGAGTCAGTTAGCTGAATCTTCTCCGGCGTCGCCCACTAGCACGCCGGGATTGAGGATCCCCCGGGGGTCGAAGTGCTGCTTCAGGCAACGGAGCAACTCGATACCCGACACGCCGACCTCAGCTTGCAACCACGGGGCGTGGTCTCGCCCAACGGCGTGGTGGTGAGTGATAGTGGCATGATGATCGACAATGGCCTGACAGGCCGCTTCTTTGGCCGACTGCCACTGCCGCACCGAATCCGTCGAATCCCGGCGGGCGATGACGGTGACATAGAGGGAACCGCCGGTGTCATAGACATGCGATAGGTGACTCATGATCAGTGGACCGGGGCCTGAGTCGGCCAGCGAATCGGACAGCGCTGCCCGGATTGCTCGCCGCAGAGCGGGCAATTCGCTCCACCATGTGGAGGTCTCTAGCGTCTCCACCAGGTAGCCCTCATCCATCAGGGTGTCGCGCAAGTACGGTCCGGAGAAACGCGACTTCGCCCAGCCGTCACCGACTGTCGAACCCAGCGAAACGGCCCGGTGTTGGCGCAAGACGCGCCACGCTTCGTCCCGACGCGACCCCAGCTGGGTGCGGGTGCCCTCCCAACTCAGGATCCCGAGCGCGCCGCCAGACACTCCGCGTAGCCGCAAATAAGCGCCCAAAGCCTGACCTTTAGCCCCCGACACGGCCATAGTCAAATTCGTAGCTGTCTCGTACTCGTCGCTCAGACGCATCACGTCAGCCTTCGCCCGACGAGCCACCAACCCCCGCATCGCCCGCAGCCCCGTCTCGTAATCAGGGAACATGATCCCCTCGTAGCGGGTCATGGCCGGGCGCGGCCGCACTCTGACGGTCAGTTCGGTGATGATTCCGAAGGCGCCTTCGCTGCCGATGAACACCTGACGCAAGTCTGGACCGGCAGCCGTCCCCGGCGCGACCCCCAAGTCGAATGTCCCCCGCAGGGTAGCCACTTTCAACGATTCGATCATGTCGTTGGACCGACCGTAACCTGCCGAAGCTTGGCCTGACGATCGCGTTGCCGCGTAACCACCCAGACTCGCTCGCTCCCAGGATTGTGGGAAGTGGCCCATGGTGAGGTTGTGCCCGGCGAGCTCGCGTTCGAGCTCTGGGCCGGTAATGCCGGGTTGGACGCGGACCGACAGGTTATCTTCATCGACCGATATCACCGAACACATCCGATTGAACGCCACGGCCACGACCGCCGCGTGAGTGCCTCGCACCGGGCGCACTCCGCCGACCACCGATGTGCCACCCCCGAACGGGACGATCGCGATGCCGCGTTCTTGACAGACCCGGAGGAGTTCAAGGACTTCGGCATGGGTGGTGGGTGACAAGACGGCGTCGGGCAAGTGGTCTGGGTGAGTGCGCCGCGCCACGAGGTCGAGGTAGGAGAAGCCCCCTGAGTACCGCAGCCGCGCGTCCTCGTCGACCCGGACGCCAGCTTCGCCGAGCACGCGAATCAAGGCCGCCACGTCCTCAGCTCCGAGGCGAGAAACGCCCACTCGAATGTCGGCGCGAACGACCGGCGGCTGCGGGTCTGCGGGGCCGACGTTCTCGAGGAGGTACTTGCGAGCGTCGTCGCTCATCTCGATTCGGTGGTGGGGAACGCCCCACCGGCTCACCCAGTCGTCGTAGTCGTGGGAACTTGCATCCATGTGCATTCCTCCTTCGTCACCGGGACTTGCTGTCCGCAGGTGGACCCGTCCGACGGCCCCGCCTGTTACAGTTTCTCACATGGTGTCACATTTGGCGGAGGCAGTCGAGGAAACCGATCCCCTTCATCGAAGCACGTCCCGCGCCGCGTTGCTGACCGCGACATACGCCTGCATCCTCGATCGGGGTCTTTCGGGTACCAGCGTCGCCGAGGTTTCCCGCCGAGCCGGAGTGTCTCGAATGACCGCTTACCGACACTTTCGGGATCTGAACGCCCTGATCGCTGCGGTCCTGACCGACCAGTTCGGTCGCGTCATTCGCGAATCCGCCACGACTGCTAGCGACGCCCCGACCCAGGCCGACTACATCGCTTCCCTCGCCACCGCCACGACCCGCGCCATCATGGACCATCCTTTGTTCACTGCCGTCATCGACAGCGAACCCAATATCTTGTTGCCTCTAGTTCACGAACGCTTCGGAGCCACCCAGCAGTTGGCAATCGGACTATTGCGCGACGCTATTGGGCGAGCCGTCGCCCACCGCGACGACCAGACGGTCCAGGTCGACAACCCCGACTTTGCGGCCATTTCGGTGGTACTCATGTGTCAATCGTTCGCCTTCTCGCGCCACGCATACGATGAGGTCATGAAACCGGCCGACGCTGACGCCCAACTCCACCATGCAGTCCGTTCGTTCATCGGCACCGCCCGATGACGTCACCGTGGGGTACCCTTCGCTTAACCCCGGCGCTGGCCACAACGCTCATCAACGCGGACAGCCGCCAGCGCAGCAAGAGCGCACTAGCCGACGGTGAGGTCGTTGACGTGCTCGTGATCGGCGGCGGCGTCACCGGCTGCGGAGTGGCGCTCGACGCCGCCACCCGCGGGATGTCGGTCGCACTCGTGGAATCGCATGATCTAGGACACGGAACGAGTGCCTACTCCAGCAAGCTCGTCCATGGCGGACTGCGGTATTTGGCTAGCGGCAAGATTGGTGTTGCTTGGGAGTCGGCCCAGGAGCGAGCAATCCTGATGGGCCGCACCGCGCCACACTTGATTCACCGACTGCCCCAACTCGTCGCCCACCGCCACTCCAGCAGCCGCAAGGAACGGGCCGTGATTGCCGCCGGACTCCAAGCGGCCGACGCGTTGAGGTCGGCTAGCGGGCTGGCTCGACGTGTGTTGCCGAGCCCTTCGTCGGTGTCCTCGGACTTGGCTCGACATCTGGTGCCGGGCCTCGAACTGCCGGATCTGGCGGGAGGGCAAGTCGTGTGGGACGGACAGCTCGTCGACGATGTGAGGTTGGTCGTCGCCATTGCCCGAACAGCAGCCGGATACGGCAGCCACATCCTCACCCACACGCGCGCGGTTGACGTCGCCGCCGACGGGGCAGTCGTCCACGATTCGCTGCACGGCGACTCATACACAATCCGGGCCCGGGCCGTCATCAACGCGACCGGCGTGTGGGCGGGCACGATCGATGACCGGATCGAACTCGTGCCCAGCCGTGGCACCCACGTCATCTTGCACGCTGCCACCTTGGGGTATCCGCGGGCCGCCATGACCGTCCCGGTGCCCGGGCAGTTTGGACGCTACGTTTTCGCCCTGCCTCAGCCTCACGACCTGCTATACGTCGGTCTTACCGACGTGGAAGTGGACGGTCCAGTTCCCGACGTCGCCACTGCTCCGGCCGAGGACGTCGAGTGGATTCTCGAAGTCCTGTCGGCTGGTGTCGGCGCCGAGATCCGGCCCGACATGGCGCTCGGCGCCTACGCCGGGCTGCGGCCACTCATCAAGCCCAGTGCCGATTCCGGGTCCTCAGCCGACATTTCCCGACGCCACCTCGTGATCGGCGAGCCCGGAGAGATCGTCACCGTGACCGGTGGCAAACTCACTACCTACCGGCGAATGGCCCAAGATGCGGTGGACCGCGTCACCGACCGACCAAGCATCTCCCACCGCGTCGGACTGGTGGGTTCGGGAACAGTTGACATCCCCGCGAGTGTCCCACGATTACTGGTGGCCCGCTACGGCGCCGAAGCCCCCGCCGTGGCGGAACTGGCCGCCGGTGATTCGGCCATGACGCGGCCGTTCGCGACCACTGGCGACGGCCGCGAAATCGGTCTCACCGCCGTGGACGCCCTATGGGCGATTACGGCCGAGGGGGCGGCAACAGTCGACGACATCGTGGACCGGCGAGTTCGTGTGGGACTCATCCCGGCCGACCGGGCCCCGGCCGTGCAGTTCGTCAACCACTTGTTGTCGTCGGTCGCCTCCGGGGGCGGCGACTCCCGGTAGTGGT
This sequence comes from uncultured bacterium, assembly GCA_965651595.1. GTDB lineage: Bacteria > Actinomycetota > Actinomycetes > S36-B12 > UBA10799 > CBFGTA01. The sequence goes on along the minus strand of CBFGTA010000083.1, from coordinate 4,241 downwards.
GGGATCGGCCAGTGACCTGCTCGGCCAGTGACCTGCTCGGCCGCTCAGGGTGCGGCGTTGTAGATCTGTCGGGCGTGCCGCATGCATTCGCGGGCGCGACTGCGGTCGCCGGCTTGGTCGTAGATGACTGCCAGCCGGTACCAGTCGGCCCAACTGTCCCCTCCGCCTTGATCGGCCAGGTCTCGCCTCACCCGTTCAAACTCCGCGTCGGCCGTCTCTCGGCGGTCGGAGTGATCCGAATCGACATCAGCCAAGAACCGTTCGATCGCAGCCGCCACCTGCGGGTCGAGTTCCCTGCCCATGCGTTCGACCGCGCGGCCGAACTGCAATTCGCGCACCAACACCCACACACCAATCAGAGGCAGGATCAGCACGGCGAATCCGAGGCCGATTCCCACCGGGGTGCCAGCGCTCAGGAACGCCACCCCGTAGGCCATGGCGATGAACAAGTAGAAGACGAGAACGACGGCGAGTAGGAAGGCGACGGGGCGGGCGCGCATCGGTTGGCGTTGCCTAACCGTCGGCGGACAAGCCGAGCAGACCGTCGAGACCGACCGTCAGACCACGGCTCACAGCGACGTGCCGAACCGCCAGAATCACACCCGGCATGAAAGATTCGCGGGAGAAGGAGTCGTGCCGGATCGTGAGGGCCTCCCCGGCGGATCCGAACAGTACTTCTTGATGCGCCACGAGACCTTGGAGTCGCACGGAGTGAACGTGCACGTCACCCACCACAGCACCACGGGCGCCAGCCGCTTCGTGGACGGTTGCGTCGGGCATTGCCGGTACCGCCGCCGCGAGGCGTGCCTCCGAGATGAGGTCGGCCGTGCGGTTGGCCGTTCCGGAAGGGGCGTCGAGTTTCTGCGGGTGGTGCAGTTCGACGATCTCGACGCTGTCGAAGAACGGCGCGGCCAGGGTGGCCATGCGCATCATGAGGACGGCGGCGATGCTGAAGTTGGCAGCCACCAAGACTGCCACCTCAGATTCCGAGGCCTGCATCGCTGCGTCCCATTCGGACAGTTGCGCCGAGGTCACGCCCGAGGTTCCGACGACGACGCTGATGCCAGCAGCCACGCACTCGCGCACGTGTGCGTCGACTGCGTCCGGGTTGGTGAAGTCGACTGCCACTTGCACGCCCGCCGACACGAGGTCGGCGATGGTCTCACCCGCGTCGATGGCCGCCACCAACTCGAGCCCGTCGGCCGCCTGTACCGCCTCGCACACGGCCGTCCCCATCTTGCCGCGGGCGCCGATCACGCCAACGGCGATCTGATCAGCCGACATGGATGGTCACCCCCGGCCCGGCGTCGGTCAGCGAAAACTCGAATGAAGTCGTGGTGTCGAACGGCCCTACCACCGACACGCTGGGTTGTTGGCGCAGGACCTGGGCCGCGATGGTGTTCACATCGTCCAGAGTGACCCGTTCCATCGATTCGAGCACCTCCCCCAGAGTGACGTAGTTGCCTGACAGGAGTTCCGCGTAGCCGAGGCGGGTCAGACGCGACCCCGGATCCTCGGATTCGATCATCGAGCTGCCACGCATCTGACTCTTGGCCCGCTCGAACTCGTCGACTGTGAGACCGTTGTGAGCAACGTCCGAGAGCACATCAGCGATGACCGCAAGGGTCTCGTCGACTTGACCGGGACTCGTCCCGGCGTAGACGCCGAAAACACCCGATTCGGTGAACGCGGACCGAAACGAATGCACCGAGTACACAAGTCCCCGCTTCTCGCGCACTTCTTGAAACAGCCGACTCGACATACCCCGCCCGAGCGCTGTATCCAGCACGGCCAGCGCCCACTTGCGGTCGTCCATTCGGGCCAGGCCGGGGAACCCAACCATCACGTGAGCCTGCTCGATAGGGCGTACCACGATTGATCCGGGGGTGGGTCGACACGGGCGACCAGATTTGGTTGCTGCCCGGGCTGCGATCGGTTCCGCATCCGGTTGCGACAATCCCGCCACGGCTCTCTTCACCATCTTGACCAGGTGCTGATGGTTCACCGCACCCACCGCCGTCACAACCATTCGGTCGGGCTGGTAGTTCGAGCGATAATGCCGCAACACCCGCGAGCGCGGCATTTCGGCGATTGATCTGCTGCTGCCGATGATCGGGTTGGCGAGACGGCTGCGGCAGAACAGGTGGCGGAACAGGTTCTGGTAGGCCACATCGGTGGCATCGTCTTCGTACATGGCGATCTCTTCGATCACGACGCGCTGTTCTGACGTGTATTCGGAGGCGGGAATCGTGGAGTTGAACACCATGTCGAGGAGGACGTCGGTGGCTCCGGGCAAGTCGTCAGCCAACACTCGGGCGTGGAAGCAGGTGGCCTCTTTGGTCGTGAACGCGTTGATGTCGCCGCCGACAGTCTCGATCTCTTGGGAGATGTCGATCGCCGCGCGACGCCCGGTTCCCTTGAACAACAAATGTTCCAGGAAATGACTCGCACCGGCCGCCGATGGCGTCTCGTCTACTGAGCCGACCTGAGTCCACACACCGATTGCTGCCGTCCGCGTGGCTGGCAGCGATTCGGACAGGATGCGCAGACCGTTGGGCAGTACTGTGCGCCTGACGAGAACCCCGTCGTCGCCGGTCAGCAGCGTGCGAGTGGAACCCGCCCGCTGCTGACCGGGAAGTGGCAGCTTCATCGCCAGCTACTCAGCGGGGGAGCCAGCGTTCGCGTCCTCGAGAACCGGGGCCAAAGAAAGCTTCCCGCGAGGGTCGATCTCCTTGACGGTCACTTCGACCTTTTGCCCGATCGATAGGACGTCTTCCACCTGCTCAACCCGCTTGCCGCCGTTGAGCTTCTTCACCTCAGTGATGTGGAGGAGTCCGTCCTTGCCGGGAGTGAGGCTGATGAACGCTCCGAAGTTCGTCGTCTTCACGACGGTTCCGAGGTAGCGATCGCCGACCTCGGGCATCGTCGGGTTGGCGATCTGGTTGATCGCGTCCCGCGCCGCTTCGGCAGCCGCTCCAGCGGTCGCGCCAATGTAGATCGTGCCGTCGTCTTGGATCGTGATGTCGGCTCCGGTGTCTTCTTGAATCTGGTTGATGATCTTCCCCTTGGGTCCGATCACTTCACCGATCTTGTCGACGGGAACCGTGATGGCGATGATGCGGGGAGCAAAATCGCTCATCTCGTCGGGGCGGTCGATGGCTTCCAACATGACGTCGAGGATCGTCATCCGTGCCTGGCGGGCCTGGGTGAGGGCCGCAGCGAGCACGGAAGCGGGAATGCCGTCGAGCTTCGTGTCGAGTTGCAGTGCCGTCACGAAGTCACGCGTGCCTGCCACCTTGAAGTCCATGTCGCCGAAGGCGTCTTCGGCTCCCAGGATGTCGGTGAGGGCAACGTGCGCGGATTGGCCGTCGACAGTTCCCGATACGAGTCCCATGGCGATACCGGCAACCGGAGCCCGCAACGGAACGCCAGCGTTGAGCAGGCTCATCGTTGAGGCACACACGGAGCCCATCGACGTGGATCCGTTGGAACCGAGCGCCTCGGAGACCTGCCGGATGGCGTACGGGAAGTCCTCCTTGGTCGGCAGCACTGGAACCAGTGCCCGCTCAGCGAGGGCACCGTGACCGATTTCGCGACGCTTCGGGGAACCGACCCGGCCGGTCTCACCGGTCGAGTAGGGCGGGAAGTTGTAGTTGTGCATGTAGCGCTTGCGGGTGACCGGGCTCAACGTGTCGAGTTGCTGTTCCATGCGCAGCATGTTCAGCGTCGTGACGCCGAGGATCTGCGTCTCGCCGCGCTCGAACAGGGCCGAGCCGTGCGCGCGGGGAATGACGTCGACTTCGGCGGTCAGAGCGCGAATATCGCTGACTCCACGGCCGTCGATACGGACCTGGTCGCGGAGGATGCGGTCGCGGATCTGCTGCTTGGTGACGTCGCGCAGAGCGGCGCTGATCTCCTTTTCGCGTCCTTCGAACTGCTCGGCCAGGGCCGCAAGCACGGATTCCTTGATGGAGTCGAGTGCGGCTTCCCGCTGTTGCTTGTCAGCGATGGTCAGGGCCTCGCGTACCTGGGAGTCGGCTGCGGCAGCGACAGCTTCGCGCGCGTCGTCTTGGAAGTCGAGGAAGACAGGGAATTCCTGAACATCTTTGGCCGCGTGGTTCGCAAGTTCCTGCTGCGCCTGACACAGAGCCCGAATAAACGGCTTGGACGCTTCGAGGCCTTCGGCCACGACGTCTTCCGAGGCGTCGATGCCGACGACCTTGCCGGGGTAGACGAGTCGC
>CBFGTA010000082.1:0-10320 GCA_965651595.1 uncultured bacterium | reverse complement strand
GGCCAGGAGAGGTCGAATCAGGTGGGCTACCAGAACAAGAGGTAGTTCGCCGCGCGTAGCTTCAGGCTCTCGGAGCCGCCGGTGTCGACCCGTACATGTCGTCAGTCGACCGAACCCACACACTCGAGCAGGTGCGGCAAGTCTATTCAGGGCTGGATGCCGGGGAAGCCTCCGGCGAGGTCGTGACCATCGCCGGTCGGGTCATGCTCAACCGAACTGCTGGCAAGCTCGTATTCGCGACGGTTCGTGACTTCACCGGCGATCTGCAGGTGATGTTGTCGCAGGGCCATATCGGGGCCGAAGACTTCGATGTCTGGAAGTCGTATGTGGATTTGGGTGACTGGGTGGCGGTGACCGGTGAAGTGATCACGAGTCGACGCGGTGAACTCAGCGTCATGGCCGATGCCTTTTCGATTGTCAGCAAATGCCTCGTGCCGTTGCCCGACAAGCACAAGGGCCTCACCGATCCGGAGGCTCGAGTCCGCAACCGGCATGTCGACCTCATCGTCAACGAAGATGCGCGCCGGATGCTGCGGGTTCGCTCGGCCGTGGTCCGATCCGTGCGGGAGTCCCTGTGGCGGCGCGGCTATCTCGAGGTGGAAACGCCGATGCTGCAGCGCGTGCACGGCGGAGCGAATGCACGACCGTTCGAGACCCACATCAACGCCTATGACCTCGACCTGTCGTTGAGGATCGCCCCGGAACTCTACCTCAAGCGTCTGCTCGTCGGGGGTGCGGAGAAGATCTTCGAATTGAACCGCAACTTCCGCAACGAAGGTGCCGATTCGACTCACAATCCCGAGTTCACCAGCCTCGAGATCTACGACGCCTACGGCAACTACGACACAATGCGGGAGTTGACTCGCGAGATCATCCTGGAAGCCGCTGTAGCCGTGTACGGCGAACCAGTCATCCATCGCCGGACGACGAGCCCCGACGGGGAGGAATCTGTCGAGGTAGTAGACATCTCCGGCGAGTGGCCGGTACGCACCGTGCTCGGCGCGATTTCGGAGGCTGTCGGCACAGCAGTGACGATGGACACAACGCGTGAGTCCCTGATCGGGCTGTGCGAGCGCCACCAAGTTCCCATCGATTCGGGCTGGTCGTTGGGGGCGATTGTTCTGGAAATGTACGAGCGCCTGTGCGAGGAGGCCACGACGACTCCGGTGTTCTATCAAGACTTCCCGACGGAAGTATCGCCGTTGACGCGCAGTTGCCCGACAGACGGCCGGATCGCGCAACGGTGGGATTTAGTGGCCTATGGTGCTGAACTCGGGACGGCCTACACCGAACTCATCGATCCGCTCGAACAACGTAACCGCCTCGAACTGCAGTCACGGCAGGCCGCCGCCGGGGACGAGGAAGCCATGCAAGTCGACGAGGACTTCCTGCGCACTCTTGAATACGGCATGCCCCCGGCAGGCGGGCAAGGGATGGGCATCGACCGATTGGTGATGTTCTTGACTGGGCGCAATATCCGTCAGACGGTGCTGTTTCCGCTAACCAAGCCCGAGAGTCGGGATGCTCACGGTCCTGATCACTAGCGAGGCCACTGGCGCGGCCGTTCGCGAACCGTTACCGATTGGCCGGCCCATCCGGCGACAACTCGCGACTCGCCTAGGTCTGACCGCCGAATACCACCGGCACGCAGCCAGCCTTGTTAGGGTGCGGGGGTGCACACATTCGCGCCCCTGAGGGAACCCGTGACGGACCGTTTGGACCCGTCAGTCATCGCGACGACCGCTGGATCGCTGGCACTGTTCATCGACTCTGATTCGTCGTGCCCGGTCACAATCGGTTTGCGGACGGTACTGGAAGCCCCACTGCACCCCTCCCAAGTTCTCAACACGGCCATCGCGTTGGCCAATGTGGCAGGTTTAGTGGCTTTGAGTTTGAGCCGCGACGAGCAGACCGCACCTGACCTCGTCGAAGGATCGATTGCGCGAACTGCTGCCGAGTTGCATCCAGAAATCACCAACGGGGCCGACGGTGACTTGTCGCGACCAGTTCACGCGCTCATCAACCGGCTTTTCGACACAGCAAGCGCCGACGACGTGCCTGACGAGATCGACGGTCCGCTGCTGGCAGCGTTGGCATCGTATGCCGATGCGGGAGTCCTGATAGCTGATCAAGTGGGAATTCCCAGGGAAGTTCTTGCCGTAGCTGTCAGCCAGGCCGCGGCCGATCTGTAGTCTGCTCCCCATGACTGTGGGCCCCGACATTCCGCCGAACGCATCTGAAATCAGTGGGAGAAACTTGAGCGCATGATTTCCTTCGAAGGTGTGACGAAACGGTATCGGCGCAACGCACAACCAGCGTTGGAGAATATCGACCTGACAATCGACGACGGAGAGTTTGTCTTCTTGGTGGGCCCATCAGGGTCAGGCAAGTCCACCTTCCTGCGCCTGCTGATTCGTGAGGAACGGCCCACAGAAGGTCGAGTGGTCGTCAACGACTACGACATCGGCAAGATGAGGCGGCGCAAAGTTCCCCGACTCCGGCGGGAAGTAGGTGCCGTATTTCAGGACTTTAGGCTCCTGCCAGAGAAGACCGTCTGGCACAACGTTGCCTTTGCCCTCGAAGTGACTGGCGCCAAGAAGAAAGACATCCGTCCAGCTGTTGAAGACGCCTTGAAGACTGTCGGCCTGTTCGACCTGAAGGACCGTCGGCCCGGTCAACTCAGCGGCGGAGAGCAGCAGCGGGTCGCGATCGCTCGGGCCTTCGTCAACCATCCGCGGATCCTGATCGCCGACGAACCGACCGGCAACCTCGATCCCAACACTTCCCTGGGGATCATGCGCCTGCTCGACAAGATTCACCGATCAGGAACTACGGTCATCATGGCCACCCACGATGCTGCGGTCGTCGACCAAATGCGCCAACGGGTCGTTGAACTCGTTGGGGGTCACATCATCCGCGACGAGGCCCGCGGCGTCTACGGATTTGCGGGGTGAAGCGATGAGCCGAACAACAACAGCTGCCCGCGAAGTCGGGCACGGACTTCGACGCAACTTGACCATGACGTTCGCGGTCGTCTTGACCGTCGCAGTGTCCCTCACCCTGTTCGGCACCGGTCTCATGGTGCGCGGCCAGGTCGATGCGATGAAGGACTACTGGTACGACCGGGTGGAGGTGTCCGTGTTCTTGTGCGGCAAGGCCTCCGATCCGCAGGTGTGTCCCGACGGGGCCATCACGGACGAACAACGTGAGACAGTCCTTGCCACCCTGGAGAGCCTGCGGCCCGAGGTGCAAGAGGTGTACTACGAGAGCCAGGAAGAAGCCTACGAACGCTTCCAAGAACAGTTCGCTGATTCCCCCATTCTGGAGAACGTCACTCCAGAAGCAATGCCCGAGTCGTTCCGGGTCAAGCTGGCCAACCCGGAGAACTTCGCTGTGGTTGCTTCGGCGGTGGGGACCATGCCAGGCGTCGAACAAGTTCAAGACCAAAAGCAGCTGTTGGAGCGGTTCTTCAACCTGCTCAACTGGCTGCGGAACTTGGCGCTCGGTGTGGCGGCAGCAATGCTCATCGTGACTGTTCTACTCGTCGTCAACACGATGCGGACAGCGGCCTATGCGCGCCGAAAAGAAACCGGAATCATGAAGCTGGTGGGAGCTAGCAACATCTACATCATGACGCCGTTCGTCTTGGAAGCCGTGATTGCTGCCTCGATCGGCGGGCTGCTGGCGGTTGGAGCGGTAGGCGCGGAGAAGTACTTCCTCATCGATCAGACTTTGGCACCATCATTCCGGTTCACATCGTTTGTCGGATGGGACACCACCATCATGGTGATGGTGACCATTTTCCTGACCGGTGTGGTTCTGGCGGGAGCATCAGCGCTGTGGGCGATTCGCCGCTATCTGAAGGTCTAACACCGCGGCTGAGCGCCCCTAGACACGGCTGCGCGTGCCGCGGGCAGGACTCGCGGGAACTGCACTGACCGGTCGACGGGGTGCGGTTTCCTGTGAATTGTGTGTGACATTTCTCAGCCACGATTTCTGTATTCGGGCTGCATGCATGTGGGTCGCTCGGTTAGACAAGGTGGGGATCTGTCCACGGTTCCACCAGTTTGAGAGCACGTTGACCCAGTCCTGAGGAGGACCCTTCGTGAGTCACCAGCACCGGGGACTAGCGGCGCGCACCCGCCGAACTCGACCGTGGTTGACGGCGGTCGCGGCTGCTGGGGTAGCCAGTGCCTGCGCCTTGTCTCTGAACCCGGCTGGAGCGTCTTCGGGCACATCCGAAATCGACAGGCAAGTTGATGCCGCCCACGACGACTTGGCGAACGCCAATGAGGACGTCAACCGGGTCAAGGCGGAAGTGGCCAAGATTGACGACGTGCTGTCCGCAGCCCAAGCCAAGTACGATGCGGCCCACCAACGCTCCGAGAACGCTTTGGCAGCTGTTGAACAGGCTCGCGCTCAGGTGAAACAGGCAACCGGCCGTATCTCCTCAACAGAGGCCGAGATTGAGCAGGCCGAAAAGGAAATCGCCGAACTGCGGGCGGCCATCGGCCAGATGGCCCGACAGATCTACGCGCGCGGCGGCAGCGGGTTCGAGGAGCTGCAGATCATCCTGGACTCCGAGGATCCAGCGGACTTTGCTGCCCGAGTGGTTGCGCTTGAGCGAGTAGCCCACAGCAACGATGACTCCCTGGCGGCAGTGGCTCGCGCCCAGTTGGCGTTGGAGACCAAACTGCAGCGTCTGGAGCAGTTACGGATTCAACTCGAGTCAGCAGTCAACGAGGTTGTTGAGCAGGCTGCCCGGGCTCAGGAGGCTGAACAGGACGCGGAGGCGGCCAAGGCCGAAGTGGAAGTGCAGAAGGCCCAGCGCCAGAAGGCTCTGAAAAAGGCGGACGCCCATCGAGCTGAAGTCGAGCAGATGTACGCCGAGCTTGTTTCAGAACAGCGGCGAATCGCTCGGGAGGCCGCGGAACAGGCGCGGCGCGAAGCCGAGAGGCAAGCCCGACTCGAAGCCGAGCGACGCAAGAAGGAGAAGCGGGAATCGGGAGGAAGTGGAGGGAGTGGAAGCGCACCGTCGACTCCGGCCCCGCCTAGCAACCCGGGGTCCTCGAGCTCGGTCTTGTCTTGGCCGCTGCCAGGATATTCGGCCGGAGGACGCACCGGGCCGCGCATTCACCCGGTCTACGGCTACCGCTCCTGCCATACCGGCGTCGACATGGGTGCACCGTCTGGCGTTCCGATTCGGTCAGCCGCAGACGGCGTCGTCCTATCGACCAACTCCGGTGGGGCATACGGCCTGCACACCATGATCAGCCACGGAAATGGACTTGTGACGATGTACGCTCATCAGTCCCGATTCGCTGTGGGTGCTGGACACAGGGTGTCACGGGGGCAGGTAATCGGCTACGTGGGATCTACGGGATTCTCAACCGGACCCCACCTGCACTTTGAAGTCCACGTCAACGGTGTTCCCCACGAACCGATGGGATGGTTCGGAGGCTCTAAGCATCGCGTAACGTGCTGGTAGGCTGGTCGCCGCTGGAACCTCGTGGCAGGAGTGGTAGTGGTTCGTCCCCGTGGTGTGACCCTGATCGCGCAGAATCGCAAGGCACGCCATGACTACGCCATCGAGGACACGATCGAAGCGGGGATTGTTCTGCAGGGCACCGAAGTGAAGTCCCTGCGGGCGGGTCGTGCCACGATCACGGACGGATACGCCACGATAGACGGCTCGGAAGTGTGGTTGCGTGAGATTCACATCCCCGAGTACACGGCTGGCACGTGGACGAATCACGAGCCGCGCCGTAAACGCAAACTCCTCCTGCACCGCGACGAGATCCGCAAGCTCGGCGTGAAGGTCAACCAGGGGGGTTATTCTCTGGTTCCGCTGAGGCTGTACTTCTCTGATGGATACGCCAAAGTTGAACTCGGGATCGGCAAAGGCAGGCGTCGCTACGACAAGCGGCAGGCGCTCGCCGAACGCGATGCCGCTCGCGAAACGGCTCGTGCTCTCGGCAGGCAACGCAAGGGCCGTGACTGACCGAGTCTGGGTGAGTCGCAGTCTCTAGTGGCGATAGGCGCGCAAGACACCATCGAGTTCGCGGCGCCGCTGAGCGACGATCACGGCAGATTCGGCAATCATGGCGTCTTGTCCCGGTGCGTAGCCTTGGGTACGCATCCGAACGTCAGCATCGAGGGCTTCGCGCAACCGGTCAACTGCTGTCGCCACGGCCCGCGTCTGCTGGACACGATTGGCGGTGGGAGCGTTGCTCGACAGTTCGTACAGTTGCTGCGACAGCGTCGCCATTCTCGGTGAACCGTCAGTCCAATTGCGGACCAACTCGGGTGTGCTCTTGGTGCGGTCGGCGATCGACAGGGTGAGCGAATCGGTGAACCAGCGGGCGTCAGCTAGCCGATAGTAGAAGGCCTTATCCCACTGTGAGCGCTTCTTGCTCACGCTCGCCAAGGCGATGAGCATGATGATCAGCACGATGACAGCCACCCCTACCGCGATCCACGCCCAAATGGGCATTCCCGCGAACTGCGAGGTAAGTGTCCACGATTGCTGTTCCATGATGGTTCCCTTCCGGTCTGCCTGAGTCTTACCAGTTCTCGGGCAGTTCTAAACGCATAGAGGTACGGCTGTTGATGTAGCCGTACCCGGCCGACTGCAAATCACGTGCTTCTCCGTCGTGGACGACTGTAATGGGGAACACTAGTCGTATGCGTGGCAACAGGTGGACCGTCAGTGTTGCTGTTGCTGCACTGGCAGCGAGCGCCATGGCCAGCGCCGCAACAGCTGAGCACACGCTCCTGGCTGGGGAGGCATTTGCACGGTCGACTGGTCTTACTCAGTCGGTGGCTCGACCGGTCGCTAGCCGTCTGGCCGTCGACCCGAACTATGTCCGGCCACGCAGAGTGCCAGCTGGCCAACGATTTTCCCGACCGGTCTTCCTGCCCTTTCGCGGGGAAGCCCGGGTGGGATGCGTGGTAGACAACTGCACGGAAAACGGCCGACCCAAGCATGGCTACTGGGCGGTTGATTTTTCCTTGGACGGCCGCGGCAGCAGCGTCTACGCTGCGGGTCATGGTCGAGTGACGATCGAGCGACCACAGCCCATGTGCAACGGGGGACGACTGTGGATCGATCACGGTGGCGGAATCACCAGCAGATACGTCCATTTCACCGAAATTTCGGTCAGAAACGGACAGTGGGTCGGGCCGCACACGGAACTCGGAACAGTGGGTAGTTCAACATGCGCGCGACGAACCTTGCATTTTGCGGTCTCGAACACGGGCCCGTTCCCGGTCGCCGACGGCGTTGACCCCGGGCAGCTACGGGCGTGCTCGGCGGGCCAGCGACTCACCTACCCACATGCTGCCGGGCTATCGAGTTGGAATTCCTTTGTTCAGCACGAAACCACGGTGAGCAACGATTCGGTCACTTGTTGGACAGCATCGCCCGCAGTCAGCCCGCCTCGGGCCTTGCAGCTGCGATCAGTCAACAAGCCGCGCGGCAGTGGACTAGTGGCCCGGTGGAGGCCACCGATCAGCGGCTTCCAACCGTCCCGCTATCGAATAGGTTGGCGCCACGTCGGAGGGGGTGGAACCAAGTGGTCGAAGATGCGGTTCAAGCAGGTCACTGGTGGGAGGAACCGCGTATTCATCCCGACTCAGATCTACCGCACCCGTTACCAGGTGTCGATCGTGGCGATACGTGGTGAAGCCGTCAGCAGATGGGTGGTGTCGTCGCTGACTGTTCGGGGTACGGCGGCAGACCGACGGTGGCGGTAGTTGAACGGAATGCTCCGAGCATGCGAGCGCGGATAACGCCTGGATTTGACTAGCTTGGCACATCTGCCAGCGACGACCCCAGGGGCAGGGAAGCCACGCGGCTTTTGATGTTGTCCAGCCGCTGGCCGTTAGCATTCACTAGCTGGTCTATGGCCGTCAGAATGCTCTGCAGAGATTCGTGAATGGCGCCGCGATCGCTACGGTTGAGTTCAGCGACGATGACTCGTTCGACCGGCAGGGCTGGAAGAGCGTTGAGGACATCCCGCTTGCGTTCTTCGGAGCCCACAACGATTGCGTCGTAAGCCACCAAATTGTGGGTGATAGGCAGCGACTGTCGAGGAACATCCATCAACAGGACGTGGGCCACTGATTGCGAGGCCAACCCATGCATGTTCCACGTCGAATCATTGAGGTAGAAGGCGTATCGTGCGTCGGATCCAGCAATGCATACCTCGAGATCGCCGATCGTTTGGGCCAAGTAGGTGGCCGCGGGAGCCCTGTTCTCCCCTTGAACCACAGTCGAGGCGAGCCGACATACGATGCCGACGCGGCCGATTCCGGCTAGTCCTTCCAGTACGGCCCGCGCCTGCTCGACAGCATCCCATTCATCCGGTGATTTTCCGACGTAGACAATCGCATCGAGGCTTCCGGGACGGACCGCCTCCTCGGCTAAAGCAGCGGCCCTCGTGCGGAGCGAGTGACTCAAGCGCGGGCCTCGCTGCGACTGCCTCCTTTTCCTCGGATTGGCAGACGTTCTGGTGCCAGTGGTGGCCGCGGCTGCGGCTGCGGCTTTCTCCTGCCTGGTCAGTTCGGATGCGGATGTCAAGACTCTAGAGACGGCTTCACCGAATCTGTTTCGGGATTCACCAGGTTCGGTCGCCCCGAGGTAATAAGTAACGAGTTCGTCGTAGATGGCAGGCATGCCGTTGGTGCGGTAGTCATGGATTTGAGTGGCGAGTTGCCCTATCTCTCCAGGAGGCAGCAACGGCAGGGCTGCTGCGAATCCGTCTTCCGGAATCACAACCTCAGCAGCGGTTGGCCTAGTAATGATGAGTGGTTTACGAGATGCCGCCCAGTCGTAGACAACGGAAGAGATATCTCCGATGCACACATCAAGGCACTTCATATGCCAACCAAAAGTTGGTGATGTGTCATGGACGTGGTGAGCCATCGGGTCAACTGCGTTGGCTTCACGAATCACCCGTTCAATCGTTTGGCGTGCCTCGTGGACCTGCGGATCCTTGGAGCCAGCTAGTGGATGGGGCCGAAATACCAGGCGCATGCTGTCGTTGCTAGTGATTGCGCGGGCAATCGCGACTCCGTGCGAGGCGAGCGAACTATATGCGCCGGAAGGTTTGTCGCCCTCCCAAGTGGGGGCGTACAGGACCTTTATCCGGTCGTCTCTGACCAGGGGTGGGGGAGTGGGGGCAAAATCAATTTGTGGTCGGCCCGCAACGATCACCTGTCGTCGCCAGTCGATCCCGGCAACACCCGCAGCAAATCGCCTTAAGGCGGCTTCTCCAGTAGCAAATAGATAGTCGTAACTCTTGAAGTTACCCGAGGTCGACGCGCCCTTGTCGGACTCGCCATGCCCGAGGGCGACGTGGGCCAGATCTAGTCGTGCTAAGGGTTCCCAGTTGGCCATCATGTTGTTGACGTAGAACAACACTTTGAGTGGGCTGCCGTCGATGACCTCGTTGATTGCAACGCCATCGGGACACCACAACACAGGTAGCGTTCCAAGTTCGGCCAGTCTGAGGGCCGTCATCGCGTCCGCAGCAATGACTCCGGTGGTGACCTCTGGAGCCAGATCTGCGAACGGTGTGAGCCACTGGCGAACCTGGTAGTCGAGATCCGGTTTGCCAGCGTAGAAGATTGCCGCATCCCAGGGTGGCGAGTTGGTCGCCGACCCGTAGATCCCAGAACGGAGCGCTGCCTTCTCAGCTCGCATGACCCGGAAGCGTTGCGGCACGTTGAACAGGCGGCGCTTAGCTCGGTAGGCGTTTCGGCGCAACTGCTCGACCGTGGGTGTGCCTGCTGCCATTAGCGCGGTTCCGGCCCGGCGGTAGCTGATCTGGACTCGACGGTAGCTGGGTTGGTGTTGTTGGCCGCAGGACGCGGGCGTCCCAGCAAGGCGCGGGCTTTTCTGGCGATGCGGCGCGACATGCTCGGAGGGGGCGAGGCGACTGGTGGTAGCGCTGACTGCTTCTGGAGCCTCCGGGCCACGACCTTCTCTCTGACGTGCGCAGGTATTCCGTCGGGCTGGCCCCAGTCGACGGGGCCGCTGGGGTGCGATGTGGCGACGATGAGTTCCATCACGCGTGTCGTTGACAAACGTGTGCGGTCAGGATCTTGTACGCCGCTGACTTCTTGGCCCAGCCAGTGTTCCCACTCGGAGCCACCGCCGAGCAAATCGATGGCCTGTTGGTTCGAGTCGTGGCTGTCCTTTCTGACCTTTTCCATGAGGTCTACCTCGGCTTCGAACCGGCCAGGCTCACAGAGGCCTGCGAGTTGGGTGATGAGGGGATTCCTAACCGGAGACCGTCCAGGGAAGTCCTTGGGAAA
>CBFGTA010000081.1:0-10376 GCA_965651595.1 uncultured bacterium | reverse complement strand
AACTCCGAATTCTCCTTACGCCACTGGGCAGCCGTCTTCCCGAACAACGCCACGCCGCTCCAAGCGTTCCAGGCGAACATCGAGCGGGCAGGTCACCACAACGACCCGATCGCAGACCTGGTGCAGGTTGTTCTCGATCAGCAAGGCGACGTCATACACTCCGATCCGGTCTGCCGGAATGGCAGCTATCGCCTCGGCCGATCGTCGGCCGATTAGGGGGTGCGTCACTGCGTTCAGGACAGCGAGCTTAGCTGGATCACCGAAGGTTTCAGCAGCGAGTTGCGCGCGGTCTAGCGAACCATCGGGTTGAAGAATCTGGGAACCAAACTCCTCGACCAGGCGTGCGAGACCATCACTACCGCGAGCCACGACCTCCCGGGCTACCGCATCGGCATCTACAACGATTGCTCCCTGGTCGGCCATCAAGGCGGCGACCGTGCTCTTGCCGGTACCGATACCGCCAGTCAGCCCGACCAGGGGGCATGCGCGTTGCATGAGGACACTCTACGCAGGAAAAGTCTCTCCGAGCCGTCGGGTTCTCTCCCTCCGGCTGGATCGGTCGCTGGGACCTATTCGGTAGACGAATCGGTGGACGAATCGCCCCCGGCGAGTTGGTCGCGGAGAGCTGCCAGCGCCTCGTTGGCGTCGCTGTCGAGGGAACCGCGGTTCGAGGCATCGTCGCCACCGTCACGCGGGGTGCTTTCGGTGCTCGCAGCTTGGTCTTCCTCGCGCTTGGCCTCATCTACCTGCTTCTTGTGCTGCAACCAGCGTTCGTAGGCATCGTTGTACTGTTGCTCCCACTCGGACCGCTGGTCCTCGAAGCCTTCTTTCCACTCACCTGTGTTGGGATCGAAGCCCTCGGGGCCGATGTAGGCGCCAGCATCGTCATAGGAGGCAGGCATGCCGTACAGGTAGGGGTCGAATTCGTCGTGGGTATCGCCGGAGTCATTCGCCTGCTTCAGCGAAAGCGAAATGCGACGCCGTTCGAGGTCAATGTCGATCACCTTCACGAAGATCTCGTCTTCGACCGTGACGACCTGCTCGGGCATTTCTACATGGCGTTCGGCCAACTCGGAGATATGAACGAGCCCTTCGATTCCGTCTTCTACGCGCACGAAGGCACCGAACGGCACCAGCTTCGTGACGCGCCCCGGAACAACCTGACCCATCTGGTGAGTGCGGGCGAAGTGCTGCCACGGATCTTCTTGAGTCGACTTCAGAGACAGGGAAACGCGCTCGCGGTCCATATCGACGTCGAGAACCTCGACGGTGACTTCCTGACCCACTTCGACAACCTCGGTGGGATGGTCGATGTGCTTCCATGACAACTCGGACACGTGCACGAGTCCGTCAACGCCGCCGAGATCCACGAAAGCACCGAAGTTAACGATCGAACTGACGACACCCGTTCGCACCTGACCGCGCTCGAGCTGATTGAGGAAGTCTGAACGAACTTGCGACTGAGTCTGTTCCAGCCAGGCACGGCGGCTCAGAACCACGTTGTTGCGATTTTTGTCGAGCTCGATGATTTTGGCCTCGATCTCAGCCCCGACGTACGGCTGTAGCTCGCGAACCCGCCGCATCTCTACCAACGAAGCTGGCAGGAATCCGCGCAGCCCGATGTCGAGAATGAGTCCGCCCTTGACAACCTCAATGACGGTGCCCTTAACCACCCCATCCGCTTCTTTGATCTGCTCGATCTGCCCCCAGGCGCGCTCGTACTGGGCGCGCTTCTTCGACAAGATGAGGCGGCCGTCTTTGTCTTCCTTCTGCAGTACTAGCGCTTCTACCGAATCGCCGACGGCAACAACTTCCTGCGGGTCCACATCGTGCTTGATGCTGAGTTCCCGACTGGGAATAACACCCTCAGTCTTGTAGCCAATGTCGAGAAGAACTTCATCGCGGTCGACCTTCACGATGGTGCCTTCCACGATGTCGCCATCGTTGAAGTACTTGATGGTTTGGTCGATTGCGGCGAGGAGAGCAGCTTCGTCGCCAATGTCGTTGATGGCGATGGCCGGGACAGTGGCTTCAGCTGCGGTGAGATCGGTGGTGGTCATGTAGTAGTGGGCTCCGAGACGGACAGTGATTTCAGTGGTTGTGTGACGTGAGGCGCCGCCGGGTGAACCGAGTGAAATGTTCGGACCGCCATAGCGACTGCCAGACCTACCCCTGCCGAGGCCTGACAACTCAACGCAACGTCCCATGTTACCGCACCCACAGTTCCAGGCAAGACCGGCTCCCGCCATTTCTCGGGCACGAAACACCAACGGTCCTCCTACCGGTTGCTAGGGTCGCCCTGATGGCGACTTCAACGACTTCTGGGGCGAGCGCTCGTGGCGCGATCGTGCAAGGCGCCATCATCGTCGCCGTCGGGCTCGCGATCGGTCAAGTCGCTGCCTACCTGCTCAGCCTGGTGGGTGCACGTATTCTGGGTCCGGCCGACTACTCGATCTTTGCCTCCATGCTCGCCCTGGTCCTGCTCGGTAACGTGCTGGCACTCGGGTTGCAAGCAGTCGTGGCCCGCCGGCTAACCATCGCGCTGCATTCGGACCAGCCGCGCGTGGCTGCTCGCGCAGTGCGCACGGGCCTGATCGCCGGGGCGGTAGCCTTGGTGGTGGCTCTGCTACTCACGCCCGGCTTGTCGTGGCTGCTACATCTCGATTCGTGGCTTCCAGTCCTCTTGATTGCCGCCAGCCTGTTTCCCCTCACCGCACTCGGTGCATCCATCGGCATTGCACAGGGCTACGAGAACGCCCACAAGCTCGCCTACACGGGCGCCCTCAACGGAGTGGGCAGGGCCGTGGGTGGAATCGGGGCGTTGCTGATCACCCCGACGGTGACATCGGCACTAGTCGGAATGATGATCGGCGCATGGGTGGCCGGACTGCTCGGTTGGCTGGCGGTGCGTTCGGATGCAGCTGGATTGCCCCTGCGTCTCGACGGTCTCGGCCGAGAAATTGGGGCGGCCACCCTGGCATTGATCGGACTGTTCACCCTGACCAACATGGATGTGCTCCTGGCTCGCCATTTCCTCAGTGCCGAGGATGCGGGCATCTACGCAGCCGGGGCCGTCGTGGCGAAAGTGACGTTCTGGCTACCCTATTTCGTTGCCACCGTGACGTACCCGCGTCTAAGCGACCACCGGCGGGAAGCAACGCTGTTGCTCGCCGCCGGCGCAGTCGTGGTGATCGGTGTGATTGCGACTGCCGGGGTGTACGTGCTCCCCTCTGTGGTGGTGTCGCTGGTGGGAGGGTCGGCATATGCCGCCCTGGCTAGCTACGCCTGGCTGTTCGCCGCAACCGGTTCGGTGTTTGCTCTGGCCCAGTTCCTCCTGTATAGCCAGCTCGCCAAGAAGTCTCGGGTAGCGGCGGTTGTGCCCTGGATTGCCTGCGCCGCCCTAGCTGGCATCGTGTGGATCAATCACGACGGGATACTGGCAATCATTTTGAGTGTTCTCAGCGTGGCGGTTTCCGTTTGTGCGCTGGGAATCATTGAATTGGTGCGCGAACTTGTCGCCGCCCGACGAACGTCCCCGACCGCCCAGGAGCCCCATGAACTCATCGACCGCGTCCGTCCGGGCAACGACCCTGGACCGTCCGCCTAGCAGTCTGCTGGCGGCGGTCGCCGACTCCACGTCGCGCGCTCTCGTCTCCCTCACCGCTGGCGCGATCGCTCGGGGCGTCGTTCCGCGCGGCGGGTACACGTCACTCGGGGATGCGGCCCGCGTATCAGGTGGGGTGACGTTGGCTCCGGCAGCCGACGTCGATGGCCGGGGCGTGCTGTCAGTTGACTGGCAGAGCCGGACCGCTGTCGTCCTCGGTGGAGCGAGTTTCGGGGTGGTGTCACGGGAACTCTCCCACGCCGGCTGGAGCCTTCCGTTGCTCGCGCGCAGCGCCAGTTCGACGATCGGCGGTGCGATCGCTCAGGATTCCTACTCGTTCGCGTCGCTCGTCGACAACCGCTTCTCCGACTGCGTGGAGTCGATTCTGCTCGTTGATGGTCAAGGAGCGCATCGGGAACTCTCCGCGACCCATCCGGATCCCGACGTTCGCGCTCAGTTCGCTTGTGTAATCGGCGGGCTGGGACTTTCCGGGGTGATTGTCGCCGCGACCGTTCGGGTCGAACCGATCACAACTGCTTGGATGCTGGTTGATTCAGTCCGTTGTTCAGACCTCCCGGACGTGCTGGAGAACTTCGAAGCTCGGTCGGCAAGTCATCGGTGGACGTATGCCCGCCTCGACACGTCGGCCAAGGGTCGCCGGAGCGGACGAGGTGTGGTCTATGCAGCACGGAGGGCCACCCTCGACGACTTGCCGCAGGTACGCCAACGAGGGTCACTCGATCTCGAGTACCCCGCTCGGCGCAACCGTTTCCTTCCCAAGGCGTTCAACCGCGCGTGGATCAGGCGAGCCATCCAGGCGAACGCGTTTCACTGCTCACCCGCTGCCCGGAACAACGAACTCGTCCCATTAGCTCATTTCTTTGGAATTGATGATTCACGGGCGTGGGGGCACGGACTTTTCACCCCAGACGGCACGATCCGATATGAGTGCAGCGTTCCGACCTTGGCGACAGATGCACTCACAAAGGTAGTCGAACTGTTGTCGGGAATGCCAGGAGCAGAGTCCGCGACGCTGAGCCGAGCGACTCGCAGTCGGCAGGGCGTCCTCAATCCGGGCAGTGACGGGTGGGCGATCAGTGTCGACCTGGACAGTCGTTCGCCGCACTGTGCTTCGACTTTGGACGAAGTGGACGGTGTCGTTACTGAGGCCGGTGGATCTGTCGGCTTGGCGCATGACAGTCGCATGAATCCCGAACTAGCCTGGGCGATCTACCCTGACCTACCCCAGTGGCGCGCCCGCCGATCCCAACTCGATCCCCGGGGCGTGTTCCGATCCGACCTCTCGCGGAGGTTGTCGCTGTGCTAGACGGGACGGGTCGACCGCAGAAAGTGGTGCTCGTCGGAGACAGTCCAACACGCCTGCTGCGATTGTCGGCCGGTCTCATGAACCCGCGTCTCACGTCGTGTGTGATCGCAGCTCCACGTCAACGGCTCGCACAGTTCGAAACTGGCGAAGGGCCTTTCTCCCCCACCGTCGCTACCGAGGTGATCGCCTACGACCGCGGCGCTCCCAGCATGTGGCAGGAAGTGATCGACACAGCCTTTTCGGACAGCGATCTGGATGTCGCCATTGCAGATTTCAGCAACGTTGATGCAGCATTCCCCACCGACTGGAACTCTGAATCCGTCTTCACCACTGGGGTGGAACAGTTCTTGGCGCCGGCTACCTTGTCGGCGGAGTTCATCGCACGAATGCGAACGCAGGGGCACGGCCACTTCGTCGGTCTGATGAACATCCCACCCGACCCAGGCGCAGCCGCTTGGCCCGCCACCGTCAGTCGTCTGGGCTTGTCGGAGGCTTGGGAAGCAATGCGTCAAACGTGTCGGAAGTCCCCGGTCAACATGTCGTCGATCTACTTTCGGCCGGACGTGCCGAGTCGGCACTTGGCCGCCAAAGTGGCTGAGCTCGTGGCGGCCCGGAAGTCGACCGTCGAGTACCTACCGCGATCTTTGCGGTCCCGCAGCGTCGTACAAGGGTTGCTGCCAACTAGGCGCTCCTAGGCCCCTGGTGGGTTGCTTGCCCAGATGAGGCTAGGCCTACCGGGGCCATGGACCTGGAACGAAGCCGACGTCCCAGCCCTCGTTGGCGGGTAGGATCGTCTCGATGGTATCGGCTGTGGCCGGTGTTCCCTGGTCCAGAACAGCTTCCGTCAGCTCCACAAGGGCGACCCGGCTCGCGACCGGGAAGTTGCAGTGACCAGCCCCAAAGGGTGCCTCCTCATATGTCTGCGGCGGAACCGAATACGCCGCAGTCAACCGGTCCAACACACCTGCGCGTGCCACTCGGTCGCGGTACACGCTGTGGTTCTGCACAATGGCCACCGAGTCGTCAGCTGTGTGTGCAGTCACGAGTGGCGAAGTTAGTTGCCCGGTTGGTTGGCCCACCAAAGTCGTGGCCCGTTCGCGCGCCGTTGCGTCGGCGCGGACGGGAGCCGCGGCGTCCATCGCCCGCGAGAATCGCTCGAACGCGCGGGAGTCACCAGCGATGGCGTTGATACGCCGCTGAACGTCAGGTGTCACCCGTTCGCCAAACGGTTCGCGACCCGATTGTGAGAAGGGGCCACCGACCTGTTGTTCGATGTCGTAGCGCGCAACAGTCGAAAATTGAATCGCCCCGATGAGCCCCTCACCTATCGCGAGCAGCTGCGAGAAGTCTGTGGCACCATCTTGAGTCCGCGTCTTGGTGGGCGCATCGGTGACCGCAGCGAGGTACGCGAGTTCCGCACGAGCGGATCCGAGCCCGGCGCGCACGACCGCGCTTTGCGCCTGGTTCGCGGCCCGCCGCGCCTGCTCGACGTCCTGATAGTCGTCGAGAACGAGCTGCTGGTCGAGCAACACGTTGATCCCGAGCATGACGTCGAGGGCCAGGTCAAAGTTGTCGAGCACTCCTGCCACGGGGGCACACAACGCCACACCTGCGTCCGCCCATTCTGCGGGGCTCTCAGCCGCCAGGGTCGCGACCAGCCCACCCATCGAATCGCCGGAAACGATCACTCGGGAAGGTGTTCCGAGGTTGTTGCGAAAATGCTCTACCGCGTCGTCGAGGGATTCGTTGATCCCGGCGACGGACCACCCGGGCGCGCCTTGAGCTTGCATCACCGCGTAGCCACGGGCGAGCAGTTCGCTCGATACCGCTGTGGCCAATGTTGACATGCCGCCCGAATCGGGTGTGGATTCGTTGATAGCTTCGGGCTCGCGCTGTTCGGCTTGGTAGCCGGGTACGTACACAACGAGCGTGCCGTTAAATTCCGCTGGTGTAACAATCGAGACAGAAACGTTACCGATCTGGCGGTCACACACCTGTGGCGTGCAGGCCGATAACGCAACGGCCTCCTCCTGGGAAGGCGTGGCACAGGCTACTACGAGGGCCAGGCAGGTCATCACCATCGCGGGAGCCCTCCAGTGGCCCACGATCCGGCGCATTCCTGGAATCAATGCGCTGCCTCGTCCCAGTTAGGTCCGACTCCGATGCTGACGCCGAGGGGAACGGAAAGGTCCCCAGCGCTCTCCATCGTCTCCCGCGTCAACTCAACGACGGCTTCGCGTTCGTCGTCCATAACTTCGAGCACCAGTTCGTCATGCACTTGCAGGAGTAGACGGCTGCGGAGCCGGGCCTGGGTCAGACGTTGATCCACCCGCAGCATGGCGACTTTCACGAGGTCGGCGGCAGAACCTTGAATGGGAGCATTCAGCGCCATCCTTTCGGCCATCTCACGGCGTTGCCGGTTGGAGCTGTTCAGATCGGGCAGGTAGCGGCGGCGGCCCATGATAGTGGTCGTGTAGCCGGATTGCCGCGCGTCTTCCACAGCCTGCTCGAGGAAATCACGCACTCCCCCGAAACGGTCGAAATACCGTTCCATCAAAGCGGCAGCTTCAGTAGCCGAGATGTCTAGCTGCTGACTCAGGCCGTAAGCGCTCAAGCCGTACGCCAGGCCATATGACATCGCTTTGATCCGCCGCCGAGTCTCCGGGTCGGCATGGCCGAACACCTCGACGGCCATCGTCGAATGCAGGTCTTCGCCAGCCTGAAAGGTCTCGATCAACCGCCTGTCGCCAGACATGTGAGCCATGAGCCGCAGCTCGATCTGCGCATAGTCGGCGGTCATGATCGACCCGAACGGCTCTTGAGCAACAAATGCGGATCGAATCTTGCGCCCGTCTGCCGTCCGGACTGGGATATTCTGCAAGTTTGGGTCGGAACTCGACAACCGACCGGTCGCAGCCACCGTCTGCCCGAAAGTGGTATGGATACGTCCATCTCGAGCCACCAGCGGCAGAAGTCCATCGACTGCCTGACGCAGTTTCGTTACTTCTCTCCACGCCAGCAGCACGGTTGGCAATGGGTCATCGGCCACTTCGCTGAGCCATCGCAGAGCCTCAGCATCGGTGGTGTAACCAGTCTTGATCTTCTTCGTCTTAGGCAACCCCCTCTCGCCGAAGAGAATCTCTTGGAGTTGCTTCGGCGAACCGAGCGAAAACTCGCGGCCCGCGAGTTCGTGAGCTTCGCTCACGTAGTCGGCGATCCGCGTCCCAAGGTCGGCGGCAACTGCAGTGAGTCTCGACACGTCGACCGCGATACCCACCGACTCCATCCGCGCCAACAGCACAGTGAGCGGGATTTCGACGGCCACGAGCAGGTCATGGACACCATGGTCGGCGACTTCGCGGAGCAGGACCGGAGACAACTCGGCGACGGCTGCAGCCTGCGTGGCCACGTTACGACCGTCGGGGGCCGGGTCGGCCACTAGGGACAACTGCTCTGCCGGGCTTTCGGCCGTGATGGTGCGACCGAGGTAGCGGGCGGCAATGTCGGCAAGCCCCAGGTGTCTTACCCCGGGATCGAGTAGGTAGGCGGCCAATTCGGTGTCACAGGCCAATCCGTCGACGGAACGGCCCGCACCCACCGCAGCCAGGGCCAGGGATTTGAGGTTGTGCCCTGACTTGGGGCAGTCAGAATTGGCCAAGAACTGCCACACCGCCTCCTGGAGGTCGGGGGTGGCCGACGCCCAGTCAATCCAAGCGACGCCGGGACAGTCCCAGCCAGCCACGGCTATCTCGTCGATCGTCTGACTTCCGAAGCGGCGTCTGCCGGTCCAAGCGATCGCCCAGCCAGAGGCGGATCGATCGTCCAGAAACGCTTGCCACTCGTGGGTGGAGGTGATCGGGATGATGTCGACCGCAGTGTCACTGCCCGGGGCGGCACCTCCCGGACCGCCGAACACTTCACCTACCCGGTCGCGCAGGACGCGGAACTCCAACATCGAGAAGATTGAGTCGACGGCCTCGGGCTGCGGTTCTTGACGGACCAGTGAATCGACAGTCATCGCGACCGGCGCATCACGCACCAGCTCGGTCAGCTCACGGTTCCTACGCACCTGATCGAGGTTATCCCTCAACGATTCGCCCACTTTGCCACCGACTTCGGCGGACCGCTCAAGCAGGGACGCCAAAGAACCGTACTGGTTGATCCATTTCGTGGCGGTCTTCTCCCCCACGCCCGGGATGCCCGGCAGGTTGTCCGACGGGTCCCCGCGCAGTGCCGCAAAGTCGGGGTACTGTTCGGGGTCGAGGCCGTATTTTTCTTTGACCGCGGCCGGAGTGAAACGGACCAGGTCCGCCACACCCCGCTTCGGATACAGCACGGTGACTCGATCGTTGACGAGTTGGAAGGCGTCCCGGTCGCCGGTCAGAATGAGCACGTCGTAACCGTCGTCTTGCGCCTCGGTGGCGAGGGTGGCAATCACATCGTCGGCCTCGAATCCCTCGATCGCCGCGAAGGGAATGCTCAGCGCAGTCAGCACTTCTTGGATCAGGTCAACCTGCCCCGAGAACTCCGGAGGGCTTGCGGATCGGTTCGCCTTGTAGTCGGGGAATCGCTCAGTTCGGAAACTGCGGCGACTCACGTCAAAGGCAACTGCCAGCGCGGTGGGCCGTTCGTCTCTGACCACGTTGATGAGCATCGACGTGAACCCGTGCACCGCGTTCGTCACTTGCCCCGAGGAGGTGGTGAAATTTTCTACCGGCAGCGCGAAGAACGCGCGGTACGCCATCGAATGCCCGTCTATCAGCAGGAGCACCGGACGGCGGTTGTCGCTGGTCACCTGCCCGATCCTATGCTGAAGTCATGAGCCAAGAGGAGATGGATCCGCAGTACATGGGGGAACAAATGAACGCCGTGTCTGCGGGGACTCTGCTCGAGCGGATGGACATCACTATCGTCGAGGCCTCGGTCGATCGGGTTGTTGCCCGTATGCCGGTGGCCGGGAATACCCAGCCCTACGGGCTCCTGCACGGGGGCGCGTCGGCTGTATTAGCTGAGTCTGTCGGGTCGATTGGGTCCGCCATGCACGGGGCTGCGATTGGCAGGCTTCCGGTCGGGATTGAGTTGTCGTGCTCCCACCACCGGGCCGTTCGCGACGGCTCCGTTACCGCTACCGCTACCCCCATTTCCCTGGGCAGGACTCTGGCTACTTGGGAGATTGTCGTCGCCGATGACGCTGGTCGGAGGGTCTGCACGGCACGGTTGACCTGCGCGATGAGGCAAGCTCCTCCTGCCGACGGCGACTCCGGTGAAAATGCCGACTCAGCGCAAGCCGGCAATGACCGCGTCGCAAACGGCTGACATCGACAGGCGTCGATCCATCGCGGACTTCTGTAGCCAACGAAAGGCGTCAGTCTCGCTGAGGCCGAGTTGTTCTTGGACTAGTCCCTTGGCCCGTTCAACCTTCTTGCGTAGCTCGAGTTCAGACTG
>CBFGTA010000080.1:0-10467 GCA_965651595.1 uncultured bacterium | reverse complement strand
TGACGAGAGGGCCGACTCCACCGCGTCCCGAAACGGCCCGTAGAAAGCTGAGGCGTACTTGGCGGCGTACGCCAGAACCGCCGTTTCGATCAAGCCTTCGCGGTCGAGGGCCGATCGCACCGCACCGACTTGGCCATCCATCATTCCGCTGGTGCCCAAGACGTGTGCCCCAGCTTGCCCGAGCACAACGGCCATCCGCCCGTAGGTGTCCAAGGTGGCATCATTGTCGACTCGACTCCGCTCATCGAGAACCCCACAGTGGCCGTGCGATGTGAACTCGTCGAGACACAAGTCCGCCATCAGGACGGTTCGATCTCCTAGGTCGCTGGCCAGGACTGATACGGCCTGCGCCAGGGGGCCTTCGGGATCGGTTGCCGCTGATCCTCGTTCGTCGCGTTCGGCCGGGACGGCGAACACCATGATGCCGCCACAACCGGCTTCTACTGCCTCGGCACAATGTGCTCGCAGCGAGTCGAGGTCGTGCTGAAGCACTCCGGGCATAGAAGGGATCTCCCGCGCGGCGGTCAGCCCCTGCCGGTAGAACACCGGTAGCACGAGATCGGCCGGCGCGAGCCGGTTTTCCGCGACCAAGCGGCGCATGGCAGCTGTCGTGCGCAGGCGCCGCGGCCGTTGGGGGTGGGGCTCGTGGTCAGTCATCCGTCACACCTCTTTCCTGCCCGAGTGCCTATCGCCGCGACCGGGCTGCTCGGGACGGTCAGCCAGTGGGCTTGCTCGCGGTCCGCCGCCGGGCCCCAGGCCGCTTGCGGGAGGGGCGCCAACCGAGTTCGCCACGATCGGCGGCATCTTCGCGTAGCTGGGCACCGTGCTCGGCGAGTTGCTCGGCCAAGAGTTCAACGCTGGGAGTTTCAGCGAGCACATCGACTCGAAGCCCGTGTTCGCCGGCAGTGGCTGCCGTTTGGGGACCGATACATGCAACGATCGTGCACGCATGAGGCTTGCCAGCAATTCCGACCAGGTTGCGAACGGTACTCGACGATGTGAACATCACGGCGTCAAAGCCACCGGTCTTGATCGCTTCACGGATCTCAGCGGGCGGTGGCGAGGCCCGAACTGTGCGGTACGCGACGATGTCGTCCACTTGCCAGCCCATCTTCTCCAGACCGGCCGTCAGTGCCTCCGTCGCGATGTCAGCCCGCGGCAGGAACACCCGGTCGATCGGATCGAAGTCCGGATCGTATGCAGGCCATTCGGCTAGCAATCCGGTGTTCGACTTGTCTTATGTCTGTACGAGGTCCGGACGCACGCCGAACTCGTCGAGCGAGTCAGCCGTTGGGTACACGACGGAGGCAATCTTCAGGCCTGCCATGGCCCGTGCGTCCAGCCCGTATTCGTCGAACTTCTCGCGAATTGCCTTGACCGCGTTGACGCTGGTGAAGCCCACCCATTGGTATCTCCCGGACACCATTCCTTGGATCGCCCGGTCCATCTGCTGAGGGGTTCGCGGGGGCTCCACCGAGATGGTTGGAACCTCTACTGGGATCGCACCGTATCCGCGCAGCTGTTCAACGACCGCCCGCGACTGCTCCCTGGTCCGCGGCACCAATATGCGCCATCCGAACAGAGGCTTGGTTTCAAACCAAGAAAACTTCGATCGCTGAGCAACATTCTCACCCACGATCACCAGCCCGGGCCCCGCCTGCTTGGCTGCTTTTACAGCTGGTCCGATGTCGGCAAGCGTCGCCTCGATAGTGCGTTGTTCAACCGTGGTCGCTCCGCGCGTAACCGCGATCGGAGTGTCGGGCTTGCGGCCAGCTGCGATGAGCGCCTTGGCGAGTTCGACTGCCCGATCTGCGGCGTTGCGCACAATCAGGGTCAAGCGTTGGTCGGCGAACTCAGACCAGTCTTCGACCGACTCGATGTCGACGAACCGCACCTCTTCAGCCTTGCCAAATACCGGGGGCACGCCAACATAGGCGGCTGCGCCGTCGACGATGCTGACACCGGGAACGACTTCGAATGGCACTTTGGTGCGTGTGATGACGGCCAGTTCCACCGCCATCGTTCCCTCCACGAGGGGGTCGCCAGCGAATAGCCGCACGACCTTGCGACCCGCCTTGGCGTGTTCCACGGCAAGCTTGGCCCGGGCTGGCCGATCGAGCGGCAGGCCATTCTCATCCGTCACGGCGACGATTTCGGCATTGGGTGCCACGTGGCCTGCTAGTCCTGCCACCGCGAGGTCAGGGATGACGACGTCGGCGGCGCGGGCGAGCCCGTCGGCTCGGACGGTGAACAAGTCTGGATTCCCGGGACCCGCCGCAATGAGCGCGATCGAACCGGTCGCCTGTCCCGCCTTGCGTGCGGATGCAGTTTGCTTTGTCACGTCTTACTCTCCCCAATCATGTCTGCCCCGCCTTGATCAAGTAGTCGGGCGGCCAAGGCCACTCCGAGTTGTTCGGGGTGATCGACCCCACCCACCAGTGTGTCCCTCACGCTGATGGATCCGTCGGTGGCCGCCACCACCGCTTCGAGGGTCAACCTTTGACCGTCGACAATCCGCCCCCATGCTCCGACCGGGGCGGTGCATCCTGCCTCGAGATGGCGCAGGAGTGCCCTCTCAGCAGCGACTGCCGTCCTGGTCGACCAGTGATCGAGCCCGAACAGAGCCTCCGCCAGCTGTGGATGCCACTGACGCAGATCACTGGCATGCCTCTCGTCCGCTTCAATCGCCAAGGCGCCTTGACCGGGAGCGGGGAGCATCAGTTCATCCGAGAGGATCGAACTTATCGCTGTTGCTCGGCCGAGCCGGTTGAGCCCGGCTGCCGCCAGAACCACCGCATCGAGATCTCCGTCGGTGACTCGGGCCAGCCGTGTATCGACGTTACCCCGGATCTCCCGCATCACCAAATCCGGACGAATGCGACGTATTTGGGCAATTCTGCGTGGGGACCCGGTTCCGACCCGTGAATTGGGGGGAAGGTTGACCAAGGTCACACCGGGTTTGGCGCAGAGGGCGTCCCGGGGATCCTCTCGCGTGGGCACGCACACCACGGCCAGTCCAGGGGCTGGCGCGGTTGGCAAGTCCTTGAACGAATGCACGGCCAGGTCAGCCTCGCCCGAGATGACGGCCTCGCGCACACGGGCAACGAACACCCCGACTCCGCCGATCGACGACAATGCGCGCTGATCGATATCACCTTGGGTTGTCACGGTGACAAGTTCGCATGGCAGTCCGGAGCGAGCGGTGATCGCATCGGCCACCCACTGCGACTGGGTGCGGGCCAGAGCACTAGCCCGAGTGGCGATGCGAATCGGCCGAGCTGGTGTCCGACGAATCGACGAGGCTTCCGGCGTCATCGAGTCAGGACCGCCCGGAACGGGCTTGCCATATCGCCTCGATCGATTCGTTATCAAGATCGAAGAGGGCATGTAGGGCTTCTGCGTACCGCTCGCCGTCGGGGTCGGCCGCGAGTTGCTTAACCCGGACGGTGGGGGTGTGCAACAGTGTCGAGACTGTGCGCCGGAGCGCCGCCGCGACGAGTTCGAGATCGTCAACCGACAAGTGCGGGAGTTTCAGGCGCAACCGGTCGATCTCTTGCTGAACAACTTCGTCGGCCTTAGCCCGCAGCGACACCACCACCGGTTCGACCCGTTGGGCTGCTGACTCGGCCAAGAAGTCCGACACCTCGCGTTCGACGATGGCGCGGGCCTGTTCGTAGGCCTCCTGCGACGGGCGGGCGTCAGGTGCGTCAGCCAGGGACGACAAGTCAATCCGGACGACGCCTGGCAACTGGGCACACAAGGGATCCGTGTCGTGAGGTAGCGCCAGGTCGACCACCGCAAACGATGGGTCGCGGCGGCTGCCCGCGCGCTCTTGGATCGCCCGCTCTACCTGGTCATAGGTCACCATCAACCCATTCGCTCCGGTGGCGGTAACCACGAGGTCTGCCTGGGTCAAATAGTCGTCGACAGCGCTCAGGGTGATGGCTTGTACGCCGTGCGACTCGGCCAATCTCCGAGCCGAATCCAAAGTTCGACTCGCTACCCAGATCTCCTGGCAACCTTGGTCGCGCAGCGTGGCCACAGCCAGGGAACTCATTGCTCCAGCACCAATGACGACGGCCCGTTGTGGAGCCGCCTCCC
Organism: uncultured bacterium; assembly: GCA_965651595.1. Lineage (GTDB taxonomy): Bacteria > Actinomycetota > Actinomycetes > S36-B12 > UBA10799 > CBFGTA01. The sequence goes on along the minus strand of CBFGTA010000080.1, from coordinate 6,366 downwards.
CGAGGTGACGTCTCGCCTCGGACAGGGCGACCGAGACGATTGACGAACCGTGCCGGTCGATTGCGGTTTCGTGATGGATTCGCTTCCCGACGCGTAAGGCGCGCTGTCCCACGTCATTGAGTGTGCGGCCCGCGTGGCCGGACTCCTGCGCCTCACGTAACGCTTGTCGCACTTGGCCGAGCACCTGTTGTTCGCCAACGATCATGGAATCGAGGCCAGCCGACAGCGCGAACAAGTGCTCCACGGCCTTCTCTTCATAGAGTACGTAGACGTGTTCAGCCAGATCGTCCGCGTGGATGCCTGAGTACTTCTGAAGTTCCTCCGTGATATGCGACAGCGCTCCGTGGAAGCGCGTCACGTCTGCCAATATTTCGATTCGGTTGCAGGTGGCAACCACCATGGCCTCCGCCACATACTCACTGACGGCAACGTCTCGGCGCAGATGAGCCGCACCGGTGGGTGCCGCGGCAATCTGATCGAGTACCGAGAACGGCGCTGTCCGGTGGGAAACCCCTAGCAGCAGAAGACTCACGAAGCCAGGCCTCCTGTCACAGCCACGACCGCGCGGCGGCCAGCATCGAGTTGTTCCACCTGGTCGCGAGTCGATTCACCGATGCCTGCGATCCTCTGCTGATGGAACGCCAGTATCTGCAGCTCTGAGGCCAGGTCCACCTGACGCACTTCAACCGATTCCTTGACCGCCAGGACCACCGGCGCAAAGTTGAGGATGCTCACGACTCCTGCGCCGATCAAACGATCGGCCACCAGTTGGGCCTGCTCAGCGGGAGTGGCAATGACCCCGATCGCACCGGGATGAGCTGCGGCAACCGCTTCCAGGTCTCGTGCGTCACCGATCGGGATCGGCAGTTCAGATCGACCAGAGGTGGCCGCCTGCGCAGTCGGGGTCGGGTCCTGAGACTCCGCCACGAGCAGTGGATTGTCATCGAGCAAGGCCACTACCTGAAAGCCCCGCGAGTCGAATCCGCGATAGCGTGCCAATGCCCGACCTAGGTTCCCGGCTCCCACGATCACGATAGGCGTGGTTTGGGCAACGCCGAGCTCTTTGGCGACTTGAAACCGCACGTAGTCGACGTCGTATCCCACCCCGCGGGTTCCCAACGACCCGAGGTGGGACAGGTCCTTGCGCAACATTGCAGCACTGACTCCGGCTGCTTCAGCCAAACCGTCGCTCGACACAGTCGATATGGCCCGCTGACGCAGGTCGGTGAGGATCCGGTAGTACAGGGGCAGACGAGCAACAGTGGCGTCCGGGATTTCCCGACCGTGGCCCATGCCTTCCTCCCAGCCTCAGGTGACGACCACACCACTGCGACCGCCTCATCTGAGGATACGCGAGCTTGTGCACTCGTGCACAAGCCGCGGCCGCTTGCCGGGCAGTGCCGAGGCTTCGACGCCTTGCGACTGCCCTACGCCCTCGCTGCTACGGTTGACGTCGAAGCGCTTCACGCAGGCGGACCTCATCTACTCGAAAGTAGTCGAGGAGCGTGTCATCGACGATCACCACGGGGATTAGGTCCGCGTAGCGGTCAGCCAGTTCGGGGTCTTCCCGGATCGACCGTTCACGCCACTCGACGCCCAAGTCCCGGCAGACCGCATCAATCGTTTCGCGGGCGGCGACGCATAGGTAGCAGTCCTCTTTGCCGACCAGCAAGACTCGCGGTGAGTCCGAACGGTCAGCTGTGTCTGCCGACACCATCAGTGGTCCCCTCGCATCTTGACGATCTTGCCAACGATCGAGTGGGGCAGGTCGTTCACCAATTCCACCGCTGTCGGTACCTTGAAACGGGCCAACGACTCGCGCGCAAACGCCAGAACGTCCTCCGGCGTGAGGGAAGATCCGTCGTTGAGGACAACCGACGCGGCGAGTTGGCTGGTTCCGTCCTCGGCGCGCTGGCGGTAGACCATCACGTCGCGCACGTCTGGTAACCGTTGCAGAACCGTTTCGATCTCGCGCGGGTACACGGTGAATCCTTCAACAATCACCACTTCCGCGTGTCGGTCGACGAGGACGAGGTCACCGGAACCGTCGTCAACGCCCACGTCGCCGGTAGGGAACCATCCCAATTCGTCCCGATCGTCGTCTGACTCAGCCCAATAACTGCTGAACAGGTTGGGCCCGTAGATCCAGATCTGGCCGGGGTCGCCGTCCACGACTGGGTCGCCCTGGGCATCGCGCACACTGACCGACACCCCGGGCAGCGGTCGACCCACCGACGCTGTCCGCGGCACGGACTGACCGAGAGTGCTTGCCACTACTCCGGCCGCTTGGGTGAGGGAGTAGCAAGTCCAAATGGTGATGCGTTCGTCGGCGTAACGCGAGGCCGCCCGCCTCGGCACCGGAGCTGACGCCGTTATGACGGCCCGAATCCCCCGGAACGCCACGGCAAACTGGTCAACCCCCGCCCAGGTATCGAGTTGGCGAGGGGACGCCACGACGAGCGTGGTCGGCAATTCGTAGAGCAGGCGCAGAGACTTCTTCGGGTCGTCGTCGGGGAGCAGGACGATCGAATGGCCGCCCAGGGCCGATAACCCCACCCCCATGGTGAGGGCAAATACGTGGAACAGAGGCCAGGCAATCCCCACGACGTCGTCGTCGGCGATAACCGGGGGGTCTGAGATGCGGGAAACCTGCTGCAGATTAGCCATCAGGCTCCGATGGCTCAGCGCCACCAGCCTCGGCTGCTCCCACGCACCGGAGGTGTAGCTCAAGAGTGCGGTCGACTCGGGGTCGGTCGCGCTCGGCGGTGGCGGCGTCGAACCGACAGTCAACCGCAGCCAGTCGTCAGTGCCGAACTCTACGACCGCCGTCGGAGTGCCAGCAACCGCGACTCGAGCCACGCTGGCGGCCTGAGGGTCACAAATCAGCAGCCTCGCGTCGACATCGTCAACGACCTGCTTCACTGCCGCGACGGAGGCGGCGGGGTTGATCGGTACCAGCACGAGTCCAGCTCGCAGCGCACCCCAATACGTCATGACGAATTCGATGGAGTTCCCTGCCATCAGCACGACCCGATCACCGGGGGTTATCCGCGTGGCGAGTCCGCCAGCCACCGCCCGCACCAACCGCTCGAGTTCAGCCCAACTCGTGGTTCGGTTAGCCGCCACAACTGCCGCCTGATGGCCGTGCGTGCGTGAGGCACGGTGGACCAGGTCAGCCAGGTTGAATGACGCAGAACTGCTCACAAGTGTTGAGTTTCGCACAAGCCGTCCGCCAAGTCAGAGGCCAGGACCGATCGTGGGCGGACCCACCCACGATCGGGCAGTGAATGACGAGGGCTGTTTCGGCTCAGAAGAACACCGAGCGACGCTGAACCAGCAACTTGTACAGAGTCTGCTGGATCGTTTCGCGCACTTGATCGGTGAGGTTGAACACCAGCATCGGATCGTCGGCCGCGGAGGGGTCAAAGGTGTCGGTGTGAATCGGTTCCCCAAACTCGATGATCCACTTTGATGGCAGCGGAACTGCACCGAGAGGACCGAGCAGCGGAAATGTGGGCGTGATCGGGAAGTACGGCAAACCCAGGATGCGAGCCAGTACTTTCGCGTTGCGCACCATCGGGTAGATCTCTTCGGCGCCAACAATCGCACACGGGATGATCGGGGTGCCGGTCCGCAGCGCGGCTGCCACGAACCCTCCGCGCCCAAACCGTTGCAGCTTGTACCGCTCGCTGTACGGTTTGCCAACGCCTTTGAACCCTTCGGGCCACACGCCGACCAATTCGCCACGGCTGAGTAAACGCTCAGCATCGGGGGCACAGGCCAGGGTAGACCCGCTCTTGCGGGCGAAGTCAGACACCACCGGCAGACTGAACACCAGATTCGCACCCAGCATCCGCAACGGTCTCCTGGCGGGATGGTGATCAAGCAGGGCCAGTTGGGTCATCATCGAGTCGAGGGCTACAGTGCCGGAGTGGTTCGCCACGATCAGAGCGCCACCGGTGTCGGGGACGTTCTCGAGCCCGTGAGTCTCCACGCGGAACCATCGCGAGTACAGCGGCCGGAAAGGCGCCGCCAGGATGCGATCGGTTAGCTCCTGATCGAAGCCGAACTCGTCAACGTCGTACTCGCCGGTGATGCGCCGGCGCAGGAAGGCCAACCAGTCAACGACCTTCTCGTCCCAAGTCGCTGGGTCAGGCTGGGCCCCAGGTAGTGGGGCGTGCTCGGGGACAGCAACTTCGTCCTCCTCCACCGCCGCAGCGGCGGCGGCTGAACCGCCCGACCGGCTCGACCGGCTCGTCTTGCGTGGCGAGGTCGCCTGAGGGTTGCTCGACTTTGCTTTCGGTTTGCGTTTGGCGTTCTCCCCGCCAATCGGGATGACGCGGGCGTCAGGCATGACTGATGCTCCTTCCGGTGAGCAAGGAGGCGAGTTGTTTCTCAGCTCGTTCTACTCGTTCGGGCGGCACCCACCGATTGAGATCGTTCGCCCGCACAAACGAATCGAAGGTCTCGGGAGTGGTGTGCTGAGGGTGGAAGTCGAACACTTCACGCATGCGTCTCGTGTCCACACCCCGACCGTAGGTCAAGAACCGAACTTGTTCTGGAGAGAAATCGGCCAGACCGAGCCGACGAACGAGAGCACCCACTGCACTAGCTGAGAACGGAGGGACGGCAATCGTCGGCCGCCCGGCGCGCCGGGCCGCTTGGCTGAGCAATATCACTCCATCACCGGCAACGTTGAAGATGCCCGGATGGGCGTCGATGGTTGCTCGGCGCAACGCTTCGAGGCCGTCATCTTCGTGAATGAACTGCAGGCGAGCGTCAAACCCAAGCAGCGTCGGCACGATGGGCAGAGAAAAATATGCTGTCATCGGGGTGTCGACTCGTGGGCCGAAGAAATTGGCAAACCGCAGCGTCGTCACACTGACGTCGGGGCGACGCCGCGCGAACCCGCGCACGTAGCCTTCAACCTCAACGGAATCTTTCGCCCAGCCCGAGGTGGGAGCATGTTTCGGCTCCATCTCTTCGGTGAACATGGCGGGGTCTTTCGGGCCAGCACCGTAGATCGAAGTCGACGACTTAACGACGAGTTTCGACACCGACGGCGCCTTTTGGCAGGCGGCGAGAAGCTGCATGGTGCCGATGACGTTGATCTCTTTCATCGACATTCGACCGCCGGCCTGAGTCGGAGTGGCGATCACGCCCATGTGGACGACCGTGTCGACCTCGGCCGCGTTGATGACCTTCGCAATGATCGGATTGCGAATATCAGCCCGTACGAACTCGGCGCCGCCAATGTCCATCCGCGGCGGGATGACATCGACACCAACAACCCGGTCGATCGTTGGGTCCTCGGTGAGGATGCGGGCCATTCGACCACCGAGGTAGCGAGATACACCGGTTACCAGAACTACTTTCGGCATGGCGGCCTCCTTGGCGGTCGGTCGCAGATCACGCGATCAGCGATGATGCTACTTCTTGTTGCGTCTTTGGACTCGGGTCTTGCGCAGGAGTTTGCGATGCTTCTTCTTGGCCATGCGCTTGCGGCGCTTCTTTACTACGGAACCCACAGGTGTCCCTCTCGTTGAATGATTGGTCCGGTGCTAGGGAATCAACTTTACGCAGTCGAGACTGCCCTCGGAGGTACGGGTCGGCACTAAGCCTGCCTGGATTGTTCGGCTGGCGCAGCGATCCAACCCGATTCTGCCGTAAGGCCACAGATTGGCCGGTTAGTAAGTCATCAGGCCAAGATCAGGATACACAGCATCACGAGTCCGTAGTACTGCCTTGTCAACCGGGTCGAGCGGATCGAACCCTTCGGCCCAACTGCGAGGATCGATCTCAGCCCCGTCTCCCAAGGTGGCTGGGGCGTCGGTCTCGAAAACCTCCTTGACCAGCCGTATGAAACTGTCGGGCGTGCGCATGGTCGGATCCAAAGGATAGCCAGTGGCGATCGCCGCCAAGTGGGTCCACGCTCTGGGCACGACGCTGATCCAGTCGTACCCGCCTCCCCCGGTAGCGATCCAACGACCGTCGCACAGTTCGTGAGCCAAGTCGTGCAGCCGCAGGTACGACTCCCGCTGTCCTTCGATACTCAGTCGAAGGTGCGCCAGGGGATCGAATCGATGTGAGTCGCAACCGTGCTGGGTGACCAGTACCTGCGGCCGAAATACCCGCAGCGCATCAGGCACAACAGCATCGAAGGCGCGCAACCAGGAGTTATCCCCGGTCCCAGCGGGTAGCGCCACGTTGATCACCGTTCCTCTCCCCCGCCCGGAGCCGATCTCGGTGGGTCTGCCAGTTCCAGGGAAGAGCGTTCGGCCCGACTCGTGGATGGAGATCGTCATAACCCGAGGATCGCTGTCGAACATCGCCTGGACGCCGTCGCCGTGGTGGACGTCCACGTCG
>CBFGTA010000079.1:0-10506 GCA_965651595.1 uncultured bacterium | reverse complement strand
AGCGCGTGTACTGGGTGATTTTCGCCTGCCCGCTCTGACCTTCCTTCTTCAAGGCCTCAAGCCGCGGGATGACTACCACCAACAGTTGCAAGATGATGCTGGCCGTGATGTACGGCATGATTCCGAGGGCAAAAACGCTCAACTGCAATAGGGCGCCGCCGGAAAACAGGTTGATGAGACCGTAAAGGGAGTTGTCTTGAACCAGATCGATGCATCTCTGAATGCCTTGATAGTCCACACCGGGGGTGGGAATGACCGCACCCAACCGGTAGATGGCAATCAGTCCGAGGACAAAAAGGATCTTCTTACGTAGATCCGGTGTCCTAAATGCGGCAGCGACCGAGCTCAACACGGACTATCAGGCTCCTGTCACAGTTCCGCCAGCGCCTTCAATCTTGGTGCGGGCCGCTTCAGACACAGCGTCGACGGTAACCGTCACTGAGACTGATAGCTCTCCCGAGCCCAAGACCTTCACCGGCTGGCCCTTGCGGACAGCTCCAAGTGCCACGAGTTCGTCGACAGTGACCGTGCCACCATTGGGGAACAGGCGTTGCAGGTCAGCCACATTGACGACCTGGAAAGCTACCTTGTTGCGATTCTTGAAGCCCTTGAGCTTCGGGAGGCGCATATGCAGCGGCATCTGGCCACCTTCGAACGCAGCCGGAACCTGGTAGCGAGCTTTGGTGCCCTTAGTGCCACGGCCTGCGGTCTTGCCTCGGGTGCCCGCCTCGCCGCGACCCACGCGGGTCTTCTTGGTCTTGGCGCCAGGGGCAGGGCGCAAGTGATGAACACGCAGTGTCATGACTGTTGAGCCTCCTCTACGGCGACGAGGTGCGCCACCGTCCGCAGCATTCCGCGGACGGAATCGTCCGCGGTGCGAACCGTACTGTCGCCAATCCTTTTCAAGCCGAGTGTCTTGAGTGTCGCACGCTGCGATGCAGTACCGCCGATCGCCGAGCGAGTCTGAGTGATGCGAAGTTCTCCCATGGCTAGGTTCCCTTTCCGCTCATGTAGGCGCGCAGCAGCGGACCAGGCACGACATCTTCCATCGGTAAGCCGCGACGGGCCGCCACTTGCTCGGGCCGTTCAAGTTGCTTCAGTGCGTCGACCGTAGCGTGAACGATATTGATGGCATTATCGGAGCCGAGTGACTTGCTCAGAACGTCGTGGACGCCCGCGCATTCAAGCACAGCACGCACCGGGCCACCAGCAATTACACCGGTACCGGGAGATGCTGGACGCAGGAGCACAACACCAGCTGCCTTTTCTCCTTGCACCGGGTGCGGAATCGTCCCCTGGACCCGAGGCACCCGGAAGAAGTTCTTCTTCGCCTCTTCGACTCCTTTGGCGATCGCGGCTGGCACTTCCTTAGCCTTGCCGTAGCCAACGCCAACTTGGCCGTCGCCGTCGCCGACGACAACCAAGGCGGTGAAGCTGAAACGGCGCCCACCTTTGACGACTTTGGAGACGCGATTGATCGCAACTACCCGCTCGAGGTAGTTGCTCTTCTCAGCGCCGCCTCGACCGGAGTCGCGACGCTCTCGGCGCTGTGCTGCCATGTTCCCTGCTTCCTGTTCGAAGTGCTAGAAGTTGAGTCCGCCGTCGCGAGCGGCGTCTGCCACCGCTGCAATCCGGCCGTGGTACTTGTTGCCGCCACGATCGAATACAACCGTGTCGATTCCCTTGTCCTTAGCGCGACCGGCGAGTAGTTCGCCGACGAGCTTGGACTTCGCTGTCTTGTCCCCGTCTAGGGTACGCACCTGGCTTTCCATCGTGGAAGCCGCAGCCAGTGTTTTGCCGACTGTGTCGTCAATCAGCTGGGCTTCGATATGGCGAGCGGAACGAAACACCACTAGTCGCGGACGTGCTGTCGTTCCACTGACCTTCTTGCGCACTCGCGCGTGCCGACGGGTGCGCCCAGTGGATCGTCGAGTTCCAGAGCCAATTTTGGCACTAATCGCCATGACTACTTACCAGCCTTTCCAGCCTTGCGGCGAATGACCTCGTCGGAGTAGCGGATGCCCTTGCCCTTATAAGGCTCCGGGGGTCGGATCTTGCGGATATTTGCCGCGGTTTCGCCCACCAACTGCTTGTCGATACCGTCGATGTGGAATCGAGTCGCGGTCTCAACCACGAACGTGATTCCAGCCGGGGCATCAATCGGCACGGGGTGGCTAAATCCGACAGACAGCTCGATGCCTTGGCCCTTCGGGACGACGCGGTAACCAGTGCCGCTGAGCTCAAGCGTCTTGCGGTAACCCTCGGTCACGCCGACCACCATGTTGTTAATGAGGGTGCGACTCAGGCCGTGCAGTGCCTTGTTCGCCCGCTCATCGTTGGGGCGGGCCACTGATAGCGACCCGTCAGCCGAAGTCACTGTGATGGGATCGGCGACAGTCAGGTTGAGGGAACCCTTGGGCCCCTTTACAGACACGTTTTGCCCATCTACGTCGACGGATACTCCCGCCGGAATGGTGATGGGAAGCTTGCCAATTCTAGACATCGTGACCCCTTACCACACGTAGGCGAGGACTTCCCCGCCTACACCTTGCTTGGCCGCCTGGCGGTCCGTCAAAAGACCTGAGGAGGTGGAGATGATGGCAACTCCGAGGCCCCCGAGGACCTTGGGCATGCCGTTGCTTTTGGCGTACACGCGCAAACCTGGCTTGCTGACTCGGCGCAATCCGGCCAAGGAACGTTCCCGGCTCGGCCCGTACTTGAGCGTCACCACGAGTTCTTTCCCGACGGTGGCGTCACGAACCTCAAGGCCGCGGACGTAGCCCTCCCGCTCTAAGATCTCCGCAATTCCTTGCTTGATCTTGGAGTGCGGCATGGCGACGGTGTCGTGATACGCCGTGTTGGCGTTTCGCAGACGAGCCAACATGTCTGCGATTGGGTCTGTCATGGACATGGCCTTGGGCCTTCCTCACCGTGGTTTCCCGCTTGGGACCTACGGCGTTGTAGTAGTGGATCGATGGAGGATGAGCGGGCGACGGATCGACCGGTTTACCAGCTGCTCTTCGTTACTCCGGGCAACTCGCCGCGATGCGCCATTTCCCGCAAGCAGATTCGGCACAGACCGAACTTGCGATATACCGAATGTGGGCGACCGCACCGGTTGCAGCGGGTGTAGCCGCGAACCGCGAATTTCGGCTTCCGGGCAGCTTTCGCAATCAGAGATTTCTTCGCCATAGCGCGTCCTTACTTGTCCTTGAAGGGGAAGCCGAGTGCCTTCAGTAGTGCCCGACCTTCGTCATTGGTCTTGGCCGTCGTGACGACCGTGATATCCATTCCTCGCACACGGTCAATCGCATCGGGATTGATTTCGGCGAACATTGCCTGTTCGTTGAGTCCGAACGTGTAGTTGCCGTTGCCATCGAACTGCCGCGGCGACAACCCACGGAAGTCACGGATGCGGGGCAGTGACACCGACAGCAGCCGGTCCAAGAACTCCCACATGCGATCGCCACGCAACGTGCTGTAGGCGCCGATCGGCTGACCTTCACGCAACTTGAACTGCGCAATCGACTTGCGAGAGCGAGCAATCGCGGGGCGTTGGCCAGTGATAATCCCCAGGTCGCGAACCGCACCCTCGATCAGTTTGGAATCGCGGGCAGCATCACCGACACCCATGTTGACAACGATCTTTACCAGGCCCGGCACCTGCATGGGGTTTGCAACGGCCAACTCTTGGGCCAGATTCGGCCGAATCTCATCGAGATAGCGCTGCTTGAGCCGCGGAACGGCTGGCGCTTCCACTAATGCACTCATGCGATGTCCTTACCGTTGCGCACCGAGACGCGCACGCCCCGGGAACCTTTGTATGCAGTGCCGTCGGGACGGCTCTTCTCAGCATCTTCACGCCGCTTGGCCACCCGAGTGGGGGTGCCGTCGGAGTCGACGACCATCACGTTGGACACGTGGATGGGCGCCTCCTGGACAACGATGCCACCAGCCTTGTTGCCAGCCGCACCTTGGCCCGGCTTGGTGTGGCGCTTGACGCGGTTGACGCCCTCAACGATGATCCGTTCTTCCGTAGGAATCACCTTGATGACCTTGCCCTTGACGCCCTTGTCCTTGCCGCTAATGACCTGGACGGTGTCGCCCTTGCGGACCTTCAAACCCTTGCGTGCAACAGCCATTAGAGCACCTCCGGAGCGAGCGAGATGATTTTCATGAACCGCTTGTCACGCAGCTCGCGTCCGACTGGCCCGAAAATGCGGGTTCCTCGCGGTTCACCGTCACCCTTCAGGACCACAGCGGCATTCTCGTCGAATCGGATATACGAACCATCCGGGCGACGCCGCTGCTTGCGCGTGCGGACGATGACGGCTTTGACGACCTCGCCCTTCTTCACGTTTCCGCCGGGGATAGCGTCCTTGACAGTCGCCACAATGACATCGCCAATGCTTGCGTAACGCCGCCCAGACCCACCGAGCACGCGGATACACAAGAGCTCCTTAGCGCCCGTGTTATCTGCGACCTTGAGTCGCGACTCTTGCTGAATCACTTTGCCTTCTCCAGGATCTCCACGACGCGCCAACGCTTGGTGGCCGACAGTGGACGAGTTTCCATCAGCAGAACTCGATCGCCAACGCCAGCGTTGATGCCGTCGTCATGGGCTTTGAGTTTGCTCGTGCGGCGCACAACTTTGCCGTACATGGGGTGCTTGAACCTGTCTTCCACGGCAACGACGACTGTCTTGGTCATCTTGTCCGAGACGACGAGGCCCTCTCGGACCTTGCGTTCTCCCCGTGTCTGGGTCGCATCATTCTCACTCATGCGACACCCTCCTCATCCGTGGAAATGATGCCGAGCTCGCGCTCACGCATGATGGTGTAGACCCGCGCGATTTCGCGTCGGACTTGACGCAAGCGTCCGTGACTGTCGAGCTGGCCGGTGGCTGCTTGGAACCGCAGGTTGAACAACTCTTGTTTGGCTTCGGCGAGCTTGTTCGCGAGCCCTTCGCTGTCCATGTCACGCAGTTCGGACGTCGGTGTGATCGCTGCCATCAGCTTTCCACCGCCTCTCTCTTCACAATTCGGCACTTCATCGGCAACTTGTGCATCGCTCGGGTGAGCGCTTCGCGAGCTGCCGTCTCATCGGGATAGGACAGTTCGAACATGACGCGACCTGGCTTGACGTTCGCGACCCACCATTCTGGTGAACCTTTACCCGATCCCATCCGAGTTTCGGCCGGCTTCTTGGTCAGCGGACGGTCCGGATAGATCCGAATCCACACCTTGCCGCCGCGCTTGATGCGACGGTTGATGGCGATACGAGCGGACTCGATCTGCCGGTTGGTCACGTAAGCGGGCTCAAGAGCCTGCAGACCGTACTCGCCAAAGTTGACGGACGTGCCGCCCTTGGATACACCACGCCGAGTGGGGTGGTGCTGCTTGCGGTACTTGACTCTACGGGGCATCAACATAGCAATCAGGCTCCAGATCCCTCAGCGGGAGTTTCCGCTGCTGCAGGTGACGTAGGGGCTTCTTCAGTGGCTGCCGATGCTCCCGATTGTTGCCGGTCGCTGCCAGACGCTGCTCCGCGACCGCCTCGGCCGACGTCACGCCCGCCGTCCCGTCCACCGCGGCGCGGGGCTCGAGAGCCCCCGCCTGGTCGGTTCAACCGAGCGGTCTGTTGGCGTTCTCTCTCGGCGCGGTCGGTAGAAACTTCGCCGTGGTAGATCCAGACCTTCACACCGATCCGTCCGAAGGTGGTGCGGGCCTCGTAGAAGCCGTAGTCGATGTCGGCGCGCAGGGTGTGCAAGGGAACACGACCTTCCCGATAGAACTCGGTCCGGCTCATCTCAGCACCGCCGAGGCGACCCGATACCTGCACCCGAATACCTTTGGCGCCGTTCTTCATCGCGCTTTGAATGGCTTTGCGCATGGCCCGGCGGAAAGCAACGCGGCTCGTCAACTGTTCGGCCACGCCTTGGGCGACAAGCTGAGCATCCGTTTCGGGGTTCTTGACCTCGAGGATGTTCAGTTGAACCTGCTTACCGGTGAGCCGTTCAAGTTCTCCCCTAATGCGGTCAGCTTCGGCACCACGGCGGCCGATCACGATGCCCGGCCGGGCCGTGTGGATGTCGACTCGAACCCGCTCGCGGGTGCGCTCGATCTCCACTTTGCTGATGCCAGCTCGTTCCATTCCGTCAGTCATCAGGCGACGGATAGCGACATCCTCGGCCACGTAGTCGCGATAGCGCTGGCCAGACTTCTGGCTGTCAGCGAACCACCGTGAGGTGAAGTCTGTCGAGATACCGAGGCGAAAGCCGTGCGGATTTACCTTCTGTCCCACGCCGCTTACCTCTTCCTTCCGGTCGGCTGTTCGGACTGTTCTTCCACCACAATGGTGATGTGGCTGGTGCGCTTGCGGATGCGGTATGCCCGACCCTGTGCGCGGGGACGAAATCGTTTCATAGTCGGCCCCTCATCCACCCGAGCTTCAGAAACCACCAGGGAATCTGCATTCAGGCCGACGTTGTGCGTCGCGTTCGCGATCGCGCTGTCGAGGACCTTCCCCACAGTCTCGGAGGCAGCCTGCGGTGCGAAACGCAGGATTGCTTGCGCTTCAGCGGCGGGCAAACCACGAATCAGATCCACCACTCGGCGTGCCTTCATCGGTGTCACCCGGGCGTATCGAGCTTGTGCCCTGGCTTCCATTGCTCTTCCTTCTGTCGTTGGTGAACTAGCGTGTAGGTGGAGGACGGGTGGCCTAGCGGCGCTTCGCCTTCCGATCGTCCTTGATGTGACCCTTGAACGTGCGGGTCGGGGCGAACTCTCCGAGCTTGTGGCCGACCATGTTCTCAGTCACGAATACGGGGACATGTTTGCGGCCATCGTGCACGGCGATCGTGTGCCCGAGCATCTCTGGGATGATCATCGAACGCCGCGACCACGTCTTGATGACGTTTCGCGTTCCAGCCTCGTTCTGAGACTCCACCTTCTTAACCAGGTGGTCGTCCACGAAGGGGCCTTTCTTCAAACTGCGTGGCATCGAATCAGTCCTTCTCTAGCGCTTCTTGCCGGTCTTGCGACGACGGACGATGTACTTGTCGGACGGCTTGTTCTTGGACCGCGTGCGACCTTCGGCTTTACCAGCTGGGTTCACCGGGTGACGACCGCCAGAAGTCTTGCCTTCGCCGCCGCCGTGCGGGTGATCGACCGGGTTCATCGCCACACCACGAACCGTGGGCCGGCGGCCCTTCCAACGCATACGACCGGCTTTGCCCCAGTTGATATTGGCCTGCTCCGAGTTGCCGACTTCGCCGACGCTGGCACGGCAGCGGAGGTCCACATTGCGGATTTCACCGGATGGCAACCGCAGTTGAGCGTAAGGACCGTCCTTGGCGACGAGCTGAATGCTCGAACCAGCCGAGCGGGCGAGTTTGGCTCCGCCGCCTGGACGCAACTCCACGGCATGAATCACCGTACCGGTGGGAATGTTGCGCAGCGGGAGATTATTGCCAGGCTTGATGTCAGCACCTGGTCCGGTCTCAATGCGATCACCCTGCTTGAGGCGGTCTGGGGCGATGATGTAGCGCTTCTCTCCGTCCGCGTAATGCAGCAGGGCAATACGTGCGGTGCGGTTCGGGTCATACTCGATGTGCGCAACCTTGGCTGGCACGCCATCCTTGTCGGCCCGCCGGAAATCGATCACACGATAGGCACGCTTGTGCCCGCCGCCCCGATGCCGGGTCGTGATGCGGCCCGAGTTGTTACGGCCACCCGACTTCGGAAGCGGCCGAACCAGTGACTTCTCCGGCTGATCGCGAGTAACTTCCACGAAGTCCGCAACGCTCGACCCACGCCGGGATGGCGTTGTCGGCTTGTGCTTACGGATTCCCATTGTCTTTCAGTCCTCTCCTCAGGCCGTCAGGCGACCGGGCCACCGAAAATGTCGATGCGTTCGCCCTGAGCGACCGTGACGATCGCGCGCTTGGTGTCGGGGCGCTTGCCGTAACCCTGGCGCGTGCGCACGCGCTTGCCGGGGCGGTTCAAGGTGTTGACACCGGTAACACGAACCTTGAACGCCTGTTCTACCGCAATCTTGATCTGCGTCTTGTTGGCGTCCGGGTGTACCTCGAACGTGTACTTATTCTCGTCGAGCAGGTTGTAGCTCTTTTCCGACACCACAGGCCGGAGAAGAACGTCGCTCGGATCGGTGATGCGCATCAGGCAACGCCTTCCTGGTCAGCTTCGTGAACGTCCGAGCCCGCCGCACTGGCCTTGCCGACGCTATGAACTCGGTTGACGAAATCCTCGAGTGCCCCAGCGGTGAACACCACATCGTCATTGACGAGCACGTCGTAGGTGTTGAGCTGCTCGGGACTAACGACATGAATGGCCGGGTTGTTACGCAACGACTTCCACGTCAGGATGTCATCGCGTCGAGCCACGACGAGTGCCTTGCGCCCCGTCACGATTCCGCTGAGAAAGACGACTGCTGCCTTCGTGCTCGGGATGTCTGAAGTCACGAACTGTTCGGCCACGTGCACCCGACCGTTGCGGGCACGATCCGACAGAGCACCACGCAGTGCGGCCGCCTTCATCTTCTTCGGTGTGCGCTGTTCGTAGTTGCGTGGAACCGGCCCATGCACTACGCCGCCACCGGTGAACTGCGGAGCCCGGATAGATCCTTGGCGAGCCCGACCCGTGCCCTTCTGCCGATAGGGCTTGGCACCGCCACCGCGTACTTCGCCGCGACCCTTAACCTTGTGGGTACCCTGGCGTGCAGCGGCAAGCTGAGCCACCACGACTTGGTGGATGAGAGGAATGTTCACCTGGACGTCGAAAATGTCCTCAGGCAACGTAGCCGAACCCGCACTCGAACCGCTCGGAGAATGAACATCAACGCTAGTCATCACTGGCCTCCCTTGACAGCAGAGCGCACGAGTACGACGGATCCGGCCGGACCGGGGACAGCGCCTTTGAGTAGCAGCAACCCCTTGTCGGCATCGACCGCGTGCACCGTGAGGTTCTGCACGGTAACGCGCTCATTGCCTGAACGTCCGGCCATCCGCAGACCGCGGAAGACACGACCAGGAGTGGCACAACCACCGATTGAACCGGGCGAACGGTGCTTGCGCTGCACGCCGTGGGACGCCTTCAGGCCTGAGAATCCGTGTCGCTTCATAACGCCGGTATAACCCTTGCCTTTTGACGTGCCGGTGACGTCGACGCGCTGGCCCGCCTCGAAGATTTCCGCCGAGAGTTCCTGGCCAAGTGTGTAATCGGACGCATCGTCGGTACGCACCTCGACCAGGTGTCGACGCGGGGCCGTGTCGGCCTTCTTGAAGTGCCCCAGATCAGGCTGGTTCACCTTCCGCGGGGCGATCGCACCGAATCCAAGCTGAATCGCTGAATAGGTATCGGTTTCGGGAGTACGGATCTGCGTCACGACGCAGGGACCGGCTTTGACCACAGTGACTGGGATGATGCGGTTGTCCGCATCCCAGACCTGAGTCATGCCGAGCTTCTCGCCCAGCAAACCTTTCACGTTCTTCACCATGATTGCCGTTCTCCGCTAGTTAGAGCTTGATCTCGATGTCGACCCCGGCGGGCAGTTCCAGCCGCATCAGGGAATCGACAGTCTTGGGGGTGGGATCGAGGATGTCGATCAGTCGCTTGTGCGTCCGCATCTCGAAATGCTCACGCGAGTCTTTGTACTTGTGAGGAGAACGGATCACGCAGTACACGTTCTTCTCAGTGGGCAGCGGCACGGGACCCGCAACTTGAGCGCCCGTGCTGGTGACCGTGTCCACTATCTTGCGCGCAGAGCTGTCAATGACCTCGTGATCGTAGGCCTTCAGTCTGATGCGGATCTTTTGTGCCGCCATTGCCGCCTTTGTTCCTTACATTCCGTAGTAAACCGATGGTGGGCCTTCACATCGCGGTAGCCCCGATCAGGTGACCGGGGCTACCGCGCACGTGTGTGTTACTTGATGACCTTGGTGACGCGTCCGGCGCCCACAGTCCGACCACCCTCGCGGATGGCGAACTTCAGGCCGTCTTCCATCGCCACAGGCTGGATCAGTTCAACAGTCATTTCGGTGTTGTCACCGGGCATGACCATTTCGGTGCCACCAGGCAGAGTGACAACGCCGGTCACGTCCGTGGTGCGGAAGTAGAACTGAGGACGGTAGTTGTTGAAGAACGGCGTGTGGCGCCCGCCTTCGTCCTTGCTCAGGATATATGCCTGAGCTTCGAAGTTGGTGTGAGGCGTCGTGCTGCCGGGCTTGGTGACAACCATGCCGCGCTCAACGTCTTCGCGCTTAGTTCCACGCAGCAACAGACCAACGTTCTCGCCAGCTTGGCCCTCGTCGAGGAGCTTGCGGAACATTTCGATGCCGGTAACGGTCGTCTTCTGCGAGTCGTCGCGGATGCCGACGATTTCGACCTCTTCGTTGACCTTGACGATGCCACGCTCGATCCGGCCCGTCACGACGGTGCCACGGCCTGTGATGGTGAAGACGTCCTCCACCGGCATCAGGAACGGCTT
>CBFGTA010000078.1:0-10630 GCA_965651595.1 uncultured bacterium | reverse complement strand
TCATCGTCGGCTCGGGATTCGGTGGTTCAGTTGCCGCCTTGCGCCTGGTCGAGAAGGGCTACCGCGTCGCCGTCATCGAAGCTGGGCGACGGTTCGCAGACGCCGACTTCCCGAAGACCTCCTGGCGACTGTCGCGATTCTTGTACCTGCCGAAGGCCGGCTTGCGCGGTATTCAACGCATCCACTTCCTCAAAGGAGTGATGGTGCTCGCTGGCGCCGGAGTCGGCGGCGGTTCCCTCGTCTACGCCAACACTCTCTACGTTCCGCCGGACGCATTCTTCCGCGACCGCCAGTGGGGGCACATCACCGACTGGAAGTCCGAACTCACGCCCTACTACGACCAGGCCTCGCGCATGTTAGGGGTCACCCAGAACCCCTCAATGACACCCGCCGATCGGGCCATGAAACAGGTGGCCGACGAGCTGGGCGTGGGCGACACATTCCGGCTCACACCAGTAGGTGTGTTCTTTGGTGCCGCGTCTGGCGAAACCGTTCCCGATCCGTTCTTCGGCGGGGTGGGCCCCGACCGCACGGGCTGCCGCGAATGTGGCGAATGCATGACCGGCTGCCGACACAACGCCAAGAACACCTTGGTGAAGAATTACCTGGGCTTGGCTGAAAAGTTCGGGGCCCACGTCATCGCCGACACCACCGTGCGCGGTTTCAAGCAGTCTGAGGGTCGGTGGGAGGTGGCGGTCGAGCGTACCGGCACCTGGCTAGGGCGGGGTCGTCGATCGTTGACAGCCGACCATGTCATCCTGGCGGCGGGAACCTACAACACGCAGAAACTCCTCCACCGGATGAAGGATCTCGGCCATTTACCGCGCTTGTCGCCAACCCTGGGGCGGCTCTCGCGGACCAACTCCGAGTCGCTGATCGGTGCGGTTGCTGACCGGGGCTCCGAGGCCGGTGATTTCACCGAAGGCGTGGCGATTACCAGTAGCTTCTATCCAGAGCCCGACACCCACATCGAACCGTGCCGCTATGGAAAAGGCTCGAACGCCATGGGTCTGCTCGGAACTGTCATGACTGACGAAGAACCGGGTGTTCCCCGCTGGAAGACGTGGCTCAAGACGGTCAAGGCCGACCCCATGGCAGCACTCAAGAACCTGGACGTTCGCAATTGGTCCGAACGCGGGGTCATCGCTCTGGTCATGCAGACCCGCGACAACTCCGTCACGGTGTCGGGCGGGCGCAATCGGCTCGGCATGTGGCGACTCACCAGCCGCCAGGGCGAAGGGGAACCCAACCCCACCTGGATTCCCATCGCCAACGAAGCCGTCCGGCGCTTGGCGACCAACATAGGTGGCACGCCGATGGGCAATATGGGCGAAGTCATCAACGCGCCGATGACCGCCCACTTCGTGGGCGGGTGCGTGATCGGCGACTCGCCTCAGACTGGGGTGATCGACGCCTACCACCGCGTCTGGGGTCATCCCGGCCTGCACGTACTCGACGGTTCCGCAGTCAGCGCCAACCTGGGTGTCAACCCGTCGCTGACGATCACGGCCCAAGCCGAGCGGGCCGTTGCACTCTGGCCCAACAAGGGCCAAGCCGACACTCGACCTGCGCTTGGATCCGGCTACACCCCGGTTCCGCCCACTCCACCAGCCCGACCGGTGGTTCCCGCTGACGCCCCGGGCGCCTTGCGCCTGCCCATCGTGTCCGTCACATAGTCGGCCCCGGTGACATAGTCCGTTTCCTTCGCATGCCCCGCCCATCATGATCATCTCGGTGTTCAGGCGTGCGCGCACCGGACTGTTTCCGCTAGGGTTCGCAGTGGGCCACCAGGTCCGTCCGAGAAAGGATTCTCATGTCGACCACTCCTCCTCCCCCTCCTCCTCCCGGCGGTGGCACTCCCGTTCCTCCCCCTCCTCCCGGCGGCGGACCAGTTCCGACGGGCCAGGCCCCGCAGAACAACATGGCAATGGCCATCATCGGAACCGTCGTCGCCTTTTTGGGCTGCTACGGGTGTATCGGCATCGTCGGCTTGGTGCTGGGCATCTTGGGCATTGTTAATGCGTCGAAGGTCAACAGCCGGTGGATGGCTGGGGATGCTAACGGTGCCGCAGCTGCTGCCAAGAATGCCCGCACTTTCGGTCTGATTGCTCTGGTGATTGGTGTTCTGGGCATCCTGCTCGGCATCATCCTGTTGGCCACGGGCAACTCGAACTTCTACTACAACGTCGGCTAGTTCTTTCGGCCAGATCGACCGTGGTTTGTGACCACGTCGTGGCCACATGTTGGTGGGGTCGGTGCCTCGTGCCCGACCCCACCGGCAATTCGTTGACCGTTTAGGCTTTCGCCATGTCTGATGGAGTGTCTTTGCAGAGCGCCCACCCGGTACTGGTGGTCGATTTCGGCGCGCAGTACGCCCAGTTGATTGCGCGGAGGGTGCGCGAAGCCCACGTATATTCCGAGATTGTTCCGGCGTCCGTGTCAGCGGCCGAGGTGCGCGATCGCCAACCACAAGCGATCATTCTCTCGGGTGGGCCAGCCAGCGTCTACGACGAGGGGGCGCCGAGCTTCGACCTGGAAATCCTGGAACTCGGCGTGCCGATCTTCGGTATCTGTTACGGATTCCAGGTCATGGCCGACGCTCTAGGTGGCGTGGTGGCGGCCACCGGCACCAGTGAGTACGGGCGGACAGCCCTAGCGGTGACGGCGAACGATTCAGTGCTGTTTCGTGACGTTGACCTGTCGTTGTCAGTCTGGATGAGTCATCGCGACG
This sequence comes from uncultured bacterium, assembly GCA_965651595.1. Taxonomy (GTDB): domain Bacteria; phylum Actinomycetota; class Actinomycetes; order S36-B12; family UBA10799; genus CBFGTA01. The sequence continues at coordinate 7,899 of CBFGTA010000078.1, read as the reverse complement.
CCGTCCACGCCTGCCCGCACGGCGCCAGGGCGGTTGCCGAGTCGGCAGGGGCCCCGGTGGCAGCATTCGAAGACGCTCAACGCCGACTCGCGGGCGTCCAGTTCCATCCTGAGGTCCTCCACACCCACAGCGGCCAGAAGATCTTGGAAAACTTCCTTGACCACATCGCCCACACTCCTCGGACGTGGACAACAGGCAATGTCATCGTGGATCAGGTCGACGCGATCCGCGCGCAAGTGGGGTCCGAGCGGGCGATTTGCGGGCTGAGTGGCGGCGTGGACTCGGCTGTAGCCGCCGCACTCGTTCAACGGGCCATTGGGGAGCAACTGACGTGCGTATTCGTCGACCACGGGCTCTTGCGGGCAGGGGAGAGGGAACAGGTAGAGGAGGACTTCGTCGCCGCGACCGGAGCCGATCTCGTCGTAGTCGACGCGCGGGAGCGATTCTTGGGTGCTCTGGCCGGGGTCACCGACCCTGAAACCAAGCGAAAAATTATCGGCAGAGAGTTCATTCGCGTGTTTGAGGAGGCTGCGCGCAACGTTGTGGAACGGGCTGGCGGAGCCGACAGTGTGCGCTTCCTGGTTCAGGGCACCTTGTACCCGGACGTGGTCGAGTCCGGAGGCGGTAGCGGAGCCGCGAACATCAAGAGCCACCACAACGTGGGCGGGTTGCCCGACGATCTTGAGTTTGAGTTGGTGGAACCTCTGCGCTCCTTGTTCAAGGATGAAGTGCGGCAAGTGGGCCTGGACTTGGGCCTTCCCGGTGAAATCGTGTGGCGACACCCCTTCCCTGGGCCTGGCCTGGCAATACGCATCGTCGGTGCCGTGGACGCCGAACGGCTCGACATTCTGCGTGCAGCAGATCTGATCGCGCGGGAGGAGCTCACCTGTGCCGGGGCCGACCGAGACGTCTGGCAGTTCCCCGTGGTGCTTCTAGCCGACGTCCGTTCGGTCGGTGTCCAAGGCGATGGGCGATCCTACGGCCACCCGATCGTCTTGCGCCCCGTGTCGAGTGAAGACGCCATGACTGCCGATTGGTCGCGACTGCCCCACGAACTGCTGGCCACCATCTCCAACCGCATCACCAACGAAGTTCCGCAGGTCAACCGCGTGGTGCTCGACATCACCAGCAAGCCGCCGGGCACCATCGAATGGGAGTGAGTCTTCCACCCGGCTAGCGGAACCGCGACCGACAATCGCTAGCGGCGCTCGTGTCCGATGCCGTCAAGCCACCGGCGGGGGACATCCGGCCACCTTCGAGCGGGGCCGTCAGCTTCGACTAGGCCTTCTACGTCCAGAAGACGGCGATAACGATGTTGGCGAGGGTGAGGACTCCGATGCTCGCCCACACCCCAGTCGACACTCGCTGCTTCTTGCGATTAGCCAGAATGATCACCAAAATGGCCAGCAGAATAACGAGCTTGACTGCAATCTTGGCATTGTCGGGTAGGCCAAATTCGAAGGGGTTGCTGTTGTGTAAGGGGTACATCAGGCCGACCAGGGCCACACCAGTCACGAGCTGAGTGAGCGCACCATGCAACATGGCCGGGTTGACGACCCGATCAGCTGACTTCATCTGGACCAAGAAGCCCCCGAGCAGCGAAGCGAGACCAACGAAATGCAGCACAACGAGCAGATGATAGATGAAGACCATAGGACCGAGTCTCCCACAGACACCTTGGACCACTGATGTCACCATGACGCTAGGTCGGCGAGTCAGTGGCCTCCATTACGATTGCGCGAACTGTCGCAACCTCGTGGGAAATAGCGGCCGGGTCGCCGCCGTGGGCGACGTCGAGGCCGAAGCGTTGGTTGGGTCGATACGTCACAATCGCTTCTGTGGCGGTCACGTTGACGGCCCGTAGGCTGCGCCCGCCGATCCTGAGTCCGTCGAGTGATGTGATGAGGCCCGGGCGCCGCTGGAGTTGTTCGGCGACGCGGTCAGGGTCGGGAAACGGGGTGGCGCTCACGATCCGGATCCGCAGGATCGTTGGGTTGGTGCTGCCGGTGATTACCATGTTCCCCGCCGGGTAGCGCGTCTGAGTCATATCACCCCAGGCGCTGACTTCGACCCGGGCGCCAGCCCACGGCACGCTCACTGTCCCGTACTGGGGCCATCCGCGTGTCCCGTCGGGGTCGGTCACCGGTGTCACAGTTGTATTCCACTGGCGCGCCAACTCCTCGAGTACCGGTGAGGCGCTTGCCGCCTGGGTGTGCCACTGAGCCTTCTTGCGCCGCACCATCAGTGCTCGAATCCCAAACAGGGCCACCCCCACAATCGCCCACGCGGCGACGAGTAGACCGAGGGATGCGGCGGAACTTCCTCCCATGGTTGTCGACCTTCCTCCCGGCCTGGGTCGTTCTCTATTGGCCGCTCGTGGCGAGTTCCGTGTGGCGCTCCACCGAACAGCGGCGCAACGTGAGTGCTGATCATCTTGGCACGATCAACCACTCTGGCGCCACATCGTCGGGCCTTGGCGAGGCATGGCAAGATGTGCCCATGAATCTTCCACGTCGTGTCGCCATCATCGGAGTCCTTGTGGCCGGGGCATTGGCCTTGGCTGCCTGTGGTTCGAGTTCTTCGGACAACGCAACTCCCACCGCGCCCACCACGGCAACCCAAGCAGCCGGAGATATCCCTTGGGCAGATTGTGGGGCCGTCGAGTTCGGAGAACCGCTCGCCCCGATTGATCCGCCAGCGCAGGTCCACAGTTACTCGACACCACCGGCGATGACGATCGACCCAGCCAAGTTGTATCAGGCGACGATAGCCACCAAGCTTGGGGATATCGTCTTGTGTCTGCAGCCCGATTTGGCGCCCGAGACTGTCAACAATTTCGTGACGTTGGCGCGCAACGACTACTACAACGGGCTCACTTTCCACCGCGTAGTTCCCGGTTTCGTGATCCAAGGAGGGGACCCGACCGGTACCGGTTCGGGTGGGCCCGGTTACAGCTTCCCTGATGAGCCAGTCCGGCAGCAGTACGTGGACGGAGCGGTGGCTATGGCTAACTCGGGCCCCAACACCAACGGTTCGCAGTTCTTCATCGACATTGCCGACAACACCGCACAACTACAGCCGCTCTACAACCTGTTCGGCAAGGTGGAGACCGGGCTCGACGTCGCTAAGAAGATTCAACAAGGCGACAAGATGATCACCGTGACGGTCCGCGAACAGTCGTAGGGTCGCCGCTCGAACCACCTGGTCCCTGGCCAACTGCCGACTCGAAATGCTGGCGCTAGAGCGGCAGCATTAACGCTCGAATGGGGGCGACGCGCGAGCAGTTGGCTACCGGGTGTCCATGGAGCGGAACGTCTCGACGAGTGTGCCGGTGGGCAGACCGAACTCGGCGGCGCGCTCTGCGAGCCGGGAGCGCAGCATGGCCTCGAGGTCGTCGAGGTGCGCGGTCTGGGAAGTGTGGGCCTTGAGGGCAGCAACCTTGCGATCGAAAGTTTCCGTGACGTCGACGTAGCGATTGGGGTCCCGTGTGGCGAGTACCCAGACTTCGGGCACGTGCCACTCGTCAAGCCCCTCGTCGGCAAGCAGCGACGGGTGGGCGAACGGGTTGCGGGAATCGGGATAGACCGCCTGCATAGTGGCTTCGCCAGCGGCGAGGTGGTCCGGGTGGTCGGCGTAGATGCTCATCCAACCCCGCTCAGGGTTCTGGCTGATAACCAAGTCTGGCTGCAGACGCCGAATGACGCGGCTGATGTCGCGCCGCAAGTCCGAAGTCACGGTCAGGTCCCCGTCGCGGTAACCCAGAAAGGTCACCGACGACACGCCGAGAACTTCCGCCGCATCGTGCTGTTCCTGCCGTCGGATAGCTGGAATCTCACTCCTCGCAACGGCAGGGTCGAAGCCGCCAGCATCCCCATCAGTGATGACGCAGTAGTGCACCCGCACACCGAGATCGGTCATCGCCGCTGTTGTGGCGCCCGCACCGAAGTCAGCGTCGTCGGGGTGAGCGCCAACTACCAAGACCGTCTGGTAGCCGGCCAAGTGCGCAGCCGTTGGAGCCAACGGGGCACGGTCAGACACGGTCACCTCTCTCTGGGTGCGGGTGGCCGGCCGTCGTAGGAATCCACGCCCCGGTAGATCGCGCACCGCATGTCGTTGCACGCCCTACACTAAGACCCGTGGATGACCCCTTGCTCAGCGACTTGAATGACCCGCAGCTGAGGGCAGTTCGCCATGAAGGGTCACCCCTGCTGATCGTGGCAGGTGCAGGGTCAGGCAAAACCCGCGTGCTCACTCGGCGCATCGCGTATCTGGTGCGCGACCGTGGTGTGGCGCCCGCCCAGATCCTGGCCATCACTTTCACCAACAAGGCGGCTGCCGAGATGAAGGAGCGGGTTGACGCGCTGCTCGGGAGGCGAGCCGCTGCCATGCAAGTGTCGACGTTCCATTCCGCTTGTGTGCGGATTCTGCGGCGTCACGCCCACCGCCTCGCGATGCCGTCGGCGTTCACGATCTATGACTCCCAGGACTCGCTGCGGGTGATTACGCGCGCAATGCGTCAACTCGACATCGATCCGAAACGCATCACCCCGAAGTCCGTTCAGCACGCCATTTCGGCAGCCAAGAGCGAACTCATCGACCACGAGACCTTCGCCCAGGAAGCCTCGAACCCGCGGTCACAACAGATTGGCGAGGTGTTTTCCCTCTACCAAGGCTCGCTACATGACAGCGGAGCGATGGACTTTGACGACCTCATCGTGAACACGGTGAACCTCCTCCAAGCTTTTCCCGACGTGGGGGCCTACTACCGCGGCCTATTTCGACATGTTCTCGTCGACGAGTACCAAGACACCAACCACGCGCAGTATGTGCTGGTGCGCGAAATAGTCGACCCGGCCGGGCCGGATCCGGCCGAGCTATGCGTCGTAGGCGACACCGACCAATCGATCTATGCTTTCCGCGGGGCCACGATCCGCAACATCGAAGACTTCGAGAACGACTACCCCGATGCTGAAGTGATTGTGCTCGACCAGAACTATCGGTCGACGGCCGTCATCCTTGACGCGGCCAACGCGGTCATCGCTCAGAATCCGCACCGGCGCCCCAAGAGTCTGTGGACGGCGCGGGGCCGGGGAGATGAGATTGTCGGCTACGTCGGTGATAACGAATCCGACGAAGCGGCCTTTGTCGTCAACGAGATTGACAGGCTTCGGGAATCCGGTGAGATCACGCCGGCGGAGGTAGCAGTCTTCTACCGAACCAATGCGCAATCGCGGGCACTCGAAGAGGTGTTCGTGCGGATGGGCACGCCTTACCGGGTAGTCGGAGGTGTGCGGTTCTACGAACGTGCCGAGATCAAAGACGTCTTGTCCTACTTGCGCGCAGCAGCCAATCCCCTTGACGAGGCGGCTGTCCGGCGAGTCATCAACACGCCGCGCCGAGGCATCGGGGCCAGCACAATCACGACAGTTGAGTCGTTTGCGCGGGCAGAGTCAACCACATTTGTGGAGGCACTGCGATCAGAGGACCTTCAGGCCCGTTTAAGTCCTCGGGCAGGAGAGTCCGTGCGGAGCTTCCTGGCCATCGTCGATGGCATTGCCGAAGCGGCCGCGGCGGGGACAGAAAACACCAGGCTCGTCGACAAGGCCGTCAAGGACTCGGGCTACTGGGCGGCCCTGTCGGCGTCGCGAGATCCACAGGACGAATCACGGCTCGAGAACGTGATCGAACTCCAGAACGTGGCCGCAGAATTCGACGCACTGTATCCCGATGCGGGCCTGGACGACTTCCTGGAGCGCATCTCGCTCGTCGCTGACGCCGACGAAATTCCCGACGCAGAGGGCGGCGTCGTGACCCTCATGACCTTACACACGGCCAAAGGCCTCGAATACCCGGTGGTGTTCTTGACTGGGATGGAAGAGGGCCTGTTCCCCCACCAGCGGGCGATTGAAGAAGACGACATCGCCGAGGAAAGACGCCTCGCTTACGTGGGCCTGACCCGGGCAATGAGCCGCCTGTACCTCAGCCGAAGTGCGGTCCGGCAACAGTGGGGATCGTCGTGGAGTTCCCCGCCGAGCCGGTTCCTGACCGAAATCCCCGACTCCCTGATCCGCTGGAAACGCAGCGACGACGAAGTCCTGGGTCGCTCCTTTGGGCGTCGAGTGGATCGCCCGTCACGTTCTCAGTTCGCTCGCTACGTGGATCCGTCCGACCTGCGAGACGGGCCGCGATCTCTGAACTCGGTGCTCGGTAGCGCGCCCGAATCGACCAAAGCGGCCCGCTCAGGTCGTGCCAAGATTAGCGGCAATCGCACCATCATCGACCTCACCGCCGGTGATTCCGTTCTGCATCCGCGATTCGGGCGGGGAACGGTGGTGGCCGTGGCTGGCACGGGTGACCGCACCGAGGCGTCGATTGACTTCGGTTCCGAAGGGATCAAACGCCTGCTCTTGCGGTACGCGCCGGTGGAGAAGCTGTGATGTCGTGGGCCCGTCGGCCGTTGTCTTGATTCGGCACCGACGATCGACGTGAACCGAGATGTGCCGAGTAGCTGTCGATGCGAGTCGCGCCCACAGCCACAGTGTTGCCGTCGTGGTCGAGCAGACTCAGCGCGGTCGAAATCTGGTGGACGACTCCTCCATGCACGGGCAGCGACATGTGGCCGACTCCCCGGACGAACACATTGCGCGCTCGCAAGTCTGGGTGCACGATCCGTGCGTTGCGCTGGGGGACGACGATCTGATCGAGGTCCGACCAAAACGCGATCATTCGTGTCTTGCATCCGGGAGCCGGTTCGTCGAGCTCCGACATGATGGGTGACCCGGGCCGCAGTTGACGGGTGATAGGGAAGGGAACCAGTTTGGCGTGGAGGGACCCCTGATGGGGTGAGCCGAGCGTGACCAGGGTGTGGACACGCTCGTCACCGGCCATCCGCTGCACGTAGTAGCGGCTAATCAACCCGCCCATCGAGTGGCCAATGATGTGCACCCGCTCGTAGCCGGTCTCCCGACATACTGACTCGACGACGGCCTTGAGTCGTCGAGCTACTCGCCGTACGTCGTCAGTGAACGGCGAGTAGTTGAGCGTGATGACCCGGCCGAATCCGCGGCGATGGAGGCTGCGCCGCAGGAGGGTGAAAATCGAGTGATTGTCGATAACACCGTGAACCAAAATGATCGGCGTCCCAGCGGCTTCTACGTCGCCGATGATCAGGCCACGTTGGATGGGGGGCAGCGCTTCGAGGTTGTGGTAGGAGACGTCGCTGCGGGTGCCGTTTTCGAGCAGTCCGAGCGGGTACATGGCAACGTGTGTGGTTACCCACGCCACCTCAACTGCGGTTCCTCGCAAGCCAGGCCCACTCAGAACGGCCCGGCGTGCACGACCCGCAGTGCCAGCTAGATTCTGGCCACGCTGCCGCAGCCGTTGCAACATCGAAGAGGGGTCCCCACCCGTACAGTCGCCCACATCGGTAGTGCCTGAGGCCTCACCCATGCGACGACGGTAGCCGACTATAGGCCGGAATGGGGGAATTTCCGCCACTTTCGTTCACCCATTTCTTACCCGCCATTCACTCCAAGCGAGAGCCGATGGCGGACGCGCCCTTTGGCTTGCTCACGCCGAGCCTTGCTCGGTTCTCACCTCGGACCGGGCGCCCCACCACCGACCGCAGTGCAGTCGGGTCAGGACTCAAGGGTTAAGCTGCATGCCAGGGCAGCGGGCTGTCACGGTGCACGCAGGCAGGCCAAACCGGTTAGTTCGGAGGGCACACACGATGCAGGAATCAAGTCACAGTCCGGTGCGGGTGCTGGTAGCAAAGCCAGGACTCGACGGACACGATCGCGGCGCCAAAGTTGTTGCACGAGCGCTGAGGGACGCTGGTGTGGAAGTCGTCTACACCGGTCTGCACCAGACTCCGGAGAGGATTGTCGAGGCCGCGATCCA
>CBFGTA010000077.1:0-10631 GCA_965651595.1 uncultured bacterium | reverse complement strand
GAGTACTGCCTTATCGCGACTGGAGCTCGCCCTGCCCACCTCGCCGACACCGCAGTCGACGGTGAGCGGATCTTGACCTGGCAGCAGTTGTGGGATCTCGAAGAGGTTCCTCCTGAACTGGTCGTGGTTGGGTCTGGAGTGACGGGGGCTGAACTGGCCGGGGCGTATGCGGCCCTGGGCAGCCGAGTGACTTTGGTGTCGAGCCGGGACCGTGTCCTACCCGGTGAGGATGCTGACGCGGCTGAACTGGTGGCCTCGGAGTTCACTCGGCGTGGGCTGCAAATCGTTTCGCGCTCCCGCGCGAGCCGCGTGCGCAGAGACGGCGACCGCGTGGTCGTGGAGTTGACCGACGGGCGCGAGCTCCAAGGATCGCATTGTCTGCTCGCAGTCGGCAGCCACCCGAACACCGCCGATGTTGGGCTGGAGGCTGCTGGTGTGCGCACCACACCGCGCGGCCACATCGATGTAGACGGCGCGTCCCGAACGAATGTGCTCGGGATATATGCCGCTGGTGATGTGACGGGCCGGCTGCCCCTGGCCTCAGTTGCCGCCATGCAGGGACGCATCGCGATGTGGCACGCGCTGGGACAAGAACTCGTTCCGCTGTCGCTAGTCGGAGTCCCATCTACTGTCTTTACCGACCCCGAGATAGCCCAAGTAGGCATCCCTCCAGACAGCCTGGCCGCCGAGTCCGGCACCGGCCATGTCGTCTTTCAACCCCTCGCTACCAATCCACGGGCCAAGATGCAGGATCTTCGAGAGGGATTCATCAAACTGGCGGTTCGGACCGACGGCACGATCGTGGGCGGCGTCATCGTTGCCCCGCGGGCCAGCGACTTGATTCATGCTCTTGCGATTGCCGTCGAACGTCACCTCACGGCCAAAGAGTTCGCGCGCGTGATGACGGTGTATCCATCGCTGTCGGGGTCATTGGCCGAAGCCGCTCGCCGGGCGGCGGACTATTCTCCCTGACCCGAGCGCCGACGTGCCAGCAGCAGGCTGGTCGAGACCGCGATCACCAGGACCCCCGCCACAATGGCCACCGGAACAATCGGGAATCCCGCATCGGGGTCCTCGCGCCCATGCACTCGGTCCGACACTAGTTCCACGAATCTGACCATGACATCGTCTGTGTTGTCCCATCGTCGATCCGAGTAGGCACGAGTCAGCAGGGACCGGGCACCCGGAATCGGCGAACTCACATCCATGACCGTTCCGACTGTCACGAAGAATGTTCCCTCCGGGTCAACGGACGTCGCGATGCGTTCGGTGGCTTCCCGGGCAGGCCGGGCTGCGCGCGGCAACATGGCGACGTAGATGGGAACCTGGGCAGCCTCAATAGCTGCCGCTACCTTGCGTTGTGCCGCACGATTGAGCCGCAAAGGAGAGTCCGCAGACACATAGACAGGGGGGTCGGTCTGCAGTGATCGAATGGCGACGTCCTGAACCGCTGCGGCTTGCGCTTCGGCTTCGCTCGACGGTACCCAGTCGACGGCTCCGGCCGGACCAACGCTGGTTGCTAAGGCGAGCACGACCGCCGCAACTGCGCAGGCGAAAATCCTGGCGAGTGGCCGGTGCCGGGGCAAGCCCGACACAACACCACGTGGAGCGCTCATCGCCTCCACTTTACTCGTCAGACAGTGAGCAAAGCACCGTCCCAGAGGTCACCGTGGCGCCGACTTCAGCTTGCAGACCTGACACGACACCAGACCGGTGAGCCGTGATGGGCTGTTCCATCTTCATCGCTTCAAGCACGACGACGAGGTCGCCTTCCTCGACGTGCTGGCCTTCCTCTACCGCAATCTTGACGATAGTTCCCTGCATGGGGGCAGTGACCGAGTCACCGGACGCTCCGCTGGGACCGCTCGCACTTGCCCGGCGCCGGGGAGCCCCGCCAGCAGCGGCCTTGCTCGCAGGCGCCGATGCCACGACAGACGAGGGGAGACTCACGATGATCCGGCGGCCGTCCACTTCGACAGTGAGTTCCTGACGAGTCTCCGCCGTGTCCCCTGAATCGATTTTGGCGTCGAACGCCGGAATTTGGTTGTCGAACTCGGTCTCAATCCACCGAGTGTGAACCGACATGGCGGTGTCCGCGTCAGCCGGAGCGAAGGCCGGGTCGTCGACTACCACCCGGTGGAAAGACAGAGCAGTCGGCATCCCATCGATGGCAAACTCCGCCAGGGCGCGACGTGACCGTTCGAGAGCCTGCTGGCGGTCTCGGCCGGTCACTATGAGTTTGGCCAGCAAGGAGTCGAAATTGCCGCCGATGACGTCACCAGCTTGGAAGCCACCGTCGAGGCGCACTCCCGGGCCGCTCGGAGGCTCCCACTGAGTCAACGTTCCAGGGGCGGGCAGGAAGTTTCGTCCGGGGTCCTCCCCGTTGATTCGAAACTCGAACGAGTGTCCCCGAACCTCGGGATCCTCGAAGCCAAGTTCTTCACCGTCGGCGATCCGGAACTGTTCCCGAACCAGATCAATGCCGGTCACTTCTTCGCTGACCGGATGTTCCACCTGCAGGCGGGTATTGACTTCCAGGAACGAAATCGTTCCATCCTGCCCGACCAGGAACTCACAAGTGCCTGCCCCGACGTAGCCAGCCTCTTTCATGATGGCCTTCGAAGCTTCGTACAGTTGAGTGTTCTGTTCTACAGTCAAGAATGGGGCTGGTGCCTCTTCGACGAGTTTTTGGTGCCGACGCTGGAGAGAACAGTCACGAGTGGACACCACCACAACATTGCCGTGTGAGTCTGCCAGGACCTGTGTCTCGACGTGCCGGGGGCGGTCCAGATAGCGCTCCACGAAGCACTCTCCACGGCCGAAAGCCGCGACCGCCTCACGAACGGCAGAATCGTAAAGCTCCGCCACCTCGTCGAGTTCTCGAGCGACCTTCAAGCCACGGCCGCCGCCTCCGAAAGCTGCCTTGATGGCGATGGGGAGGCCGTGTTCCTTCGCGAACTCGACGACTTCGTCAGCACCCGAGACGGGATCGGGTGTTCCAGCCACCAGCGGTGCGCCAGCAGCCTGGGCGATATGGCGCGCGGCTACCTTGTCACCCAACGCCCGAATTGCGGCAGGGGGCGGGCCGATCCAGGTCAGGCCAGCATCGATGACTGCTTGGGCGAATTCAGCGTTCTCAGACAGGAAGCCATACCCCGGATGCACAGCATCGGCCCCGGACCGCTCGGCGACGCCGAGCAACTTGTCGATGTCGAGGTAGGTCTCGGCCGCGGTGGCGCCTCCGAGGGCGAACGCTTCGTCAGCAGCAGCCACGTGCAGGGCGCCGCGATCGGGATCGGCATAGACGGCCACGCTGGCGAGGCCCGCGTCGCGGCAGGCTCGGGCAACTCGGATAGCGATCTCGCCGCGGTTGGCGATCAGTACTTTCCTCACCGTGCATCCTCCTGAGTGACCGATCGCTGCGGCAAGTGCCGCAGCCTGCGTCGAAGTCTACGAATGCGCGAACTCCCTCGTGTCACCTGGATACGCTTCGGCGTTCGATCAGGTGGCGAACGTCACGCGCAGTGGGCCAAGAGCTCGACGCACCAGCGCGATACTCATTGAGTTGACCCAACCCCGGAATCGGGCTTGGTCGAGCTTGATCGACCCGGATTGGCTAGGGCAGTCAGGTACTGTGCCAAGGTGCCGCGAGCTGCGGGGTCGGGAAGGGAGATCGAATGAGCACTTGGCTGCTGACGGGAGGAGCCGGCTACATCGGTTCGCATGTGGCTGATCGCATGCGGGCAGCAGGCGTGTCGGTGGTGATTCTGGATGACCTGTCGACCGGTGTCCGAATGCGGCTCGACCCAGCGGTTCCGCTCGTCGAAGGTGATGTCGGCGACAGCCAACTGGTGACAGAGGTTCTGCAGGACTTCGGGTGCGACGGTGTCATTCATTTGGCGGCGAAGAAGGCCGTAGCCGAGAGTGTCCAACAACCGCTCGACTACTACGCATCCAATGTAACTGCCCTTACCGAGCTGTACAAGGCTTGCGCGGAGTCAACCGTGCGCAGCGTAGTGTTTTCCTCTTCCGCGGCCGTCTACGGGCAGCCCGATCTCGCCGGTCCAATTACCGAGTCGGACCCAACCGTTCCAGAATCGCCCTATGGACACACGAAGCTGGCCGGAGAGTGGCTCACTGCCGCATTCAGTCGAGCCCAACAGTTGCAGGGCAAGCGTCTCGACGCTGTGCTGCTGCGCTACTTCAACGTGGCCGGAGCCGGACAGGAGCACCTCGCTGACACCAGCGTTGCCAACCTCATTCCCCTGGTGTTCCGGGCGATCGATGCGGGCGAGCCAGCCCGAATTTTCGGAAACAACTATCCCACTCCCGACGGGACGTGCGTGCGTGACTATATCCACGTCGACGACCTGGCCGATGCTCACGTTCGCGCCGTTATCGAGTGTGACGAACACGGTGACGGCTCCTACCAGGCCACGTTCAATGTGGGAACTGGAGTTGGCAGTTCGGTGTCTGAAGTCCTTGCTACCGTCAGTGAAGTGGTGGGCCATGAGGTCCCGGCGATTGTGACTGATCGGCGCCCTGGGGATCCGGCTTCTCTGGTGGCCAGCGCCGGTCTCATCAGACAAGAGCTCGGCTGGTCGGCTCGCCACGGATTGCGCGAGATGGTTGAGTCGGCCTGGCAAGGTTGGCGTTCTTTGGATGCTCAATGACCGAGTGGACGGTCGTTCTCGGTTCGGCGTCTCCGGCTCGCGCCCAACTGCTGCGCCAGGCTGGCATTGCTCATCGGATTCACGTATCGAACGTCGACGAGCTCACCGTTCTCAAGCAGGCTGGACTGGCCAGCGATAGGGCCGCAGTGGTCCAGCAGGTGCGGGTGCTGGCCGAGGCCAAGGCTCGCGATGTTGCCAGCGCCCTGTCGCATCTGATTCCTGACCGCCTGGCGGGTCACACACTAACCGTGGGCGCCGACTCACTGTTTGAGTTTGCAGGCAGAAGCTGGGGAAAACCGTCGGGCGCGGCGGAAGTGCTTCAGCGGTGGGAAGCGATGATGGGCCGCACGGGAGTCTTACATACGGCTCAGACCGTCATCTCCGCTCACAACGGTCAGGAATCGACCGAGGTCGTCTCCGTACAAGTGCGATTCGCACAAGTTTCCTTAGCTGATCGGCAAGCATATGCCCGGACCGCGGAGGCGGTCTCGGTGGCAGGCGCTTTCACTTTGGATGGTCTGGCCGCCCCGTTTATCGCCGGAGTTCACGGCGACCCGTCGGCGGTAATCGGACTGTCGCTGCCGACGCTGCGACTACAATTCGAGACCCTTGGAATCGAATGGACCTCGCTGTGGGGCAAACCGAGATTGGGCGTTGGGGAACCGGTTAGTTAAGTGCGGTTGCGTTGTGGCCCGCGAGTAGGCCCGGGCGTCGAGAGTTCCGCACAGCCTGCATCCGGGTAGCACGAACGGCTCACACCGCAGACGTGGCAGATGTGGCCAGTGAGCCCTTGCCAGCCAGGTGGCAGACGATTCGTGGTGCATTCTTGACATTCCAGGCTCTCGTCCAGGTGGTGGCCGTTGCCCCCGGCGCTTTGGCCCGGATCTTCACGTTTACTCTCAAGCCTGCACTGCACGTGGGAACGACCGTCACCTTCACTTTGTTGCCCCGGTTGACTTTCTTGATGAGGCAGACACTTCGTGATTGTGCAGGCGTGAGCCGGCTACCCCAGAGGCTGCAGTGCGCGGCAACCCGCAGGTTCTTGCGCCCTGCGCGGGTGGGAGTTGCGATCTGCCGCGGGTCGCCTGCCGTGACTGACACCTTTGCTGCGCGAACTAGGCGGGTCTTCCTCCATGGCAGCAGAGGCTTGTGGGCTCCGCGTGCCTGCACCGTCAGTTCGGTCTTGGCCTTCGGTGGGGGCGGTTGTCTCGGAGTAATCCGAACGCTCGGGGAGCTCCGATTACTGCGACCCATCGCGTTGGTCGCGGTAGCCGTGAACTCGTAGCCGACTCCGTTGATCAGTCCTTCGACGGTGCAGGAGGTGTCGCCGCTCGATCTGCAGGTTGCTCCACCTGGAAAGGCCGTTACCTCGTAGTCAAGGATCGGGGTGCCGCCGTCGTCCCGGGGAGCGTCCCAAGTCACTGCTACCCGACCATCACCTGGGATCCCTGACACGTCGGTCGGGGGACTTGGTCGACCGTAGATGGTCACGTTGTCGCCGAACCAGTTCGCTACGTACAACTGCTCGCCAGCCAGTGTCAATCCGTAAGGAAGGTTCATCCTTCCCGTGATGGTGCGCTGCAGGGCGCCGGTCTCGACGTCATAGACAGTCACATTGTGGTTGTTGCTGTTGGCCACGTACATTTGTCCACCGGCGAGTGCGACACCGACGGGGTTGTTCATCCCGCCAGAAATGGTCCGCAACAAGGCCCCGGTAACTTGGTCGTAAACGGTAACCTCGTCCGTGTCGAAGTTTGAGACATACAGCTGCCCATCAGCCACTGTCACTCCGTACGGCGTGCTCATGTCGCCAGCAATCGTCCGAAGCAACTGTCCGCCAACAGCGTCGTAGACGGTTACGTTGTTACCGAAGTCGTTACCGACATACAGCTCACCCCCGGCCACCGCGACTCCCGCAGGAGCATGCATGCTGCCAGAGATGGTTCGTAGGGGGTCGCCGGTGGAGGCGTCGAACACCTCGACATTGTCTCCCGACCAGTTGGCAACGTAGACCTCACCAGATGCCACTGCAACGCCCGCCAGATTGTTCGTGCCGTGTGATAACGACCGCAACAAGGCACCGGAGTCTGCGTCGTAGACAGTTACGTAGCCGCTGTTGACGTTGGCTACGTAGACCTCACCACCGACGACGGCGACGCCAACTGGGGCATTCATGCCTTCAGAAAGAGTCCGAGGGGGATCGGCCAGTGCCGCTCCTGGATTTGAAACGATGCCGACAGCAGCCAGAGCAACTGACAACACTGCAGATCGAACGAACCGCCACCTACCGCCCAAATCAACCAGGCTCATGAATCACCAAGCTGCATTTGGATACCGTACCTACTCTCGATCAACGACCCAAATCAGATCAGAAGTTCCGCACTGCTTGGATCCAGGCCATGCGGCCGGGAGGGGGCAAGGGGCTCCGGTGCCTGACTGACGGAGATGCCCAGGTATCGACAGGCTCAGAAGGAGTGGGGGCCGGGGTGGGCTGACCTGTGGCAAGGAGGGCGCCGACCAACGCCGCGATCTCGCCGTCGGTCGGGCAGCCGGACACCACAGTGATCGTGGGAGTGGCAGAGTCACCCGGGCTGGTGCTCATAGGGGGATATTCCCATGCTTCTTGGGTGGCAGAGACTCGCGTTTATTGCGGAGGGCTCTCAACGCCAAGATCACCTGACGGCGAGTCTCGTGGGGCATGATGACCGCATCCACGTAGCCGCGTTCCGCAGCCAGATACGGGTTGGCGAGGGTGTCGTCGTATTCCACGAGCAAGCGCGCCCGCTCCGCGTCGGGATCCTGCGCAGCCGCGAGTTCTTTGCGGTACAGGATGTTCACGGCACCCTGTGCACCCATGACCGCGATTTGGGCAGTCGGCCAGGCCAGGGAAACATCACCGCCGAGGTGCTTCGATCCCATCACGTCGTAGGCGCCTCCGTAGGCCTTGCGGGTGATCACGGTGACCTTGGGCACTGTCGCCTCGCAGTAGGCGTAGATGAGTTTGGCCCCACGGCGGATAATCCCGTTCCATTCCTGGTCTGTGCCAGGTAGGAATCCAGGCACGTCGACGAACGTGAGGACGGGAACATTGAAAGCGTCGCAGGTGCGTACGAAGCGGGAGGCCTTCTCCGAGGCGTCGATATCGAGGGTTCCAGCGAACTGCATTGGCTGGTTGGCGACGACCCCGACGGGGTGTCCTTCCACGCGCCCGAATCCGACGATGAGGTTGGGTGCCCAGAGGGGCTGCACTTCGAGAAACTCTTCGTCATCGAGTACGTGGTTGATGACCGTGTGCATGTCGTACGGCTGGTTCTGGGAGTCGGGGATGAATGTGTCGAGTTCGCGGTCGTAGTCGCTGACCTCGAGGTCCACTTCGGTCGGGAAGATCGGCAGTTGTGAAGCGTTGTTGCTCGGCAAGTAGCTCAAGAGCGCCTTGACGTAGTCGAGGGCGTCTTCCTCATCCGTACCCATGTAGTGGGCGACCCCGGACTTGGAGTTGTGGGCGTGGGCGCCACCGAGTTCTTCAAAGCCAACATCTTCACCGGTGACGGTCTTGATGACGTCAGGCCCGGTGATGAACATGTGGGAAGTCTTGTCGACCATCACAATGAAATCGGTGATGGCAGGGGAGTAGACGGCGCCACCAGCGCAGGGCCCCATGATCAAACTGATTTGCGGGATGACGCCCGAAGCGTGAACGTTGCGAAGGAAGATGTCGCCGTACTTGGCGAGCGAAACAACACCCTCTTGGATGCGGGCACCGCCTGAGTCGTTGATGCCGATGACCGGAACACCGGTCTTGAGTGCCAGGTCCATGATCTTGACGATTTTCTCACCGAATACTTCGCCGAGGCTTCCGCCGAAGACGGTGAAGTCTTGAGCAAAGACGCAGACCGGCCGTCCGTCGATAGTTCCGTAGCCGGTCACCACGCCGTCGCCGTAAGGTCGGGTGTTTTCCAACCCGAAGGCGTGGCTGCGGTGGCGAGCAAATTCGTCAAGCTCGACGAACGATCCGTCATCGAGCAGAAGTTCGATTCGCTCGCGCGCGGTCTTCTTGCCGCGAGAATGCTGTTTCTCTACCGCTCGGGAAGATCCGGCATGCAGCGCCTCGTCGCGCCGTCGAGTCAGTTCGGCGAGCTTGCCAGCCGTGGTGTGGGGGTCAGGTGTGCCGGGGGGCTGCTCACTCATGCGTGCACCTCACTCATTCATTCGCCGGGGTGAGGCGAGTGCCTCGGTGCTTCGGTACGTTAGCAAGATGGCTTCACTGCCGAATCAGCCGTCCCCTGTGACCCTGTCATCCTTGACCGCGGCGCTCGTCGCAAGAGGGTGGACTGTGTTGGCTCCCGGGGCCACATGTTCGTGCCCGGCGCGGCCAGGATGCCGCCACCTCGCTGCGCCGACCATCGTGGACTCGACCACCTCCACAAATGATCTTGCGCGGCAGCGCGTACGGGCTGGCGATCCAAGCGGTTCGCTGGTGATTGCGCGGTCACAGACGGCTGGTCGCGGCAGACTGGACCGTACCTGGATCGACCAGGGGGTTGACGCACTCTTGATGTCAGTGGTTCTGCGGCCTCCGGTCGGCATGCCGCCGACGAATTGGGGCTGGATACCCCTGTTGGCGTCTTTGGCAATTGTTCGTGCGGCTGCTGCGAATGGGGCCAGTGTGGCAGTCAAATGGCCCAACGACGTAGTCGGGAAGGAGGTTGCCGGAGGAGGTCAGACCACTCAAGGAAATCCACCGACCGGTGGGGTCGCCGGAAAGTGTGCCGGAATCCTCGCCGAGGCGGAAGCAGGGGCGATCATTGTTGGGATGGGGATCAACCGGGATTTGACGGGGGAGGAATTACCTGTGTCAGGCGTCGGGACGCTGATCGCGAGTGGAATGGCTCCACTCACGTCCGCGGTAGTGGCCGCAGAGGTGATCGACGCTGGCCTCGTTCTGTGGGAACAGATCCTCCGACACGGGTCGGTGACGTCGGCGTTGAGTGACGAGTACCGAGCGACGTGCTCCACAATCGGGCAGGCGGTTCGGGTTGAACTGCCGGGCGGATCGACGTTGAGGGGAGTCGCAACGGATGTCGGTCCGTCCGGCGAACTTCTGGTCTACACGGAGGGAAAGACCCATGCCGTAACTGCCGGCGACGTTATACATGTGCGTTCAGGAGAGTCTCCGGGGCGTCGGTGAGGTATGGGTCACATTTTGGCCCCACTGGCACTAGACTGTCACCGACCCACGGCGTCAGTACAGGCAAGGCAAGCCCACGTTCGCCGGGCGAAGAGGTCGCCAATCGAGGATCAGGAGAACACGTGAGCGGAGAACAGGAGCCGGTCGTGCTGCGGCCAGCGAGTGGATCCCTGTTGGGCTCGGTAGTTGTGGCCGGTCTCATCGCTGCGGCCGGTGGGTGGATCGTGGGGATGGCGCCTGTCTGGCTCGCAACGTGGCCGGAACTGGTTTCTGTAGGTCAGTGGTTGGTGGGCGCGGTGGCCGTCGTGCTCGTTGCTGTCACTGTGGTTCCCTCATTCTGGGTGTGGATGCGTCGCCGCGCGACCGTGGACCCGTGGATGGTGACGGTGCGTGGTGCGGGTCGCTCCCAGTTGGGAAGTTGCGCTATCGCCGACATCGCCGAAGTTCGGTTGCGGCGAGGGCCGCTCGGTTGGTTCCTGGGATATGCCAGCATTCGCATCACGAGTGCTCGCCAGCCCGGTGTCCTCGTTGTCACGGCGATTCGACGGGCCGCCGAGGTGAGGGAGTATTTGCTCGACCGACGTCACGAGATTCTCACCGTGCACGGTACGGCGTTCGGCTCTACGCCAAGCGGGCTGGCGGTTGCTCCCAACCCGACCGAGGTGATGCTGCGTGGCTAGATCTGACCAGTCGGTCTCAGGTGATGAACCGGCGAAAGGCGCCCCGGCTCGCGACGACACAGACTCTTCATCGTCGGACGACGCCGAGCA
>CBFGTA010000076.1:0-10685 GCA_965651595.1 uncultured bacterium | reverse complement strand
GCACCTCCCGGTGGTCACGCCACCTCCGGAACTCAACGAGCAGCAGGCCGCGAGTTACCAAATGGAACACAGTATCGCCGGAACCGCTGGCCGGGCTATAGAGCCGGTGTTCGCGCCGCTGGGATTCACGTGGGAAGTCAACGTGGCTCTCATCGGTTCGCTGTCGGCTCGCGAAGTGTTCGTGTCAACCTTGGGCCAGATTGAGGCCGCCCAGAATGACAGTGACGTCAGCATCGGGGAAGCCTTGAGAGCTCAAACCTTGCCCGACGGGAGCCCTGCCTACCCGCCAGCAACAGTGGCCGCGATCTTGATCTTCTTTGTTTTCGCTCTCCAGTGCATGTCCACGGTTGCGGTGATGCGCAGGGAGACCAACTCCTGGCGATGGCCCGCGATCGCCTGGGGATACATGTTCGTACTCGCGTGGGTCGGCGGAGCAGTGGCCCACGCGGTAACTCAGGCGCTGACATGACGGCAGCCCCTGCCCCGCCCGGCGTCAACGCCGCTGTCCCACGAATCGGGGCGCCGCAGGTGCACTGCGAGACAACCGCCCACCGTTGCATTCTCGGGTGGACAGGAGTGGCGTTGGAGTCTGCAGGCTGGCACCACGGATGTGCCCGGCACCCGAAATCTCTCGACGTGCTCGACGCGATCGGGATCGGCGCGGATGGCGCCGTCAGAGGCGTGACCATTGCCCCCGGATTCCTCAGCGTTGAGTTCCTTAGTGTCGATGCCCTTCGCGAGCGTGCTGACTCAGTAGATCGCGCCGTTCGCCGGTGGTTGCGCGCAGGAACCGGTATTCCCATCGCAACTTCCGGCGCTGACGTGGTCATGGCAACCGCCGCCGATTGCATCGACGATGACTTGTCCGAAATCTTGAGCCAACACAGCGGATCTATCGAGCCCGTGCGCGCGAGTTGCGATGAGCTAGAAGTAGTCCTCGCTGGAGCCTGCCGCGGATGTCCCGGCGCGTCCGACACTCTCACCGTGCGGCTCACGGCCGCGATAGAGGCGCGACTTGGTCGGCAGATCGCGATAGCGTCGGAGAACGCCGCCCGCACCCGCCCCGCCGTGTTCCTCCCCTTGAACTCGATGTTGTCGAGAATCCACCCATCAAAGAGAAAGGCAGTCACGTGATTCATTCAGACGTTGCCGAGTTGCTGAACCAGCAGATCACGGCCGAGGCCCAGGCCGCCCAGACCTACCTGCAGATGAGTCTGTGGTGTGAGGAGCGGGGGTTAGAGGGCGCAGCTTCGTTCTTCCGAGGCCACGTCGCCGAGGAGATGTCCCATCGTGACAAGCTAGTCGACTACATGATCGAAGAGGACGTGCCGGTTGTGCTAGAAGCCATTCCGGCCCCTCCTCACGACTATTCGAACCTGGTCGAAGTGGTTCGCGCCGCCTACGCGCACGAGCAGGGCGTCACCGGGCAGATTCACACCATCGCCCGCCGGGCCCTCGACTCGGATGATTTCTCGACGTTCAACATGCTGCAGTGGTTCATCGCTGAGCAACGGGAAGAAGAGATGCTGTTTCGCGGCATCCTCGACTACGTGAAGCTGTCAGGATTCACCGGCGATTCTGGTGACGAGATGGTCAACATGAATGAGCACTTGCGTCGCCTGGCCGCCGAACACGTCTAACCAGATCTAGGGCACGGGCACCCAGTCCTGATCAGTCGGCGGTGAGTTCTTCGTCGGTTCCGATCAGGACTGGAGTGTCTCGGCGCAAGGTTTCGCCCCGGAAGAACGCCGGATTCTTGCGGTACATCAGGGCCATCAAGATGAGTCCGAAGGCGATCAGGCCTACTCCCAGAATGAACACCAGTCCGACTCCGCCGATCGCCGCGCCACTGCCGTAGGCGGGATCGAAGGAGTCGCGCAAGGTAATGAGGAACACAAAGGTGAGCCCGATGCCCCCCAGCAGTGGGAGGAGGAACATGAAGATGAAGCTACTCACCGATCGAGTGAAGTCCTTGCGGAAGTACCATACGCACGCAAACGCGGTGAGCCCATAGTAGAAGCAAATCATGATCCCGATCGAGTAGATCGTGTCGAGTAGCGTGCGGGGGCTGGTGAACGTGAGGAACGTGTAGAAGGCGGCAGCCCCGATCCCGGCTGCCACTGTGGCAGTTGAGGGCGTGAGGTACTTCGGATGTACCTTGGCGAAGGCATCCGGGAGAGCCTTGTAACTAGCCATCGCCAACAAGGTGCGAGAAGTCGGCAAGAACGTGGTGATGAGGCTGGCGGCACTAGAGGCGATCACTGCCAAGAATAGGAACAAGTACCAAGGGTCTCCCAGGATGGGCTCAGCTACAGCTCCGAACACGTTGTCGGCAGTCTCCTCGTTGCCCAGGCCGATTCCCTCGTCTCCCACACCGGCGTACATGATCATCGCGATCGACACCAGCAAGTAGGTGCAGAGGATCGAGATGACTGCGAGTACGGCGGCTCGGCCGGGGTTCTTGCCCGAATCCTTTGATTCCTCGTTGACTGTCAGCGCCGAGTCCCAGCCCCAGAAGGCAAAGATCGACCCGGAGAGTCCAGCGATGAAGGCGGATAACGTAAGGCCCTGCGGGCTGAACCAGTCCCAACTGAACGGCAGGCCGGTCGGCGAGTTGGAAGACTCGATGATGGCGGCAACTCCGAAGATGAGCAACATTAACATCTGGAACCCCACCAGAACGAACTGGACGCGTTCGGTGGTAGTGATGCCGCGGTAGGCGATCAAAGTGGCGATAGCTAGAAAAATGACGCAGGTGATGACGTTGACGACGTTGTTCTGCCACAGGTCCGAGATTGTCGGGTTGTTGAGGATGTCTCCGACAAACTGATAGGCGAACTGTACGGCGACGCCAGCCAAGTTGGATAGCACGATGACGGTGGCAAGGACCGCGGCCCAGCCACCGAGCCAGCCCACGTACGGCCCGAAGGCCTTAGTCGTCCAGGTGAACGACGTTCCGCAGTCAGGTGCTACGCGATTCATCTCGCGATAGGCAAACGCTGCGAAAAACATGGGGATGAATCCGGCGATGAAGATGAGCGGGATCTTCGTGCCGTCGTCGGAACCAAGCAGTCCGATGGTCGCTGTCAATGTGTAGGCCGGTGCCACGCAAGAGATCGCCAGAATGATCCCGCCGATCAGGCCTACAGAATTACTCGACAGGCCTTTCTTCTTGAGGTCAGCTGAACTGCTAGGAGACTGCTCTTCGGTGGCGGACATGGCTCCTCCAGCCCGGTTCGCGGGCACGAGCGGCGCGCGAGCGGTGGCGAAATAGTGGCCCAAACGTGCACCGTGATGCAAGCCCTGAGAACACGCTGTCGCCCGAACGGCGAAGACTAGCGAAATGGCCCAGTCAGTGGACGAGGTGAACGTCCCGCGAGCAGGGGTCGTTGGTCCTGATTGTCGTCAAGGCTGCCGACGTTTCCCGCCTGTAGCAGTGATCCGATGCCCAGGGTCGCACCACCGGCCGGCGGCTCGTCGATGCGCTCAGGTGGGCTGTCGGTTTCCTCGTCGTCGAGGCCCCCGAAGACGCGCGACAGTTCTGCCAGCGACGGGCAGTAGTAGAACGATCCCGTCAGCGCTCGGGAGAAGTCGGTGAACCTGTCGTGGAGGCCGTCCTCGGTGTTTCCGAACATGCGTTCCAGCATGGTGATGATCAACGGGGGGTCGTTGGTGAAGCCGATGAACTGGCTGCCTGCTTCGGTGTCGGTTTGGAACTGAGTATTGCGGCGAAAGATCTTGCGTTCTTCGCCCGTCTCGTCGAGCACTTGGTTGCGGCTGACGTGGCTCTGTGGCGAACGAACGTCTTCGGGAATTTCGATGCTCCCCTTACGCGAGCGGCCAAATACTTGCTCTTGCTCAGTAACCGGTAACTGGTGGAACGCCTCCATATCGTGCACCCACTTCTGCACCAAGGCAACGGTCGAGCCGGTGCAGGCCGCGGGAGCATCGAACAAGGACACCTGCGCGGCACGATCGACGGGTGGGTTCTCTGTCCCGTCTTGGAAACCGGTGGGATCGTCGCTGTTGGCATCGGTGTAGCAGTCGAGGCGCAACTGACAATGTGCGACGTCAGCTAGGTTCTCGAGGGCTTCGATGGCGGCCAGATTGACTCGATCGACGTCGGCGGCACTGAGCCACAGCCAGATATCGAAACCAGTGGCGGGCGCACCGGCCCGACCGGTCACGGTTACTCCGGCGAAATCGTCTACACCCTCTGGGATAG
This sequence comes from uncultured bacterium, assembly GCA_965651595.1. Lineage (GTDB taxonomy): Bacteria > Actinomycetota > Actinomycetes > S36-B12 > UBA10799 > CBFGTA01. Next base: position 6,460 of record CBFGTA010000076.1, on the reverse strand, counting down.
GGCCCCACTGTCGCCACCAGCGGGGACGAAACCCCCACGTCGCATTGGGGCCGTTGAACGCGGCTACTGCCCGTCGGGCGCGCGCAATCGAGGCCACTGCTTGGTCTGGCGTGGCCGTGCCTCGAACCGAGAACTCCAGGTGGACGTGTCGAGCGACTCCGGCAGCGAAGATGCCGGGCTGAGGAATGGCAGGCGTACCGGTCATTGGGGGTTATCCGGGGTCTGAGGGGCCTCGGTCGGCCTCATCGGGCCAGTTCGAAGCGCACGGCCGCTTCCGGAGTATTGACGACCGTCGTCACGGACTCTTCCAGGTACAGGGTGACTGTCCGCTCGTCGTGGGCCGAATAACCGATCGACCAGTCCTGGCCGCCCTCGATGCAGTAGTCGCCCCCACGTTGACTAAGCAGCACAGCCCCCTGCAACGACGGCGCCCACACGACAGGCCCGTCCAAAATGAGGCGAACGTGCTTAAGTAACGGGTAGCCGCCGCCTTCGGCGGACTCCATCACACCAGTCCAGACGTCGGGACCGAGTGCCATGGCGTAAGGGCCCTCAATCCCCGCGTCCTGCAGCGTGTTCAACGCGCTGGCGAGTTGGTCAGGGAACCCCGCATACGTGGGGTCGAGATACACGGTGTCATGGGCGGAAGCACCACAGACACCAGCCACGTGGATCTGGTCACTGCCGAGAAATACTAAGGAGTCTTCAGCCTGGGCGGCAATTCGCGCGGCCTCAATGACCGGGTCCGTGTCCATGTCGCGTGCCCCACGATCGGCAGCGGCCAGTTCGGCGCGATCAATCACGAAAGGTACGCGGATCTCGGCCAGCGGCAAGACCTTTCGCACCTGAAGTTCAAACTCTGAGGCGTCAGGGGCCGCCGCCTCAACTCGCCCGATATCGACCGCTGACCGCGTCCAGTCGCCGGAGGCCGAGTATTCCACCACCTTGCGCGCAGCCAAGAAATGGCGCAGTGACCGAGTCGCCTCCTCCTCGATCTCTGACCAGCCCGTCTGGCTGATGGGTGCCTTGTCGCGCAATAAGTGGTCCATGGAACCTCCTGCGGTTCGTGAAGTTAGGTGAGCCTAAGTTACTGGTCTGGGAGTGGGGGCGCAAGTTCATTGCAGACCTCCACCGATTGCCACCGAACAGCGCAAGCAGCTCGGGACTTTCGTCACTGTACTCACGCTCGTCCGCGCAATCTGGGTTACACAGTAGGCGAGTACGGCGCTTCAGGCCCTAGATTGTGTAACCCCGGTTCGGATCGGTCCGGTGGAAGAGGTGGACAGAGAGGCAGGCGGGCATGACCCACGAAGCAGATGTTGTGATCGTTGGAGCCGGGATGGCAGGGCTGCGAGCGGCGGAGACCCTCCAGTCAGCTGGCAAGACCGTGATCATTGTTGAAGCCAACGATCGGGTCGGCGGTCGGGTACTGACTGAAGAGGTCGCTCCCGGAGTGCATCTCGAACTGGGGGCGCAGTGGATCGGCGCTGGCCAGGATCGGGTGGCGGATTTGGCGTCCGAGCTCGGGGTCGAGACGTTTGCGCAGTTCGAGGACGGCGAGACCAGCTATGAGATTGGTGGCGACCCGATGCGCGAGGCTGATTTCAAGGCTCGCCACGGCGACGAACTGGCTCGACTACAGGAGCTCTACGACCGGATTGATGAGATGTCGGCAACTATTGACCCCGCCGCTCCCTGGAAGGCCGCACAAGCTGCTGAGTGGGACGCAATTACGGCGGCACAGTGGGCAGACTCATTTGGCTTGAGTTACGAAGCTCGTACGTTGTTCGAGATTTGCTCGGTGGGAATTACGGCAGTTCCGCTGACCGAGGTGTCGCTGCTGGACTTGCTGTTCAACGTGGCCGTGTGCGGCAGGGGAGCCGAGTTGCTCGCCGAGAGCGAAGGAGACGCGCAGACGACACGTTTCGTGGGTGGCACGGGACGTCTCCCAGAGGGCCAGGCCGACCGAGTGGGTCGCGACAACATCATTCTCAACGCCCCGGTCCAGACCATCGAATACACCAATGAATCGGTCACCGTGACGTGTCGCGGTGGAGTGGTCGCTAGGGGTCGGCAGGTCATCGTGGCGATCGCTCCTACTTTGGCCGGGCGGATCATGTATGACCCGCCATTGCCGGGCAAGCGGGACCAGCTCACCCAGCGCATGCCGCAGGCATCGTCGATGAAGGTGTTCACAATTTACGACGAACCGTTCTGGCGGGCTGAGGGACTCAACGCCCAACTCATCTCCGACCGTGGGCCAGCCCGCATGTCCAACGATTCTTGCACTCCTGATGGCAAGACCGGCATCATCCTCAGTTTCCTGGAAGGTGAGCAGGCGCGCACTTTTGGCCGGTTGCCGACGGAAGAACGCAAGGCTTTGATCCTGGACGAGTTGGGGCGGCACTTCGGTGATGCGGCGCGAAATCCGGTCGGCTATGTAGACGGCGAATGGGCGGAACGGCCTTGGACGCGCGGCTGCTACAACGCCAATATGGGGCCCAACACGTGGACCCATTTCGGCGACGCTCTAGCCGCGCCGATCGGTCCGATCAAGTGGGCATCAACCGAAACAGCGTCGTACTGGAGCGGCTACATGGAAGGGGCGCTCGAATCAGGGGAGAGAGCAGCCCGCGAGGTGCTCGACGCCCTGGGCTAGACCTGCCGCGTAGGTGCGGACATTACAACGCTTGGCCCCGTGGTTGTCCTTGGCGTGCCGCTCATAGACCCCGCGGTTTGATCCCAACGTTCGCGGCGTGGGAATTGTGCAGAAATCGTGCACCAATTAGGCGTTGCCCGATAGCGACTGGGGTGCTCTGGCGATTAGCGTGCTGCAATGGCCGATCAAGGAAGCTCCGCCGCTGTTCACGCAGTCGACCCGGCTGGGGTGCAGTCGAAGGGACTGCGCTCGGGGACCGTCGGCGTGTTTGGCGCCACCATCATGGGACTGTCGTCAACCGCTCCGGTGTACTCCATGGCAGCCACGATCGGATTTATCGCCGCCGCAGTGGGAGTGAAAGCCCCGGCGTGTCTGATCCTCGGGTTCATTCCGATGCTGTTCACCGCCTATGCCTACCGCGAGTGGAACAACGTGGTTCCCGACTGCGGTACCGCATTTACCTGGGGGACGAAGGCGTTCGGGCCGTGGGTGGGGTGGTTCGCGGGTTGGTGTGTGGCTGTGACTGGCATCATCTTCCTCGCTAGTGCGGCCGAGGTGGCTGGCCAATACTTCCTCGACTTGTTCGGCCAGCAGGACCTCGAATCGAACGGGGTGCTCGTTGCGATCACGGGAACACTTTTCGTCCTTCTGATGGCGTATATCGCCTATCGCGGACTGCAGATTGCCGCCTGGATGCAAACGGTCTTGGTCATCTTGCAGTACATCGCATTGGCGCTCATCTCGGTGGCAGCGTTCTGGGCTGTCTTCGGCGGGTCGGCTCCCGAAGGCTCACTGACGCCGGAAATGAGTTGGTTCCTGCCGACTGGCCTCTCGTTTAGCCAATTGATTCAAGGCGTGCTGCTGTGCACGTTCCTTTACTGGGGCTGGGATGCGATTCTATCGATCAACGAGGAGACCAAGGACCCCGAAAAGACCCCGGGCCGGGCGGCCCTGATCGCAACGGTGATCTTGCTGGTGGGCTATCTGGTTGTCACTACCGCGACCATCTCGTATGCCGGACTCGGGGAGGAAGGCATTGGCCTCAACAACGCCAGCATCCAAGACGACATTTTGGCCCCACTCGCCGATTCTCTGATTGGCACACCAGGCATGTTGTTCGTGGTGTTTGTGACTCTGCTGTCGGTGATGGCGAGCGCCCAGACCACGATCCTCCCGACCGCTCGCGGAACTCTGGCGATGGGTGTCTACAAGGCGCTGCCCGCCCGGTTTGCTTCCGTCCACCCCAAGTTCATGACACCGGGATTTTCAACTTTCGTCACCTGCGCCATCGGGATCGCGTTCTACATCGTCATGTCCATCATCTCCGACAACGTACTGGCCGCGACCATTGAATCGATCGCGCTGGCGATCAGTCTGTACTACGCGATCGTGGCTTTCGCCTGTACGTGGTATTTCCGAAAAGAACTCTTCTTGACGTTCAAGGACACGCTGTTTAAGCTGATATTCCCCGTGCTCGGTGGCGCGATGCTGATGATTGCCTTCTTCGCGAGTGCGGTCAACATGGCGAGCCCGGACTATGATGGAACGACACTGCTGGGGGTGGGAACTACCTTCGTCGTCGGCATCGGTTCCATTCTGGTGGGTGTGGTGCTGATGATCATTTACTCGTTCATTGCGCCACCGTTCTTCCGTGGCGAAGTCCTCAAAGCCGATACGCCGGTCCTCGTACCCGACGAGTAGGCCAACGGGCCAGCGTTAGGACCCAGGTCTTCCCGACGGGCCTTCCTCGCTGGTGACGAAGGCTCTTCGACCTCGCGAAGCGTCACTGTAGGCAGTCGGCGAGGTAGCGGCCAGTCAGGCTGCCGGCGGCGCGGAGCAAATCCGAAGGCGTCCCCTCGAAAACGATGCGTCCGCCGTCGTTGCCAGCACCAGGACCCAGATCGATCACCCAGTCGGCGTGAGCGATGACCTGCAGGTGGTGTTCCACGATGATGACGGAACGACCACTGTCGACCAGGTCATCGAGCATAGATAAGAGTGCGTGCACGTCAGTCAAGTGAAGCCCGGTGGTGGGCTCGTCCAGGATGATCGTCGACGAATCGTCAGCCAAGTGGTTAGCCAACTTGAGTCGTTGGCGCTCTCCACCGGACAGTGACGTGAGGGGCTGTCCGAGTTGCAGGTAGCCCAAACCCACTGCGGTCAGCCGGTCCAGAATGGTGGCGGCGGGCTTGGATTTTGCGTCATCCGTGGCGAATAGGGCAGCCGCCGAAGCAACCGACAGGTCGAGAACGTCGGCGATACTGTGGCCGGACACAGTCAGGTCGAGAATCGACCGGTCGAATCGTCGTCCCTCACAGTCTTCGCAGGTGGAGCTGACGGTGTTCATGAACCCAAGGTCTGTGAAGATCAGACCGACGCCCATACAGGTGGGGCACGCACCGTCTGAGTTCGGACTGAACAGGCCGGGCTTGACGCCGTTGGCCTTCGCGAAGACTTTGCGAATGTGATCAAAGGCGCCGGAGTACGTGGCCGGGTTCGATCGGCGAGAGCCACGGATCGAGGTTTGGTTGAGCGGCGCGACCCCAGCAGCAGTTGCGATGTAGTGGTCGACCAGGCTGGATTTGCCGGAGCCAGCGACTCCTGTCACGACCACCAGAACTCCTTGGGGCACCTCGACGGTGAGATTCTGGAGGTTGTGCTGTGAGGCCCCCTCAATCCGCCAGGCGTCGGTTGCCGTTCGAACCTGGTCCCGCAGGCGGGGCGGATCGTTCCAGTGACGACCGGTCGGCCCGGTCGAGTCGCCAAGGTTCGCGACTCGACCCTGGTAGACGATTTCGCCACCGTCGGTGCCTGCGCCGGGACCGATGTCGATGACATGGTCGGCGATTCGGATCATCTGGGGCTTGTGCTCCACGACTAGGACCGTGTTGCCCTTATCGCGCAGGGCGATAAGGAGATCATTCATGGCCGCAATGTCATGGGGGTGCAATCCGATCGTAGGCTCATCGAAAACATAAGTGATATCGGTGAGAGCGGATCCAAGGTGCCGAACTAGTTTGATCCGTTGAGACTCTCCGCCGGAGAGGGTTCCGGTGGCGCGGTCGAGACGGAGGTAGCCGAGGCCAATGTCGATCAAACTATCGATGGTGTGGCGCAGGCCAGCGACCACGGGCCCCGCTTGCTTGTGATCGATTGTATCGATCCACTCAGGTAACTCGGTGAGTTCGACAGCACACACGTCCGCGATGCTGCGGCCGCCGATCATGCACGACCGGGCAGCGTCGTTGAGTCGGGTGCCGTCACACTCGGGGCAGGTGGTGAACTCGGCTGCCCGGTCAACAAAAGCGCGCACATGTGGTTGCAACGAGTCGCGATCCTTTGACAAGAAGGACTTCTGGATTCGCGGAATGAGGCCTTCGTAGGTGAGGTTCATGTCGTTGAACGAAATTTTGACTGGCTTCCGATATAAGAAGTCGTGCCGCTCGCGCGCCGAGTACATTGCTATTGGCTTGTCGGGGTCGAAGAATCCTGACCCGATGAAGATTCTGACGTTCCACCCGTCTGGGGTATAGCCGGGGATCGTGAATGGTCCGTCATTGAGCGATTTCGAAGCGTCGAATAATTCGTCCAGGCTGATATCGGAGACGACCCCTCGGCCCTCACACTCGGGGCACATTCCCCCGAGTCGGTTGTACTCCTTGTGCTCGGCCCGGGACTTGCCGCCACGGTCGACGGTGACCGCTCCGGACGCCGATACGGACGCGACGTTGAACGAGAACGCACTCGGAGGGCCAACGTGAGGCGAACCGATGCGGCTGAACAAGACCCGCAGCAGTGCAT
>CBFGTA010000075.1:0-10765 GCA_965651595.1 uncultured bacterium | reverse complement strand
CTGACACCCTCATTGCCTAGCGCGCCGTGCATGTGGGAGGCGAACCGATTGCGAGGGCTGCCAGCGTCGACGACTATCACACGTCGACGCGAACGACCCAACATGAGAGCGGCGCTCAATCCCGCTGGCCCGCCACCAATCACCACTACGTCCCAATCACTCATGAATCGAGGATGACGCACTGCTGGCTGTTGTGGCAATATTCTTTGCAGTAATCGCAAACTGGTCGGCGAAGCACCCGACTACAAGACCCGTGACGACAAGGGATTCAACGACAAGGCACCAGTCAGCAGATGGCCGGTTCGCCCGACTCAAGTCGGACACTTTCGGCGCCGATCCTGGAGGACCAATGACCATGGATGTGCGAAACGTTGGAGCTCGCCTACGGGCGGAGCGGCATCGGCGCGGCTGGACGCTCGAGGAACTGGCGGCCCGCACGCACATGTCGGTCAGCACTCTGTCGCGGCTCGAATCGGGCAAGCGGCAGGCAAGCCTGGAACTGCTCGTGCCGCTGACCGAGGAACTCGGCGTGCGCATCGACGACCTGCTCACCCGCGAAGTTCGTGACCCTCGGGTGCATCGGGACGTGATCCACCGCGATGGTTTGGTGATCGTCGCGCTGACTCCACCGGGTGCACCGTTCGACACGTTCAAGATCACGTATCCACAGCTGGCGGCGAACCCTCCCCGTCACGTCCACGACGGATACGAGTGGCTATACGTCATTCGGGGGCGCCTGCGCATCGTGCTGGACGACCAGGAGTTCGTGTTTGCGCCAGGCGAGGCCGCCGAATTCGACACGGGCATTCCCCACGCGATCGGTTCGGCCCGAGCCCAGCCCGCGCAAGCCATTTGCATCCTCAACAACGGCGGCACCCGCGCCCACGTCCACTCGCATACCCCCAACGAGTGACCAATCACCCGGACCGCGCGGGGCTTCAGTCTTCTTGGCGGAGGGTCAGGGATTCGAACCCTGGGGGACGTTGCCGCCCCAATGGTTTTCAAGACCATCTCCTTAGGCCGCTCGGACAACCCTCCTTGCCGCGCGGATGCCACCCGCGGCACGACCGATTGTGTCAGATGGCAGCGGACTACCACTTGGCGTACTGGTCCTCCATGAACCCGTACTGCTCAACGATGTCCACCGAGTCTGCGCCCGCAGGCTTGATGGTGCCGTTGAAGCGACCGAACACCTGCTTGAAGTTCGATGCAATCAGGCCAACGTTGAGCTTTTCTCGGTGCATGCCTTCCGGCGTGAACTCGAGATCCACCGAGCCATCACGCGTCGTCACTCGCCACGGCTTGCGGTCGGGGGCACGTCGATCGTAGTCGAACGCGGCCAGTCCGGTGTCGTAGCGTCGCCCATCGATCCAGAAGCAGTTCTCGCTGTAACTGGTCTCGTTCACCCCGCACGACAGATTCAAACCCACCGCCTGGCCATCAGCCTCCCCAGCGAAGCACGCCCAGTTCCAAAACGTCTCGCGGCGCATGAACCCGAGGCTGTAGTCGTAGTGGGCGTAGGCGTTGAGATCAGATAGGTTGCGCGCCCCTGACGGCCCGGAGATGGTTCCCACCGCGGGGACGCCCGCAATTTTCTGGGTGAACACCCAACCGTTGATCGCCGTCTGGGTGTTCACGGCCATCGGCTCAAACGGCCACGGCCGATCGAGTCGGAACTGCACATCTGCAGCGATCCCATTGGTGAGTTCGACGACGAGCTGCACAGCGCGTGGTTCACGGGTGCCGCTCATCCGAATGTGGTTTCCGCCCACGTTGACCTCGCTCGTCCCGTCGATGGGCCGGTTCGTCAACGAGAACCCCACCGCCAGGGGGATCTTCATGGAGAACTCGGTGAGCCGTTCGGTGCGGGGCTCGTAGGTGTAGGCAAACGCCATTCCCAAGTACTTGAAGTCACCGAGCGCGACGCCGAGCAGGATGTCGTCGCTGATGACCCCGATGTACTGGAAGTGCTTGCGGCCCAGCACCTTCCGGAGCGGGTTCTGCCTCCCGCCCATCGGATTGCGGTAGTCGAAGTCGTCGATGTTGATGACGTCGGGAGTTTCGTCGAAGATTCCGTAACGCGCCGAACCGTCGGCACACACGAGGGCATTGTCACTCACGCGCCCACGGTACTCCCCCTGCGCTTACTTCCTCCAGGCCAACGCGACCAACACCCCGTCAAATACCGAGCAGCGTCGGCGCCAACTGCCAAACAGCGGGTAGCGCTCGACCGATACGATGAACAAGACATCACGAGAGGCCCCCATGGACAAACCCGCCACCTCAGACGGCACCACCCGCGAGGGCACGCGCAGTCACGAGGAAGCCCTCGAAGCCACGGTCTTCGCCGACGCGGTCCTCAACCTCGCAGGCCACGTCGTCACCGACCCGTACCTCAACGAACTGCACTACCAGGCCGCGCGCGGCATCATCACCGGCGACCAAGAACGCGCCCTAATACTCGCCCACATTCGGGATGGGGGAACGCCGGGCGCGTGACACAGGCCGACCCCTACATTGACCCCAAGACCGGAATACTGCGAAACCAGCCGGGCATCACCAACGAAACCCTCAGTCGACGAAGACGAACTCGGCACCATCGACCCCGTCCCGCGGCCTGGCTAGGGCCGCGATCATCAGGTCACCTGTCAGTGGGTCGCGATACAATCAACACAACGCTTTGGAGGTATTCGTGAGTACCCACATCCCCGCGACGCCGACGGCGCTAAACGCCCAACATGCTAGCCGTGACGAACGGGAATGGCGCGTCGGCCAGGTGCTTCACAGCTGGTCGATGGAAGGCTTGGAAGTCACAGTAGCCACGCGAGCGGACATGCAGGACTACATCGACGGCCTGATCGACGTAGACGAATTGGTGGCACGCGGCCTCGCCCGCTATGGCCTCACCTGACTTCACCGACCCCTACCTCGACCCGGCAACTGGCATACTCCGGAACAAGGTAGGGGCGCGCACACAGGCAGAGCTCGACGAGGCAGAAAGCGATGCTTCCGCCTTACGTCGAGCGCAGCTACTGACCACGCCACCGAACCCAACGGGTGACTTGGGTGAACTGTGCGCCATTCACCGTCACCTGTTCCAAGGCGTGTACGACTGGGCCGGGCAGGTTCGCACCGTCGACGTTCGCAAGAACGTTGACGGTGCCGATTTCTTCCTGCCGTTCAGTCGCATCAGTAGCGGTGCCGGTTTCGCAGCAGAAGAACTGCGAAACGACCACTACCTGCGGGGCCTGGTTCGGGAGCAATTCATCGAGCGAATCTCCTACCACTACGACCAGTTCAACTACGTGCATCCGTTTCGGGAAGGCAACGGCAGAACCCAGCGCGTCTTCTGGGACCCGATCGCGCGCGTCGCTGGGTGGGAACTTGACTGGCGATCCGTACACGGGTCAACCAACGTCGCTGCGTGCCGTGCGGCCGCTGAACGCCGCGATTTCGCGCCGCTGCATGCCATGTCCGACCAGATCGTGACCAGGCTCGGACACCGAGACTCGACTGGCAAGCGCGACGGCACGCGCGCCGGCGACGAGGACACCCTGCGGGAACACCTGCGCACACAGGCCACCACGATGCGCGCCACCCGCGCAAGCGCGGGCCTCCCGCCCGACACCAACATCACCTACGAGCCGCCCGGGCGCGGATACACGCCCCGACCCGGGCCAGACGAACCCACCTAGCGCGTCCGACAGTTGTAAGCATTGAGTCACGGCGATCTAGGAAGGATCGCAATGCCAAGGGAATACCCGGGGAACATCCGACCGTCGGAGCCAGATGCACTCTAGTGGGGCGTTTGGAGTTTGACCGTTTCGACGGTTCCACAGCGATCATTGGGAGTTTCGCTGGTTCTTCCACCACCGCGTACCTGCTCACCGAATCGGTACGACCCGATCCCTTCGAGCTCGACCCCGCCGCCGTCGGCGGCAATGCTCGACCCGAAAGGCGCTGAAAGCAACGCCCCGGCTTGGCGATTGCGACCGTAGAGGACGACACAGCCTGCCGCATTGACTCCGAGAGTACCCCCGACCCCGGCCTGAAAGAAGCCGACATCAGGTTCACTGCGCACATCTGGATAGAGCCCAGTCTCGGGCCCAGCGTCGCTGGCGGTGGAGCACCCAGCGATCAACGCCACCCCCGCAAGAACGCCAATCGGCAATGCCCGCTTCATTTCAATACCTTATCCCCAAACGGACACCCGCCTACGTGGGGGACGATCCCAGATCGATCTTCGTCGATGGCGCGTGTTAGGTTACGAGTCGCTTGACACGATCATGAGAAGGGGCTTCAAGTCGCTCGAAATCGTCTGCCCGTGGTTGCGGGTTTTTTTGAGTTATGAGGGGGAAGTGAACAGTGTGTCCACGTTGACCACGATCAGTGGTGTATTCATTGCCGGTATCGCGCTGACTGCCTCAGCGTGAGGCCCGGTGTACGCAGATGATTCCGGATCCGTGCCTGAGGCCCGATCAGCAGCCGAAGCACTCGACGCGGTTGAGCGTGTCGAGGGAATCCTCGACGAGACGGTGCACGAATCCCAATCGGACGCTACGTTGCCGGAAACAATCGGCCACGATCTGGTGTTCGATTCCCTTCCGCTCACGTTGAGCGTGATAGCCACCGGTCCTGATGTTCAACTGGTCAAAGCCAGCCAGACGACCATCGTCGAAAACGTTGTGCAGGGTGCCGCGACTATCATTCAGCCCTTGGACGAGGGGGCACGCTTAATGACGGTCATCGACGACTCATGCGCCGAGGCGGAATATGCCTACCACCTTGACATGGAAGCAGGCGCATCCCTCGACATGCAGGCTGATGGGTCGATCGCGATCCTCAACGAGGACGGCGACGGCGTGGGCATTGATGTCCTCCAGATCTTTGGAAAATACTTTGCAACCATGTGTTGATCGCCTGTACCAGTATCCATCGCGTGGGCTGGAATGGACAGGTGGGCCAAGGCAACCACAAACAGTACGGTCGTCAATGAGGCGAGGACATGTCGGTACCTCATCGCGCCAAGGGTCCTCGGAAGGAATCTAACGGTCACGCAAGATGGCACGTCTGGCTGTCTACTACCGTCGCCGGCAGGGCCTGGGGCATCGATCATCGTCGGATACCGGTGGTCGCGGATTCGGCTGGTCGAGGCGCAGTGTTCCTACTAACTTGACCTAGAGGACTATGCCTTCCTAGATGTGCAGGATGACGGTGTGTGGTTGATGATAACGATCGCGTCGGAGGATTTCTGCGGTGAGTACGGTTACGAACTAGGGATTCCTGACGGCGGAACAGTTGAGGAAAACGAGGACGGTTCTCTGACTGTGCTCGATGGTGACGAGATTCCGGTCGCTGCCATAGAAAAACCCTGGGCAGTCCCCCGTTGGGTGTCGGTGCGGATGGGTTGGCAAGAATAGAGTGTCATGTTTGGTGTTCGGCAAGTAACCATGCTCCCTCGGACAAGCTAGTCAAGAACGCCTTATGACGATCGTGAACAGCATGGGTGGCACGAATGAAGGTAAACGTGGGATGTGGAAAACTCTCGGACGTTGGAACCGCTGGCTCGCCGAGGTGAATCGTCGGCAAGACGATGAGGTGCGGGACTTTCTTAAGTAGTGGTGAAGGCAAGGAGTCTGTTTCGCCGGTGTTGTTGACCCTGATGACGGGTTCGCGGAGGCGGCAGAAGCTTGTCATCGTGTTGCTTGGGGTAGGCGGGCTCACAGCGTTGGTTGCGGCGCTGGTGGGGGCTGTGGTGGGACTTGATGTCTCGAACGTGGTCGCCCTAGTCCTGGTGGGCATTGTCTTGGGGTGGGTGTCGTTGAGCCGCTACGGGCGATACTGGCTGTCGAATCTCGACCGATACACCGAACGGTGAGAACAGCAACTCGGAGGAATGAACGAGACCTTGACAGGTGAGCCATCAGGCGTCTCTGTGACCGTGGTTGCTGCCATGGTGATGCTTGCGGGCGCGCACGAAGGCCTTGATCGCTACTCCAAGCGCTGAGAGGTAGGCGCCGATTCCGATCGCGAGGCTGATCCGCCAAAAGTCGGTCATGTCGGTGGGCCCGTGTATGAAGCCGACATAGTCGCCGACCGTAAACGCGGTTCCTCCTATTGTAAAAATTCCGATTCGCCAGCGTGTTGTGAGTGGGGGTGAGGTATTTGGCGGTCAGGTAAACGAGCAGACCGGAATCGACACGACCACATGGAGCACATGCTTGTCGAACAGCCGTCCCTGCCCTACCTCCGGTGCCGAGCCACTACAGCGGGGTGAGGTCCCAGGCGCGGACTCCGCCGGTGATGCCCGCGACGTTGGGCACTACAGTCACGTCGTCGCCGAGGTCGACCGACAGGCGGCGCGCGTTGCCGCCACCGACGTACAAACGGTCCCAGCAGAAAACGGGACGCAGTCCGGTAATCACCTCAACCATCCGGGCGCTCCACTTCTCCGCACCCAATTCGCGCAGTTGTTTGATGCCGATCCACGTGTCGTAGGTGGCATTGGCACGCACGGGCGCGTGCGACAGCTCCAGGTGCGGCGTGAGCTGACCGTCGAGATACATCGCACAGCCGAGGCCGGTACCGAGCGTGAACATGACTTCCAGACCCGATCGCGAGATCACCGCGGCCCCTTGAACCTCAGCATCATTGAGGACTCGGGTCGGAGCACCGAACGCGTCGCCGAGGATCTCTTGAGCGGGCCAGTTGCGCCACGCTTCAACCAGCGCCGGATCCTTCGCCGTATAAGGGCCAGCCACATTGGGGTAGTGGGGAGTGCGCACGACGATGCCCCGGCGAATCATGCCCGGCATTCCGACCGTGACGCGGTCGAACTCCGGTAGCTTGGCGGCGAGCTGCTTCAACGTCGACACGAACCGCTCGGGTGGCAGCGGATACGGCGTGGGCACCCGCACGCGCGGGGCAATCATCTGCCCGTCCTCGTTGAGCACTGATGCCTTCAGCCCCGAGCCACCGCAATCGATGCCGAGGGTCGCCAAGCCTTTCGGTTTGCCGGTGGCCGACACTCTCTGCCGAACGTCGCGCGCATCAGTATCGGCACCGGCTCGAGTATCGGCACCGGCTCGGCCAGACGTCGCCATGGTGGTTGCTGCCGTTCGTTCTATTCGGCAGTCTCGCTGGCCGGATCCCACGGGGCTGGCTTGCGCTGCAGGAATGCCCGCATGCCGGCGGCCGCCTCCTCGGAGCCGAACAACAGGCCCGACAGTTCACTCGTCCAGGTGTACGCCTCGTCACGGGTCATGCCGGTCACCCGACTCAGCAGCTTCTTCGTGGCCGCCAGCGCATGCGGGCCGCCCTTGAGGAGCACGTCGATATAGGCCTGCACTTCGGCATCAAGCACATCATCGGGGACAGCCCGGTTGATCAGCCCGATGCTGGCCACGCGCGAAGCGGGCACTCGTTCACCGGTGAGCATCAGCTCGGCCGCGTCAGCAGTCCGCATCTTCGGCACACACACCACCGAGATCACTGCCGGAGCGAGACCGAGGCGAACCTCAGAGAAAGCAAACATCGCCGACTCGGCGGCAATCGACAAGTCACATGCGGCGGCTAGCCCATTGCCTCCTCCGGCAACATGACCTTGGATGCGAGCGATCACCGGCTTAGGCAGGTCCTGGATTGTGTGGAGGACCTCCACGATGGCTCCGGGCCCGGACCAGCGGTCGGCAGCCTCGTTGGCTTCTGTCGCACCCTTCAGATCGGCGCCAGCGCAAAACGTGTTGCCGGAACCAGTGATCACAACCACGCGCACGTTCTGGTCTTCGCCCGCCTGCAGCAGGTAGTCGTGCATTTGCCGCATCGACTGGCCGTTCATCACGTTGCGCAAATCAGGCCGCGCCAGCGTGATGGTGGCGACTTGCTGGGAGACCTTGTACGTGACGTACGGTTCCTGCTCGGACGCGGACGTCTCGGAGCTGCTCGGGTCAGTGGTGCTCTCACTCATTGTCGGGTCATTCCTTCCATCATGGTGATCACGCGCAGCATCACTTCGTCGGCGCCGCCTCCGATTGACGTTAGCCGGGTGTCGCGGAAGAAGCGAGCTGGCCACATTTCTTCGGCGTATCCCATCCCACCGTGGAACTGCACTGCCGCGTCGGCAACCTTACGTTGCAGCTGGCCCGCTTTGTACTTGCCGATGGTGGCCATCCGGGTGACATCTTCGCCGCGGGAGTAACGCTCGGCCGCGGTCTGCGAGTACTCGCTGAGTAGGTCAGCCTCAACTATGAGCTCAGCGAGGGTGTACTGGAGGTACTGGTTGGCGAGCAGCGGCTTCCCGAAGGCCTCGCGCTCCTGCAGGTACTGCTTGGTCCGCTCGAGGGCTCGCCGAATCGACCCGCACACGAGGTACATCGCGATCAGGCGTTCGTCTTGGAACTGCGCCATCTGCTGTTGGAAGCCTCGCCCGATTTCGCCGATCGTGTTGCTGACCGGGACCCGCACCTCGTCGAACACGAGTTCAGCTGTGTCAGAGGAATGGTTGCCCATCTTCTTAATGGCCCGTCCGACCGAGAAGCCGTCGGTTGCGGTGGGCACGATGATTTGGCTCATGCCCTGGTAGCCGCCTTCGTCGGAGGTTCGAGCCAGCAGGCAGATCCAGTCGGCCTGGGTGCCGTTAGTGATCCACATTTTGCGGCCGTTGATGACCCAGTCGCCACCGTCGCGGCGGGCCTTGGTGGTGATGCCCGCAACGTCGGAGCCTGCTCCTGGTTCGCTGACGGCGACCGCGCTCACAGCCGTTCCTTCCATCGCCGGAACCAGGTAGTCGCGTTTGAGTTCGTCGCTGCCGTACCGGGCGAGGGCAGGAGTGGCCATGGCTGCTTGCACGCCGATCGCCATGGGGATTCCGGCGCAATCGCACGAATAGCCGAGCTCGTCACCGAGGACCCAGGTGAAGGTGTGGTCGGCTCCTTGGCCTCCGAAGTCGGGGGCGTATTCGAGCCCGAACACGCCGACCGCGGCCAGTTTCGGGAACAGTTCGTGGGCTGGGAAGATCCGCGCTTCTTCCCACTCGTCGACGTGCGGGTTGATGTCATGTTCGACCACTCGCCGCACAGTCTGGCGGAACTGGTGATGCTCGTCAGTCAACTGCATAGTTACTCCTCTGGGTGGGCGGGGCGGGAAGCAGAAACTTGCCGGGTGGGGCCGGTCGCCGCAGCTTGGGTAGTGGGTAGTCCGAGGGCGCGGGCCCACAGTTCGGTGAGCAGACGGGTCACGTGGTCGGGGTCGTGTTGTTCGCCGCGACGCATCCATTGACGCCCGAACCCTTCGACCATCGCGCACAGGGCCGAACCGGCCACGTACGGGTCAATGTCGGAACTGACCAGTCCGTCGGACTGCATGCGGCGGATTCCCGCGACGGCCCGCTCCACGTAGCGCTGGCGGAACGCTTCAAGCAGCTCGGCGTAGTACGAATCGACGACGGCGGCCTGTTCGACGACGTCCAGCAGGCGAACGTGGGACGCGAACGACGCCAAGAAGCTGCGGTTGGCCCGCTCGATGCGCCCAACCGGATCGGCCGACTCCGCACCCACTCGCCACTCGCGTTCGAGTTGGCTAACCAGGTCGTCGACGACGGCCCGAAAGATGGCGGGCTTGTCTTCGAAGTACGTGTAGACGGTTCCGTGGGCAACACCGGCAGCATCAGCAATGTCGCCCATCCGAGTGTCGGCGTAGCCGCGCTGCTCGAACACCACCCTGCCCGCAGCCACGAGCGCCTCGCGGGTGCGGCGGCCACGCTCGGTCAGCGGGTCGCGGGTACTGGTCAGGGGCGCCATCGATAGACCTAGGCGAGCCCGACCGTCAGCGGCAGCGCCGATTCGGGTACCAGGGCAGCCGGAATGCGAATGTGGCGGGCCCGCAACTGCTCAGCGAGGCCTTTAGCCTGGGGGTCGAGGCGAGTGGACTCGTTGACGCCGCGGCCGAGCAGTCCGTGGATTACCACGTTGACCGCCTGCAAGTTGGGTAGGCGATAGATGTCGATGTCGAGGTTCTGCGCCTCCGGCAGCAACTCCCGCAAACGCTGGGGCGTGATCCAGCGCGCGAACCACTGGTAGCGCAGTCGGGCAGAATCGTCATCGCCAGGCACCCAGAACCCCACGTTCGCTGAGCCTCCTTTGTCGCCCGACCGCGCGCCGACCACTGTTCCGAGCGGAGCGATAGCAGCCGGGCCGGCCAGGTCGGAGGGGCGCTCGTTGTCTGTTGCGTTGAGGGAATGGCCGGGTGTGCGGGGAGCGGGGCTCGGTGCGGCCGGGTCCGGATTGCCCCCCGACGCCACCGTGAATGGTTCCGATCCTTCGAGGTGGACAGTCACGCTGACGTGGTCGGGGTCGATCGTGGTGGGCCAATACACCCCGTAAGGCGTGCCTTCGGCAGGTGGAGCGGTCGGGAACATGCCCGGGTACGTAGCCAGAGCCGACTCGATGATTGGCCCGGTGAACGCCCGACCGACCTTCTTCGGATCGGAGTCCTTCACCGTCAACCGCAGGTAGGCCTGCGCCGCCGAGAGGGTGCGCGGATTGGACAGGCGCTCGTCGAGCAACTGCACGTCAAGCTCGCGAACCGGCAGCCGCGATTGTTGGGCCAGAGCCACGGGGTCGTGAGCGATGGCGCGTACGTCCGCGAGGGCCAGACCTGTGATCGTCCGCAGAGCGAGGTCGGCTTTCTCTTCGGCTTGCATGCCCGTCAGCACCAGGCTGACGGTGTTGCGGAACCCTCCGAGCGTGTTGATGCACACTTTGAGCCG
>CBFGTA010000074.1:0-11036 GCA_965651595.1 uncultured bacterium | reverse complement strand
AAGTGCACCCACCAACTCTCAAACTAAGTGGACCACTTGAAGGGGTCCTCCCACCACGCCATGTGCAGGCCGACCGCAATCGCGATCCAACCGACGACGCGCCAGGTGAGTCTCAGATGTTGGTGGCCCCAGGCGGCCCCCAGGATGGCCGCACCGACAAGTGCCGTCCACACTCCGTGCCCGAGCGGGGTCAGCAGTCCGCGGGTCAGTTCCGTCCGAATGAGGTCGGCTTCCGAATGGGTGGCCGCTAGCTGGCTGTAGGCGAAGCCCGCTGACTCGCACGCGGCGAACCCCAAGCCGACGGCGGCTCCGAGGAGCAACCCGAGTCGGGTGGCTGTGCCCGCCGTCTGGTGAGCCCAACTGTTCCCACGCACGGCCCAACTCGCGACGGCCACCAAGATGGCGAGCTTGATGCCTTCTTCGACGACGGCCACGACCGGCACCGTCCACAGTCGTTCACCTGCGGGCAACCATGCTTCAGCGAGGGCAGCGAGAGGCACGCCGAGTAGTCCGGCCGTCGCAAAGGTGACCGTCACGGTTGTCGCGAGGGACGACCCTCCGGGGGCGACTGCGGGATCCTGGGGGCACTGCGCGATTACCTCGCGATTGATCGGTTGGTACATGCTTGCCACCAGCACGACCGGGACCAAGAAGGAACCCGTGATGATGAGGGCGGGCAGCACGTTTGGATTGTCGGTGACCGCGTAACTCACTCCCGCAATCACCCACAGGGACACACCGCCTAGGCCAATCCACAACCATGGGCGACGCTGGATCGCCCGCCAACGCTCGGACGGGGAGCCTTGCGGTCGGGCCGACACGGCACCATTGTCCCACTCAGGCCTGGATGTGGCTCCTCACGTTGCTCCGGTAGCTAGCCTCACGCAGAGGTCCGTTCCTGCCCCATCTCGCTACCGAAGTAGGTGGCTGCGGCCGAGTTTGCCAATGTTTCAAACACACGATTCGAGCTTGCTGCGGTGTCGTCCTTTCTTGAAACTGGCAATGTCCGACCCCTATGCCATGGTTGGTTTCGCGTCCGACGGGTGGGTTCATAGGGCCCAGTCGTCGACCACCAACCCAGGATCAGCATCCAGCGATCACTAACCACTTTGGGGGAGCCATGAACGCCAGTCATCCGAGAGTCGTGCCAGCCTATCCGGTGCTGCGCAGTCGCGCCGAGAAGCAAGTATTCGAAGCCCTGAAGGGCGGATTGAGGCCGCAGGACGGCATTGTGTGCAACTACAGCTTTCGCGATGAAGAGATCGACCGCGAGGCCGATTTCTTTGTGCTGATCGCTGATCTGGGAGTGGTTGCGGTGGAAGTCAAGGGTGGCAACATCCTCTACGACGGTGGCAAGTGGTGGACGATTCCTCGCAGTAGCGGAACGCGGGAGCCGATTGCACCCGTGGATCAAGCATCGAACGCTAGCTACAGGGCGCGCAGGATGGCGGCTGACGCCGGTCGGCGCTTCGGTTGGGCCGAGTCACATGCGAAGTTCCCGCACTTCTGGGCGATCGTGTTCCCCGATCAGCGGAATCTGGGGCCTGTGCCCGACCCCACGGTCAACAACGACCAGATCGTCTACCAAGAGGACTTGCCGCAACTCGTGGAACGGCTCCGAGATGGGTTGCAGAGGCGCTCGCAGCACCCGCCACGGTTACCGGGTGGCTGGGTCGGCCGCATGCTCGACATGTGCGACGGGCGAGGCCAATGCATGCAAGATCTGGTCCGCAATGTGGATGCCATAGCGCAGACCACCGACTCGCGGACAGCAGAGATGGCGAACATGATGCGGTCCGTTAAGAAACACCACTTCGTGGCTATGAACGGTGCTGCGGGAACCGGTAAGACTTGGCTAGCAAGCCACCAAGCATACGAGTGGTCCCGACCCGATGGCGCCAACCTCAAGGTTGGCCTGCTGGCCTACAACCAGGGCGTTGCGTCATTCTTGCGAGAACGTGCTCGCGATCTGCCGGAAGCTAGTCGACCGGACACGATCGGAACATTTCACAAACTGGCTCGCACAATCCTCCTCCCACGCGGTTTATGGCGGCCGCCAAGCAGCAGTCGGCGCGATGCTGAGAGTCGCCAAGCCCAACAGCACTGGTTCGACGTGACGGTCGCTGATCTGCTGGTCAAGGCCTCCGCCGACATGCCCTACGACGAGAAGTTCGACGCATTCGTCGTCGACGAGGCCCAGGATTTCCACGCCAACTGGTGGCCAGCCATTCGCGGTCTGCTCCGGGGGGAATCTCCGCGGATGCTGGTACTGCTCGATCAGAATCAAGACGTCTACCAGCGACATGCCTTCCCGGACGACTGGGGCTTCACTAAACTGGATCTTGATCGGAATCTTCGAAACTCCGTCGCCATCGCCAAAGGGTTCAGTGGATTGATCACCGAACCGCCCGTGGCAGAAGGACTCACCGGTGTCCCGGTCGTGTTTGTGATGACCGACGAAGCAGACGTCCTCGACACCGCCGACGAAGTGGCCGCGGCGCTGGTGGAAGGCCGATTAGACTTCGAAGCTGATCCGATCGTTGCCGACAAGGGCAGATCCGAGCACGCTTACGATCGCGGCCACGTCGCACTCCTCACCACGAACCACCGTCACCCTGTTCAGCGGGAGCGAGAACGTGAGGCCGCCCAGACTTCGTCCGAGGTCGAGGATCGATTCTGGAACTACTTGTGGGACAGCTCCGAAATCTTCTACGCCACCGCAATGAAGTTCAAGGGCCTCGAGCGGCCAGCAGTCGTCTTGGCTGTCGACGGTTTCCAGAACAGTGCCAGGGCGCGGGAGGCCCTCTATGTCGGTATGAGTCGCGCCCGCGATCTTCTGATCGTCGTCGCCGATGAACAGACGCTCAGGGCCTCTGCCGGAGACTCCGAAGTGGACCGGTGGCTACACAACCGCCACAACCAGTACGTTCGCGTCATTCACTGGCCAGCCGACTAGACTGGGCAACATGTCTGAGGACCGTCGACGAGCATCAGACGAGCGGCGGCTCGCTGTACTGCGGGCGATCATCGAAGACTTCGTCCTCACCTCCGAGCCAGTAGGGTCGAAGTCGATTGCCGATCGGCACCGGCTCGGTGTCAGTTCCGCTACCATCCGCAACGACATGGCGTCATTGGAGGACGAAGGCTACATCGTTCAGCCGCACACTTCGGCTGGCCGTATCCCCACCGACAAGGGCTACCGCTTGTTCGTGGATCGGCTCGCGCGGGCGCGGGCTCTGAGCCCCGCCGAGAAGAAGGCCATTGGGCTGTTCCTGGAGCAAGCCGTCGACCTTGATGACGTCATGGTCAGCACTGTTCGATTACTTGCCCAACTGACCCGGCAAGTGGCCCTCGTGCAATACCCGAGCTTGACCCGATCCTCGGTGCGGCATCTGGAACTGGTGTACCTCGGTGCGGGTCGAGTCTTACTGGTACTGATCGCCGACACCGGTCGGGTGGAACAGCGAGTTGTGGACGTTCCCGAATCATTGTCAGAAGACGACTTTGGTCCGATTCGGCTAGCCCTGAGCACTGCCGTTGCGGGGCAGCCCTTCGGCGACGTTGCAGATCGGGTCGCGACAATCCCGGAGCAGTTCACCGAGACCACCGGGCACGCAGTGGCCGCAATCATCGCCACCTTGTTGGAGACGGTCGTTGAACGTCATGAAGAGCGCGTCATCTTGGGTGGAACGGTCAATCTGGCCAGGGCTGGCGGTGACTTCTCCCAAACCCTGGAACCTGTCCTAGAAGCACTAGAAGAACAGATGGTTCTGCTGCGCCTGCTGGGCGAGCGAGCCAGTCTGGAAGACGCCGATGACGTGTCGGTCATGATCGGCACAGAGAATCCGGTTGAGGCGATGGCGTCGACGTCAGTGGTGACGGCTGGCTACGGCAGCCTCGAGCAGCCCTTCGCCCGTCTCGGGATCGTCGGCCCCAAACGGATGGACTATCCCGCCAACATGGGAGCCGTGCGGGCCGTTGCCCGATACCTCGGACGCATGATGGAGCAAAATTAGGGGATAACTACCCTCGAAGCAGAACTACTCTGTACGCAGGGCTGCTTGACGTACGCAGGGCTGCCTGTTAATCGGGGCAGCTTCCCGACGAAGGATTGAGGACTCAGTGGCAACGGACTACTACCAGGTGCTCGGTGTTCCGCGCGATGCGACTGGTGAAGAGATTAAGCGCGCGTATCGCAAGCTCGCCCGCGAACTTCACCCCGATCTCAATCCGGATCCGCAGACCCAGGAACGCTTCAAGGACGTCACGGCAGCCTACGAGATCTTGTCGGACCCATCCAAGCGGCAGATGTACGACATGGGCGCCGATCCGAACAATCCTTCCGCCGGGGCGGGCGGATTCGGTGCCGGGTTCAACTTCAACGACATCATGGATGCCTTCTTCACTTCCGGCGGCGGGGGTGGGGCGCGGCGGGGTCCACGTCCGCGAGTGCGGCGCGGCCAGGACGCGCTGATCCGGCTCGAAGTGGACTTGCGTGAAGCCGCCTTCGGCGCCGTTCGAGACATCACGGTCGACACTGCCATCGGTTGTGACACCTGCACCGGTTCCGGCAGCGCACCGGGCAGCGAACGCATCACCTGCACCATGTGTCAGGGTCGAGGGGAAGTCCAGACCGTGCAGCGATCGTTCCTGGGTCAGGTCATGACTGCCCGACCGTGCCCCCAGTGCTCCGGCTACGGCGATATCGTCACCACGCCGTGTGCTGACTGTGCCGGTGAGGGCCGCGTGCGTACCCGCCGCACCCTGTCCGTGCAGATACCGCCCGGAGTTGAAACCGGTACCCGCATTCAGCTGACCGGCGAAGGGGAAGTCGGGCCGGGCAACGGGCCCGCTGGCGACATCTATGTCGAGATTCTGGAGAAGTCAGATCCAGTCTTTGAGCGTCACGGCGACGACCTCCACTGCACGATCACGATTCCAATGACAGCCGCTGCTCTCGGCACCACCATCCCGTTGCAAACCCTCGACGCGGTCGAGCAGATCGACATCAAACCCGGCACACAGTCGGGCAATACCCGCACCATTCGAGGCCAGGGCGTTACCCACCTGCGGGCCAGCGGTCGCGGCGACCTTCACGTTCACATCACGGTGGCTACACCCACGCGCCTCGATGACGAGCAGCAGCAGCTGTTGCGGCAACTCGCGGAACTGCGAGGGGAAGATCAACCGGCTCATCAGGTGAAAGTGGGCGAAGACGCCGGATTCTTCTCTCGCCTACGTGACGCCTTCCGGTAGACGGCTGCGCGACCCCCGTGACCTCGCCCTTGTTTTGGTGCCCTGACCTGGGTGCGTTGCCAGCCAGCGACGACGGAGTCGTCCTGCCGCGGGAGGAGACCGCCCACGCTGCAGGCGCCAAGCGAATCCTCGAAGGCGAGCACGTGCTACTCTCCGACGGGTCTGGTTGCGTGGCATCAGGTCACGCCCGCGTGATCAGTCGAGAAGTGCGCGTCGACTGTGACCACATCTGGACCGTCGAGGCTCCCCGCCCGCGGCTGGTGGCGATCCAGTCGGCAATCAAGGGTGATCGCATGGAACTGGCCGTCGAACTGCTCACCGAAGCTGGTGCCGACGACATCGTGGTGGTCGTCACCGATCGTTCCCAAGTGCGCCTCGATGCCGACCGCCGCCAGAGATGGCAAGCCAAGCTGGCCCGCCGCACACGCGAAGCTAGCAAACAGGC
The DNA here is from genome assembly GCA_965651595.1 of uncultured bacterium. GTDB lineage: Bacteria > Actinomycetota > Actinomycetes > S36-B12 > UBA10799 > CBFGTA01. Next base: position 5,335 of record CBFGTA010000074.1, on the reverse strand, counting down.
CCGCCGGGCGTGGTTCCCGCGGCTGCACTTCGCCCAATCGCTAGGCGAATCGTTGGACATCACGACGGAGACGCTCGGTGCCGGCCGCGTCTACTTCCTGGACACACCCGTCGAGCAATCCCTAGCCTCCCACCTCGTTCCCATCGCGGCCGCTGTCCCCACGGACGGAGCAGACGCAATGCCAGCGACGCTGGCGGTTGCCATCGGACCGGAAGGTGGATGGTCAGATTCGGAACAAGTCGAGGCCCGCACCCGGCCAGAGCTCATGCCGGTTCACCTCGGGCCGACGATCCTGCGGGCATCGACAGCGGGCTGCGCCGCCATCATGTGCCTGTCAGCGGCAACCCGCCGCCACGAGGTGACACACTGGAGCGCATGAGTGGTTGTCTGTTTTGCTCAATAGCTGCGGGCGAGATACCCGCTGAAGTCGTAGCCTCCACTGACGACGTCGTGGTCTTTCGCGACCTTCATCCGCGAGCCCCGATACATTTGTTGTCCATTCCCCGCGAGCACTTCGACGACGTCGGCGCGCTCGCGGCCAACGACCCGGCCCTCGCTGGTGCTGTTCTGGCGACCCTGACGCGTGCAGCCGCCGATCTCGGAGTCGAGGCCGGGTATCGTGTGGTGTTCAACACGGGCCGCGAAGGCGGTCAAACAGTTGGCCACGTGCATGCCCATTTGCTGTCAGGGCGGCAGTTGAAGTGGCCACCCGGGTAGGAGAGTCATGACATCGGAGTCGAGCGACGGGGCGGACACCCAATCAGGTTCCCGCTCCGATGCCGGTACGAGTACGGTGATTGTCATTCCTAACTCGCAATCCATGGTTTCGGTGTTGGGTGTCGGCGACGAGGTGCTGCGCACCATCGAGAACAAGGTGGGCGATGCCGAGTTCGCAGTCCGCGGCAATCGTATTAGCGTCACTGGTCCGGCCGATTCCCTTCGGCTCGTCGAGCGGTTGTTCGACGAACTGCTCATGGTGTTGCGTAGTGGACACGCCCTCAACCCGGAGTCAGTTGACCGCGCTATCGACATGCTGTCCAGCGAATCTCCGGTTACTCCGTCACAACTGCTCACCGCCGGGATCCTCAGCAGCAGGGGTCGATCCATCCGGCCGAAGACGATCGGTCAAAAGCGATACGTCGATGCGATCGACGCTCACACGATCGTGTTCGGTATTGGGCCAGCGGGCACCGGCAAGACATATCTCGCAGTGGCGAAGGCCGTTCAGGCACTCCAAAACAAGCAGGTCAACCGCATTATCCTGACTCGACCGGCGGTGGAAGCGGGGGAGCGGCTCGGATTCTTGCCGGGAACTCTCAGCGAAAAGATCGACCCGTACTTGCGGCCCCTCTACGACGCGTTACACGACATGATCGATCCTGATTCGATCCCGCGCCTAATGACATCGGGCACGATCGAGGTTGCTCCGCTCGCGTACATGCGTGGACGCACCCTCAACGACGCCTTCGTCATTCTTGACGAGGCTCAGAACACCACCCCTGAACAGATGAAAATGTTCCTCACCCGATTAGGTTTTGGCACCACCATCGTGGTGACCGGAGATGTCACCCAGGTTGATCTTCCTGGTGGCAGCCGTAGCGGACTCAAGGTAGTGCGGGACATCCTCGCCGACCTAGACGACATCGAGTTCTGCCTGCTCGACAGCCGTGACGTTGTGCGGCACCGGCTCGTGGGTGACATTGTGGAGGCTTACGGCCGTTTCGAACAGGACGGAAGCCGACGATGATTGACGTCAACAACGAGACCGAATGGGATCTCGACGAGTTGTCTCTGCAGCAGCAAGCGCGGTTCGTGCTGGATCGCATGCGGATCCACCCGGGCGCGGAACTGTCCGTCGTTCTTGTGGACACGGAAGCTATGGCCGAGTTGCATGAGCGGTGGATGGATGAGCCGGGGCCGACAGACGTCCTGGCGTTCCCGATGGATGAGATCACACCCGGTGGGGGTGAAGACGTCTCCGACCACGGCATGCTCGGAGACGTGGTGGTGTGCCCGGATGTGGCTGCTCAGCAGGCCGACACGGCCGGCCATCCCTTACGGGATGAACTCGGAATCCTGCTGACCCACGGGATCCTGCACCTGCTCGGCTACGACCACGCAGAACCCGACGAGCAACGCCTCATGTTCGGACTCCAAGGCCAACTCATCGCTGAATGGAATGCGCAGGCTAGCGAACGCTCATGACAACAGACGTGTGGCTGCTCATCGTCGTGGTGGTGCTGGTGTTCTTCGGTGGCCTGTTCGTGATGATCGAGCAAGCCCTCACCCGGGTGTCGCGGTCCGAAGTTGAATCTCTCGCGAGCAGCAGCGAGTTCCGGGGACGACGGCGCGCGGCCGGTCGCCTCTTGGCGATCCTGGATCACCGCATCCGCTACGTGAACGCGGTAGTGATGGCTCGACTCGCCGTCACTACTTTCGCCATCGTGCTCGTTACCGTCATCGCCATCCGCTCGATTGAACAGCCGCGATGGGCGGGCCCCGTGGTGGCTGGAGTGAGTATGCTCTTGGTGGCATTTGTCGTATTCGGGGTCGGTCCGCGAACCATAGGGCAACAGAAGGCCGGAGCGGTGGCAATCCGCACCACTCGGCTGGTTCGCCTCATCGGGGCCGTTTTTTGGCTCCCCGCGGCCGGGCTGATTCACCTCGGAAACGCGTTGACTCCGGGTAAGGGATACCCGCAGGGGCCGTTCGCCAACCAGACCGAGTTCCTGGAGTTTGTGGATTTGGCGGAAGCTAGGCGAGTAATTGATTCCGAAGAACGCGAAATGATTCGCTCCGTGTTCGACCTGGGCGACACGAAAGTGCGAGAAGTGATGGTGCCGCGCACCGAGATGGTGTGGATCGAACAGTCCCGCAAGCTTCGTTCGGCGATGAGTCTGTTTCTGCGATCAGGCTACAGTCGGATTCCGGTCGTGGGAGAGGGCCTTGATGACGTTCTCGGGATTCTCTACCTCAAGGATGTCAACCAGCGGCTCTTCGACTCCTCTACGGCGGCCGAGACCGTGACAGTCGAGAAGGTCATGCGTCCGGCAACCTATGTACCTGACTCTAAGCCAGCCGACGACTTGCTGCGGGAGATGCAGGCTCAGCGCGTGCATCTGGCCCTCGTAGTTGATGAGTACGGCGGCACTGCCGGTTTGGTCACGATCGAAGACATTGTGGAAGAGATCGTCGGTGAGATTGCCGACGAATACGATGAACAGGAGATACCCGAGTCCGAGCAGATTGACGGCTCCACCTGGAGGGTGAGTGCTCGCATGCAGCTCGACGACTTCGCCGAATTGCTTGGACTCGACATCAACGAGGACACCGAAGGCGTCGAGACGGTAGGGGGGCTGTTTTCCAGCCGGTTGGGCAAGGTTCCGCTCCCGGGAACAGCAATCGACGTGGACGGTTGGCACCTCTTGGCCGAAATGGCGGCCGGTCGCCGCAACCGCATCGGCACGGTGGTCGCTAATCGCCTCCACGAGCCAACAAACGGATCCGTTGGCGTCGAAGCGGACAACGTTGCCGCCGACAGTCCCCAGCATCATCCAGAGAGGACAACCTGAAGTGTCATTCGCAGACCCGCAGGATGAAAAGTTGTTCACCTTGGCGCGATCCGCCTACGCCCGGATCGGGGCGGCGGTAGGCGCGGCCGTTCGCGACGAAACGGGTCGCAGCTACACCGGGGCTGAACTGGCCCGCGACTCGATCAGCATGCCAGCCCTCACGCTCGCTGTCGCCAATGCGCTGGCCGCCGGGGCAGAAAGGCTCGAGGCGGCTGTCGTGGTGACGACCGCCGCGAACCCGACCTTGGACGACTGGCTGGCTTCCGAGGAACTGCGAGTCATGTCCGGCCTGACTGACGAGAGTTTCCGTGTCTACCTCTGCGGGCCGGGAGGCCCGGTGGGTCACCGCGACGGTCAACTGTGACCACTCCACCTGCCACTGACGGTCATCGCAGCGGTTTCGCGACCCTGGTCGGAAGACCCAATGCGGGCAAGTCGACACTGATCAATGCGCTAGTGGGTCGTAACGTCGTGATCACGTCGGATCGACCCCAGACGACGCGGCGTACGGTTCGGGCCATACTGACCCGACCTGATGGCCAATTGATTGTCGTGGACACGCCGGGCCTGCACCGGCCCCGCACTCTCCTCGGGGAGCGACTCAACGACCGCGTGTACGAGACGTGGTCGCAGGTCGACACGATCGGAGTGTGTTGGGCCGCCAACGAGAAAACCGGTCCCGGCGACCTGTTCCTATTCGACGAACTCGCCTCCAAGGCCGCACAGCGCAAAAAGTCGTCACCGACTGTGTTCCTGATCATCACGAAGACCGACATTGCCTCACCTGCTCAGATCGCGGCACGTCTGTCGGACGGGGCATCGGCTGCACAGGAACGGGACCTGCCGTTGTCCGAGTGTGTCCCGGTCAGTGCTGTCACCGGCGAAGGCGTCGACGTGTTGGCGCAACTGCTCGTGGGCACTCTTCCCGAGGGGCCGCGGTTGTATCCGGTCGAGATGACAACGGACGAACCCGAAGAGACTCTCGTCGCTGAACTGATCCGCCAAGCCACTCTCGAGCGGCTCACCGACGAGCTTCCCCATTCTGTGGCAGTTACGGTCGATGAATACGGACCGCGGGCGGGACGTCCGGACAGCTCGCCGCTTATCGATATCTATGCCACGATCCACGTCGAGCGCGAGAGTCAGAAGGGCATCGTTATTGGCAAGCGGGGAGCTGTCCTCAAAGCGGTGGGGGCGCAGGCTCGGCCCGATCTTGAACGTCTCTTGGGCGCCCAGGTGTTTCTTCACCTCCACGTGCGGGTGGCGAAGAACTGGCAGCGCGATCCGCGGCAGCTGCGGCGACTCGGTTTCGGTGAAGGCGACAGCTAGCAGAGCGCAACAGCTAGCAGAGCGCAACAGCTTCCACGAATGTGGTGCGCTGATGATGTCGGGGACTCGTGGGCCGCTGCAAGAGTCCTAGCCGGACATGCGGAAAGAAAACTTGGGACTCCACTTGCTCGTGAGTCCGTTGGCGGTTACGCGCACGCGGCAGTGCACCGGGCGATCCAGCGTCGATCGCCCAAACCGCACACGCGGCTTGGTGGTGTGAAGCTTGGAGGTTCGCTTGATCGTGGGCTTTCGGACCACACACCGGGCCCGGAACTTGCGCTGCGTTCCGTACTGTTTGGGCGCCTGAGCCCGGACAATGACCACTTGCCGCTGTGACTGCTGGCGAATCACAACCTTGCGAATAGTTGGCCGGGCGGGCTGTTGCGGCGGGGCCGGTGCCGGGGGTGGCGGGGTGGGGTCGGGCGAGGGGTCCG
>CBFGTA010000073.1:0-11293 GCA_965651595.1 uncultured bacterium | reverse complement strand
GGAGCCCGCGACCTCCAACGTCCTGTTCGGCCGCGACAACGTCGTGGCCACGCCTCATCTCGGTGCGTCCACTGACGAGGCTCAGGAGAAGGCCGGGATCGCGGTTGCACGGTCGGTCCGGCTGGCACTGGCCGGGGACTTGGTCGCCGACGCTGTCAACGTGCAAGGTGGCGTGGCGGGCGAGTTCGTGCGCCCTTGGATCGAACCCACCGAATACATCGGACATATCGCTACCCGCTTGGCCCCTGGCCCCATTGCCCGAGTCGACGTCGATGTGCTCGGCGAACTGTCCGGAGAAGACGTTCGAGTGCTTGAACTTGCGGCGCTCAAGGGCGTCTTCTCTGTCCTGACCGACGATCCGGTCTCCTACGTCAACGCCCCCGTCCTGGCCAAGAGTCGGGGAGTCGACAGCGCACTCAACGCTGACGGCGAATGCGAGGAGCACCGCTCGATGGTGCGGGTGCGCCTGTCACTGTCGGATGGTCGAGTTGTCAGTGCCGCAGGGACAGTAACTGGCCCCCGCGACGTGGTCAAGTTGGTTGAGGTGGACGGCTTCGAGACCGACCTGCCAATGAGTGAGCATATGGCGTTCATCACATATGTGGACCGCCCGGGTGTCGTGGGGATCGCAGGCCGCGTGTTCGGCGAACATGATGTGAACATTGCAGGAATGCAGGTGAGCCGGACCAAAGCTGGCGGAGAAGCCCTCATGGCCTTCACGGTCGACACAGTGGTTCCCGCCGATGCGCTCGAGCAAATCGCCACCGAAGTCGGTGCCGATTCAGTGTGCGCAGTGGATTTGGCTCCCTAGCCGCACCGCGGAATAGACCTCCGCCGTGCCCAGCCGATAACGGGTGGGCACGGCGGATTCAATTGCGTTAGGCGTCACGAGCCTCCATATCCGGGACGGTGCTACGTTGTGATCATGGGTGAATGTACCTCACTCGGTGGTGGCGGTATTGTCGTCATTAGCGGAGCAGGTAGCGGGATTGGGCGTGCGACCGCACTCCATCTGGCGCAGTGCGGCTATGTGGTGGTCCCGGGGGTAAGGAGTCAGCAACAAGCTTCTGACCTACTCAGTGCTGCGGGCCCATCTGACGAGATGCATCCTGTGCTCTTTGATGTCACGAACCAAGGTCAGGTCGATTCTTTGGTTGAACGGGTCGCCGATCTCGCCGCCGACGGACCAGGGCTTGCGGGGGTCTTCAGCAATGCTGGGGTGACCGCCTTTGCCGGAGACATCTCCTGTGAAGGAACGTCGATCGAGGCGCTGTTACACCTGGTGCAGGTCAACTACTTGGGTGCGGCGCGGTTTATTCAAGCATTCATTCCGCTACTGCGGCGCGACCGGGGGACCGTAATCGTCAACAGCGCAATGATGGCCCACACTGTCCTGCCGTTCAGCGCCGGGTACGCGCCCTCGAAGGCAGCTTTGGAGGCCTGGGCAGACAGTTTGCGGCGTGAGACCGCTGGTGAGGGATTGAAGGTGGTGATGATTGAACTGGGGGGAGTGGCCACCGGTATTGCGCACCACAGTGAATCCGAAACGGCAGTTGGCAACCCTAGCTACCCCGCGGAACAATCGATTTATCGCCGCCTGTCGGAACTGGCCAAGAGAACCGACGACCCTCGCCTCGATCCGCAGCGGGTTGCCGAGTTGGTCGAGAGAATTCTCCAGACCCGCAACCCGCGGCCGCGCTACCGGGACGGGGGTGGATCCACCGTCCTGGGCTTGCTCGGCGACCTGCCTGACAGGATTCAGGACTTCGCGATCGGACGTATGTTGTCCAAGTAGTTGATCTGCCTGATGCACGTTGCGATCGGTGTAGCAGCGTTGGACGCTGGTTTGGGGCCGTTAGAGTCCGGTTCGGCTGACGACTGCGGCGTCGACACCCCACGCCAGCGTCAAGTGGGCGGCCACGCCGACCGCGATCGAGCGCAGCCTCAGGCTCAGGTAGCCCAAAATCAGTCCGCCGACGAGGCTAGCCACGACTTCCGGCAAGGGCTTTCCGACGTGTAGGAAGCAGTAGAAGAACGCCATGACCGGGACGGCGTGAACCCCGATGATGCGGGCCCCTGCGTGCATCATGAACCCGCGGAAGAAGAACTCAAGGGCAACGAAACGGGCGCCGTATGCGAGCTCGAAACCCAGCAACGATGGCCAGGCCTGGGCCCACGATTCGAACGGTGTCAGGTTCAAGAAGGGGTACTTGGCCTGGAAGGCCACATCGGCGGAAGCGAGCCACACGATTCCGGCGATGACCGGAACGATGAGGAGGAACAAGCGAGCCTCCGTACCCAAGAACTCAACGGACAAGCCGTAAGTGCGAACCCGCTGCCCGTTGAGCCGGGCGTAGACCACCGGCACGGTGACGTACACGACGATGCCCGCGACGGCCCACCACAGGAGATTCCCCAGGGAACCTGGACGACCCCCGACCCCGAGCTGGGACACCACCAACACGGCAGTAATCGACAAGGCACAGACGAGTAGGAACACAACCAGACGCCGCCAGTCCCAACGGCTGGCGGATTCACGGCGAACGATCGCCGCGACGAGCACAGCCCAGACCGCTGGTACCGCCACCATCACGGCCGTGCGCCACGTGGATCCGCTACGCCAGGCGGCCACGTCGACGATTGATGTTCCCCACCAGACCAGCACCAGGCAGCAGGCACTCGTGGCCAGCATGACGACCGCGGCCGATCGCGACCACACTCGCCACACGACGACGGCCAGAGCGACCAATGCCAGACTAGCTCCCGCAAACAACCATCCGGAATTCAGCACAGGTCAGGTTCTATCGGCCGGTCCATCAACCGGTGCTCAGGCGTCGTGACGTTCCCGGTCGGCCCGATTGATGGCGCTGACGATCGCTTTCAGGCTGCTGGTCACGATCGACGAATCGATACCCACGCCCCACAGCACTCGCCCATCTATTCCGCATTCGAGATAGGCCGCCGCTTTGGCGTCGCCGCCGGAGCTGAGGGCGTGTTCGTGATAGTCGTGCACACGAACCGCCACGTCATAGTGGGACAGCGCATCACAGAACGCGGCGATCGGGCCGTTGCCCGTGCCGGTGATGGCCACCTCGCGACCTGAATCAGTCATGGTCACGTTGACCGTGCTCAGCCCGCCAACTTCACTGCTCAGGTCGTGCTTCACGAGCGCGAAGCGACCCCACGGCTGGGCCGGGTTCGGCAGATACTCGTCAGAGAAGACTTCCCACATTTGGCGCGGAGTGACCTCGCCACCCTCGGCGTCGGTCACGCGCTGAATCACTTGCGAAAACTCGATCTGCAGCTTTCTCGGCAGGTCGAGCTGATGCTCGGTCTTCATGATGTAGGCCACTCCGCCCTTGCCGGACTGGGAGTTGACGCGGATCACCGCCTCGTAGGTTCGCCCGACGTCCTTCGGGTCGATCGGCAGGTAGGGCACTTCCCAGCGGAAGTCATGGACGGACGCGCCGGCCTCATCGGCCTCGAACTCGAGAGCCGCGAGGCCCTTGTTGATGGCGTCTTGGTGCGAGCCGGAAAACGCCGTGTAGACGAGGTCGCCACCGTAGGGATGGCGTTCACCTACCGGAAGTTGGTTGCAGTACTCCACGGTGCGCTTGATGTCATCGATATCAGAGAAGTCGATCTGCGGATCGATACCTTGGCTAAACAGGTTCATGCCCAAGGTCACTAGGCACACGTTGCCCGTGCGTTCGCCGTTGCCGAACAGGCATCCCTCGATCCGATCGGCGCCAGCCATGTAGCCGAGTTCGGCGGCTGCGACGGCCGTTCCGCGATCGTTGTGCGGATGCAGGCTCAAGAGCACGGAATCACGCCGATCAAGATGTCGCGACATCCACTCGATGGAGTCGGCGTAGACGTTCGGGGTGGCCATCTCAACTGTGGCGGGCAGGTTGTGAATGACCTTGCGGCCCGGTTCGGGCTGCCACACGTCACTCACGGCATTGCACACGTCAACAGCGAACTCAAGTTCAGTTCCGGTGTAACTCTCGGGAGAGTACTCGAAATACACATCCGTTCCGGGAAGGTTCTCAGCATACTTGCTGCACAGTTGGGCCCCGTGGACGGCGATGTCGCGGATTCCTTCGCGATCGAGTCCGAAGACAACTCGGCGCTGCAGAGTGGACGTCGAGTTGTAGAGATGAACGATCGCCTGGGACGCTCCGACAATCGACTCGAAAGTCCGTTCGATCAAGTGTTCCCGGGCCTGCGTCAGAACCTGGATGACCACATCGTCAGGGATGCGGTCTTCTTCGATGAGTTGCCGGACGAAGTCGAAGTCCGTTTGGGACGCTGACGGAAACCCAACCTCGATCTCTTTGTAGCCCATCGACACCAGCAACTCGAACATGCGCAGCTTGCGGGCTGGGCTCATCGGGTCAATCAGGGCCTGATTGCCGTCGCGTAAGTCCACCGCACACCACCGTGGGGCCGTGTCGATGGTGGTGTCGGGCCAGGTTCGATCAGGAAGCGCGATCGGCGCGTAGGGGGTATAGCGGTGAGTTGGCATGCGAGAGGGTCGCTGAGCGAACCTTTGGTCGTAATCATTCATGGGGCGAAGTTCTCCTTGACGGGCGGACCAGTGCCGCCGAGAAATGCGAGTGGGGAACCGGAAACGGCCGCAGCGGCAAGCAGACTCCGCGGCGAGGGTTCCGGTCGATCAGACCCTGCCGCGGCGAATAAGGAGCAAACGTGCCCGAGCCACGCACCTAGCGTAGCACCCGAGGTGACCCGACCCGTAATCTTGCCGACATGGCACGTACTTACTCACTCGCACTCATTCCCGGCGACGGTATTGGACAGGAAGTCACCCAGGAAGCGGTCAAGGCTCTTGTCGCGGCTTCCGGGGCCGACGTGACCTGGACGACGACCGACTACGACCTCGGGGCCCGCGCCTATCACCGCACGGGCGAAGCCCTGCCAGCGAGTGTCCACGCTGAGCTCGCCGACCACGACGCCATTCTGCTCGGCGCGATCGGGGACCCGACGGTGCCGCCGGGCGTTCTCGAGCGGGGCCTGCTGCTGGCCTTGCGGTTCAGCTTCGACCACGCCGTCAACCTGCGGCCGGTGAAGCTGCTGCCGGGAGTGTCGTCTCCGGTGGCAACCGCCACCCCCGAAACCGTCGACATGATCGTGTGCCGCGAAGGCACCGAAGGTCTCTACTGCGGGGCGGGCGGGTTCCTGCGCCAGGGGACTGCTCACGAGGTTGCCACCGAGGAAAGCATCAACACATGGTTTGGTGTGGAGCGCATCGTGCGCGACGCCTTCACACGTGCAGCTGCCCGGCCGCGCAAGAAGCTCACCCTCGTTCACAAGACGAACGTGCTCGTGCACGCGGGTAACCTCTACGCCCGAGTAGTGGAGGCGGTGGCTGCAGAGTTCCCCGACGTCAACCACGACTACTGCCACATCGATGCTGCCACCATCTATTTCGTGACCGACCCGGGCCGCTTCGACGTCATCATCACCGACAACATGTTCGGCGACATCCTCACCGACCTCGGGGCCGCCATCGCTGGCGGCATCGGCCTTGCAGCATCAGGCAACCTGAACGTCGACGGGACAGCCCCAAGCATGTTCGAACCCGTTCACGGCTCTGCCCCCGACATCGCCGGTCAAGGCATTGCCGATCCGACAGCAGCCATCATGAGCGCCGCCATGCTCGCCGATCATCTTGGCGAGTCCGCGATTGCCGCCCGCATTGAGGCAGCCGTCGCTGGTGACCTGGCCGCTCGTACCGAATCAGCTTCGGCACGTTCCACCGCCGAAATCGGCGACGCGATCGCTGTCGCTAGCGCCTAGGAGGCACTTGAATGTCCGCTCGCCTGTTCGAGTTCGAAAGAAACCCCAACCCCACGTCAGCCTCAGTTCGCGAAACAATGCTGGCCGACCCGGGTTTCGGTCGTTATATGACCGACCACATGGTGTCGATCCGCTGGACCGACGACCTGGGTTGGCACGACCCACGCGTGTCCGCTTACGAACCGATCGCCCTCGACCCGGCCACCAGCTTCCTCCATTACGGTCAGGCAATCTTCGAAGGCCTCAAGGCCTACCGCCACAACTCCACGACAGTGGCCACGTTTCGCGCCGAACGCAACGCGGAGAGGTTTCGGCAATCCGCGCGGCGCCTCGCAATGGCTGAACTGCCCGACGACTTATTCCTCGGGTCGATCGAGGCGTTGCTGGAAGTCGATGCGGACTGGGTGCCTCCGGGCCCGGAACGCACCCTCTATTTGCGTCCGTTCATGTTCGGAACGGAAGTCGCCCTTGGAGTGAAGCCGTCTTCGTCGTACACCTACTTGCTGATCGCCTCCCCGGCTGGCCCCTACTTCCCCCAAGGCATCAAGCCAGTCTCCGTGTGGCTGTGCGAGGACTACGTTCGGGCCGCGCCAGGTGGTACTGGTGAAGCCAAGTGCGCTGGTAACTATGCCGCGAGCTTGGTCGCCCAGGCCGAAGCATCCCGGCAGGGATGCGATCAGGTGGTGTGGCTCGATGCTGCTGAACACCAGTGGGTTGAGGAAATGGGTGGGATGAATCTGTTCTTCGTTTTCGGACACGGGTCTGAAGCGAGGCTGGTGACACCGGCCCTGTCGGGTGCGTTGCTTCCCGGAATCACCCGGGAGTCGCTGATCACCTTGGCTGAGTCGTCCGGCCTGGCCGTCGCTGAAGAGCCGATCTCGGTGCAACAGTGGCGTCAGGGATGTGAGTCGGGCGAACTCACCGAGGTGTTTGCCTGCGGAACCGCCGCCGTCATCACGCCCGTCGGCCAGGTGAAGTCAGCACACGGCGACTGGCTGGTCGGCGACGGAACTGCCGGACCGGTCACGATGGGGTTGCGCGAACAACTCGTCGACCTTCAGACCGGCGCGGTTGACGATCCGTACGGGTGGGTGCAGCGGTACGCGCGCGGATAGGTGCGCTCAGGCAGGCAGCCGCACGTGTAGCGGGAGAATGTGGCACACTGAGCAGGTGACATCTGCTGCCACGATCATTATCTAGCGCGCCGCGCAGCCCATTCGGCTCCCGGCGCGCGCCCCCGTGCGCTCGGGGGCTTTTTCAATTCCTCCACCAGGAATTGGCCGGCAGCCAATGATCCCCACGACAGCGAAAGACCGAGGAAGACACATGACCGACGGACGCACCACCGACGAGTTCCACGTCCTCGACACGACTTTGCGCGACGGAGCACAGCGGGAAGGCATCTCCTTCTCCGCCAGCGACAAGCTTGCTGTCGCGCGGCTCCTCGACCAGGTGGGTGTGACCTACATTGAGGGCGGCTGGCCTGGGGCTCTCCCCAAGGACACCGAGTTCTTCGCTCGCGCCCGTGACGAACTACAACTGAGCAACGCACAACTGTGCGCCTTCGGGGCCACCCGCAAGCCCAGTGTGGGCGTCGCCGACGACGCGCAAGTGCAGGCGCTGTTGGAAGCGCACACCCCGGCCGTCACGATCGTGGCCAAGAGCGACGTGTGGCACATCACCGACGCGCTTCGCACCACCTTGGACGAGAACATCGCGATGGTCCGCGACACCGTGGAGTATCTGGTCAGTCACGGCCGACGGGTATTCCTCGACTGCGAGCACTTTTTCGACGGGTATCGCCGTGACCCCGCCTACGGCCCGGCCCTGTTGGAGGCGGCCGCCGAGGCTGGCGCCGACGTTGGGGTGCTGTGCGACACGAACGGCGGGATGCTGCCGTTCGACATCTATCGGATCGTGTCGGCGGTGAGCCAACAGACCACCTTGAGGCTCGGGATCCATTGCCAAGACGACACCGGGTGTGCGGTGGCAAACACAGTGACAGCCGTCGAGGCTGGCGCGATGCATGTGCAGACCACCGCCAACGGCTATGGCGAGAGAGCCGGCAACGCCGACCTGTTCGCCGTGCTCGCAAACCTGCAACTCAAGATGGGCCGCGACGTGGTGGCCCCGGAGCAACTCGCCGAGATGATGCGCGTCTCGCATGCTATCGCCGACATCGCCAACTTGGCACCGAACTCGCACCAGGCCTATGTGGGGCTGTCAGCGTTTGCCCACAAGGCGGGCCTGCACGCGAGTGCGCTGAAGGTAAGCCCGGAAATGTACAACCACATCGATCCGTCCCAAGTCGGGTCTGACATGCGGGTGCTCGTAACCGAAATGGCCGGTCGTGCTTCGGTGGAGTTGAAGGGCCGCGAGCTAGGGATCGACTTCTCCAACCGGCCCGAGTTGCTCACCGAAGTAGTCACTCAGGTGAAGGACCGCGAAGCGCAGGGCTGGACGTTCGAAGCCGCCGACGCTTCGTTCGAACTACTGGTGCATGAAATCGAGCATGGTCATCGCCGACGATCATTCGATGTCGAGTCGTGGCGAGTCATCGTCGAAAGCACCGGCGACAACGACGTTCGCTCCGAGGCGACCGTCAAGATTGTCGTCGGCGGAAACCGGACCGTCGCTGTCGGGGAGGGAAACGGCCCCGTCAACGCGCTCGACAACGCCCTGCGTGCAGCCCTGTCCACGGCATTTCCCGAGATAGAGAAGTTCGAACTCACCGACTACAAGGTCAGGATTCTGGCAGGCGTCCGCGGTACTGATGCCGTGACCCGCGTCCTCGTGGACACCTCGGATGGCCAACATTCGTGGACGACTGTCGGAGTACACGAAAACGTCATCGCAGCGAGCTGGATGGCCTTAGAGGACGCATTGTCGTACGGGATGTTGGGGTGGGAAGCATGAGGATCGCTCGGCTCAGCGTCGACGGGAAGGTCAGTTTCGCCATCGTCGGCAACGACGCGACAGGAATGCCCATCTTCCACGAGATGGTCGGCCATCCCTTCGGGGAAGTTGCCACCACGGAACAGACTTGGTCGCTAGCTCAAGTCAGGCTGTTGCCCCCGGTGTTGCCGAGCAAAGTCGTGTGCATCGGCAAGAACTATTTCGACCATGCGGCGGAACTTGATTCTGCAGTTCCCGCTGAGCCGCTGTTCTTCCTCAAGCCGTCCACCTCAGTGATTGCCCCGGGTGAACCGATCATCTTGCCGGACTTGAGTGATCAGGTCGAACACGAGGCCGAACTGGCGCTAGTAATCGGCCGCATGTGTCGCAACGTGTCCGCCGCCGACGCGCACAAGGTGGTACTTGGCGTCACCGCCGCCAACGACGTCACCGCGCGCGACTTGCAAGCTAGAGACGGCCAATGGACGCGGGCGAAGGGATTCGACACGTTCTGCCCCCTGGGGCCTTGGATCGACACGGATATCTCGATCGACGACGTGACCGAGCCGGGTCTGGCAGTCACCTGCTTGGTGGACGACTCGCCCCGACAGTCCTTCACTACCGGTGACATGGTCTACGGCCCGCGGGCAATCATCGCCGCAGTTTCGGCGGTCATGACCCTCCTCCCCGGGGATGTCATACTGACCGGAACCGGGGCAGGCGTCGGTGGTCTGCGCCACGGTGACACCGTCAGAGTGCGACTCGAGGGTGTGGGAGCGTTGACCAATCCCGTTCTGCGACGAGAGGAATAGCCGGTGGCTGACAGTCCTGTGCGTGTACGTTTCTGCCCCTCCCCAACCGGCGACCCCCACGTAGGAATGGTGCGCACCGCCCTTTTCAACTGGGCGTACGCTCGCCACACCGGCGGTACGTTCGTTTTTCGGATCGAAGACACTGACGCGGCCCGCGATTCGGAATCGTCCTACCAGTCGCTGCTGGACTGCCTGCGGTGGTTGGGCATGGAGTGGGATGAGGGTCCAGAAGTTGGCGGACCGCACGGACCTTACCGTCAGTCGCAGCGCTCGGACCTGTACCGGGCGGTCATCGCGGAGTTGGCGGAGGCCGGATACACCTACCCGTGTTACTGCACGGCCGAAGAGCTCGCCGCTCATCGCGAGAGCGCCCGCTTGGCCGGCAAACCCAGCGGCTACGCCGGCACTTGTCGACACTTGAGCGACGAGCAGCGCGCAGCTCACGAAGCTGCGGGCCGTCCCGCTGTGACTCGGTTCGCGATGCCCGAAGGTGACTCGACCTGGGAGGACTTGGTCCGCGGAACAGTCACGTTCCCGGCAGGTCAGGTTCCCGACTTCGTACTGGTGCGGGCCAACGGGGATCCGCTCTACACCCTGGTCAACCCGGTCGATGACGCCGACATGCAGATCACCCACGTTCTCCGCGGCGAAGACTTGCTGTCGTCGACTCCACGCCAGCTGGCGCTTCACGCGGCACTGGTGGCAATCGGACGATCCGCGAGTGGCGTGCCACGGTTCGGCCACTTGCCATACGTGATGGGTGAAGGCAACAAGAAGCTGTCCAAACGGGACCCAGAAGCGTCGTTCTCGTTCTACCTGCGCGAAGGGTACCTCCCGGAAGCAATGATCAACTATCTGTCCCTGCTTGGGTGGTCGTTCGGCAACGATGTCGAGTTCTTCTCACCCCGTGAGCTCGTCGAAAACTTTGACATCGCGCGGGTCAATCCGAATCCGGCCCGTTTCGACCTCAAGAAGTGCACTGCCATCAACGGAGATTGGATTCGTCACCTGGCCGCCGCAGACCTTGTCGGGCGAGTCGTGCCGTTCCTGTCTGCGGCCGGATTCGTTGATCCCGAACCCGACAGTACTGACCGCGAGGTTCTGACGCGGGCCATGCCGCTGGTGTCGGAGCGCATGGAGACCTTGGCCCAGGCGGTAGGGATGCTCGGGTTCCTATTCGCGGATCGGCCCGGCCGGCCAGCTTTCGCCATCGATGCCGACGACGCCAGCAAGTTACTCGACGAGGCAGGCCGCGAAGTCGTTAGTGCGGCAGCAACTGCGCTAGCGAGCTTGCCGGACTGGAGCCTCGACGCAATCGAAGCGGCTTTGCGGGCCGAACTTATCGAACGGCGCGGCCTCAAGCCTCGACTCGCTTTCGGGCCGGTGAGGGTCGCGGTGACTGGTCGACGAGTATCGCCACCGTTGTTTGAATCGCTCGAATTGTTAGGTCGCGAGGTGGCCCTGGGTCGGCTCGAACGCGCTGCAGCTCGGAGCGTTTCCGCCTGACAACTGCAGCCCCGTCGTGACCTGAGGCTGGTTGTCGTGTCATACTTGAACGGCTCATTGGGGTATGGGGTAATTGGCAGCCCGACTGATTCTGGTTCAGTTAGTCTAGGTTCGAGTCCTGGTACCCCAGCCACTTCGGCTGTGTCGCTTCAACGGCATAGTCATGACGCGCCACGGCCCCGTTGTGTAGTGGCCTAGCACGCCGCCCTCTCAAGGCGGTAGCGCGGGTTCGAATCCCGTCGGGGCTACAAGGTTGAACC
>CBFGTA010000072.1:0-11423 GCA_965651595.1 uncultured bacterium | reverse complement strand
CGTTCGCGGGGGCACACGGGGCAGGACTCACTCCTGCTCAGTGTTTAGGAACGGTGTCGCTGGTACTTGTTCCGCTGCCGCCACGGACCGCTTGATCCATTCGGACACAATCAGGTACTGGGCCACAATGTAGGTCGCCATGATAATGAAGCTCGAACCGGGGAACGACCCGAACGCGACGCTCACTCCGATCAGGGCGTCAGAGAGCATGAACAAGGTGCCGCCCACACCGAACAACGTCCCCAGGCTCATGGATGTCATGGCCATCGACATGAGGAAGAAACCGTAGATCGCGATGGGGATCACCATCACTCCGAGCGCACTCGCGAGCCCCACGATTGCGATCACGTAGATCAACGGATAGACCACCATCACCCAACGCCGTTCACGAAGGGTCTGACGGGCCCCGAGCCGGAAGAAGCCAGTCAGGTAGCACAGTTGCATGACGAGGAAGCCCAGCATGCCGGTCAGGAACCATACATCCCCGTCACCCAGCAGAGCCACATCACCAACGAAGGCAAAGACCAGGCCAACGGCTAGCAGTGGCATGGAGCGGTTCAGTCGCAAGCCCGGTCCGGTGACGACGAAACCAAGCAACAGGGGCATCAGCAGGGCCTTCGAAACGGCTCGCACAACACCTTCATCACCGAGTCCCACTGCGACGAGTTGGACGACCGACACGATGGCGAAGGCGACGAGAAACAGCCGCGGAGTCAGGCTCATTGCACGGAGCCTAGCCGCCGATGATCGCCATCGCCACCGTTCAACCGTCCACGCGAACCAACCCCAACACCAAGGAATCTCGTAAACCCCTGAGGGTTCACGAGATTCCTGTGTCCTGAGACAGGACAAGCGCGGTGGTGGTGGGATTTGAACCCACGGAGGACTTGCGCCCTCACACGCTTTCGAGGCGTGCTCCTTAGGCCGCTCGGACACACCACCGCCATAGACGGTACCGAATCAGGCTGGTCGGGGCACGGTGGGGTGGCTCAGAGGTGAGGCAGGTGATAGAGCCGCTGACATTGTGCGCGGGGCGTGCATGGAGCGGCGCGCAAGTCCGGCTAGGTGTTCGATGCAGCTAGGCGGCGTCAGTTGTCGGCGGTCGCGTCAAGGTCGAGAATCCGGGCGTGAAGCATCGGTCGTTGCTGCAAGGCCGCCCGAACGGCTCGGTGCAGACCGTCCTCGAGGTACAGGTCGCCATGCCACTTGACAACGTGAGCGAAAAGGTCGCCGAAGAAGGTGGAGTCCTCTGCTAGGAGTGCATCGAGGTCGAGGTTGCGCTTCGTCGTGATCAGCTCGGCTAGGCGAACCTGGGTCGGAGGTAGTTCCGCCCATTGGCTGATCGAGTAGCCGTGATCCGGGTAGGGTCGCTTGTCACCAACTGCTTTGAAAATCACTCTTCGAGCATAGTCTTTTCGGTACGTCGATGGCGGAGGATGCGGGATTCGAACCCGCGAGGGCGTTAACCCAACCCGCTTTCCAAGCGAGCGCCATAGGCCACTAGGCGAATCCTCCGCCAAAAAGATTACCGGGCTGCGCCCGCGCACGTGCAACCGCGTACAGTGTTGACAGACCCCTCGTGTGGCGGCACCTTGCCAATCCCCCAGGGCCGGAAGGCAGCAAGGGTACGTGAGCTCTGTCGGGTGCGCGGGGGGTCGCTTGCTTGTTCTCAACCACTCCGGCCGCTAAACCGCGTAGGCTGCACCTGTGAACCTGGCGTTGTACCGCAAGTATCGTCCTGGGCGACTCAGTGAGGTTATCGGGCAGGACCATGTCGTCGAGCCCCTCAGTCGGGCGATATCTTCGGATCGAGTTCACCACGCCTATCTGTTTTCTGGGCCCCGCGGGTGCGGCAAGACGTCAAGCGCCCGCATCCTGGCTCGATGCCTCAACTGTGAACAAGGGCCAACTCCTGAACCGTGTGGGGAGTGTCGCAGCTGCATCGACCTGGCGCCGAACGGGCCGGGCTCGATTGACGTGATCGAACTCGATGCCGCCACGCATGGACTCGTCGATGACGCGCGCGATCTGCGTGAGAAAGCGGTCTATGCTCCGGCCGCGAGTCGCTACAAGATCTACATCATCGATGAAGCACATCAGCTCGGTCCTGGAGCGGCGAATGCGTTGCTCAAGCTGGTCGAGGAGCCGCCCGAGCATCTGCGCTTCGTTTTCGCTACGACTGAGCCTGAAAAAATCATCGGCACAATTCGTTCTCGTACCCACCACTACGCTTTCCGTCTGGTGCCCGCCCGAACGCTCCAGAGCCACTTAGCGACGATTGCCGAGTCGGAGCAAGTCTCTGCGGATCCAGCCGCTTTGGCCCTAGTGGCGAGGGCAGCGGCTGGCAGCGTGCGTGACTCGTTGAGCATCCTGGGTCAGTTGCTGTCAGGTAGCGGCGAATCCGGTTTGACATACCAAGACGCTGTGGCTCAGCTTGGATTCACTGACGACGCGCTGTTGGATGATTTCGTGCAGGCCCTCGCCACTTTCGACGGGCCGGAACTGTTCCGGATTGTTGACCAAACCATCGAAACCGGACACGATCCGCGGCGGTTTGCGACCGACGTGCTCGAGCGGTTGCGGGACCTCCTTGTACTGCGCACCTTTACTGACGGCTCGACCGAGTTGGCAGCGGAGGAACTAGCGGTTCTCGTCGACAGTCCGCTCGACCGGTTGGATGGCCTACGAACGCAAGCGCACAGCGTCAACCATGACGTTCTCGTTCGCCATGCCGATATTGTGAGCCGCGCAATCAGTGATCTGCGAGGGGCCACCAGCCCGAAACTTCAGCTTGAGTTGCTCGTTGCTCGCTTGCTCATCCCACGCGGAGATGACCCAGCCGCTCTCGCTGCGCGGATCGCAGCACTGGAGAGCCGCGTGGCTGCGGCACCTGCGGCAAGCCCCGCTGCACCTGCTGTCGTGGCGCAGTCCACGCCGACCGAAGCACCCCGCTCAGCCCGTCCCACGATTCCGCGTTTGTCGGAGGTCGCCCCTGACTCGGGGCCCGAGGCCGCGGCCAAATCGCCGGCCCCAACCCACCCACCGGCCGAGACGACTTCAACTCCTGCACCTTCAACTCCTGCACCTTCGGTCGCTCAGCAGGGCCACGCCGAGGACGCTGAAGATAGCGCGGCGCCGGTGGTGGCAGTCCCTGAGATGGCGGCGACCGAACCGACAACGTCCGAGCCCAAAGCAGCCAGCCCGCCGACCGAACCTTCCGCGGTTGGCCAGTCCGCGGTTGGCCAGTCGGGGCTGACACTCGACCAAGTCCAAGCCGTTTGGCCAGGAGTGCTGGAAGAGGTGAAGTCCCAGTCGCGCGTCGCGTGGATGCTCGTCATGGACTCGCGCCCCGTGTCGATCAGCGATCACACGATCGTGGCCGAACAGCCCGACCCCGGGGCGGTCCGACGCTACGGCCAGTCTGGGCATCCAGACCGAGTAGCGGCAGCAGCATCGTCGGTGCTCGACCGCCCCGTGCGTGTCGAACTAGTCATGGCCACCGAAACAGCCGCTGGCCAAGGACAAAGCGGTAGGCGAGGGAAGCGTCCGGAGGTTCCCGCAGTAACTGGATCTGGCGGACCGGCCAGGCAAAGTGCCGATGCAGCCCCGTCGGCTCAGGGTCACTCATCCGACGGGGCCGACAGTTCCGAGACGCCTGCCGAGCCCGACAGGCCAGACGAGCCCACGGTTCAGTTGCACGATTCAGTCGATGACGTCGTGCACGATTCGGTGGATGCAGATGCTACGGCCGGTATTGCGCTGATGGAGCGCGAACTCGGGGCCGTGACGATCAGTGAGGTCGACAACAGTGCTGGCGATAAGGCGTAGCGGGCATGTATGACGGACCGATTGCTGATCTGGTCAACGAACTGGGGAGGCTGCCCGGGGTCGGCCCCAAGGGTGCCCAACGAATAGCCTTCCACCTGCTCCAAGTTGACGACGATGATGTCACTGCACTCATCGATGCGCTGACTGCAGTCAAACAGAACGTCGTGTTCTGCGAGACGTGCGGAAACGTGGGCCAAGACAAAATTTGTCGCATTTGTGCGGATCCTCGCCGAGACCACACGATCATTTGTGTAGTTGAGGAACCCAAGGATGTGGTCGCCATTGAAAAGACTCGGGAGTACCGAGGGGTTTACCACGTCCTAGGCGGTGCCATCAGCCCAATCGATGGCATCGGGCCCGAACAGCTGCGCATCCAACAGTTATTCGCCCGGCTGTCCGACACCGATTTGAGAGAAGTGGTCCTGGCCACCGACCCGAACTTGGAGGGGGAAGCAACCGCAACGTATCTGACTCGTCAACTCGCACCCTTTGGTATAGCGGTCTCGCGGCTAGCCAGCGGATTGCCGGTGGGTGGAGACCTCGAATATGCCGACGAGGTCACCCTCGGACGGGCATTTGCTGGCCGGCTACGAGTCGATCGGACAGACTGAGGCGGCTGCACCGGACGACGGCTGTGCCAGGGCACCGGAATCAACTGCGTAGACTTGTGCGAGCACAGTCAGTTGTGTCAGGAGCACGGCGATCCCGGCACGATAGTGCACGGGTGAGGCAGTTCCGCAATTAGTGGTGGGAGTTCTAGGTCATGGGCTTGGTGGTGCAGAAGTACGGCGGATCGTCGGTCTCCGATGCCGACAGCGTGCGTCGTGTAGCTCGCCGCATCACCGAAACGGTGCAGGCCGGCGACGATGTCGTCGTCGTGGTGTCAGCGATGGGCGACACCACAGATGAACTGATCGACTTGGCCGAGCAGGTCAGTCCGGAACCCCCCGCCCGGGAACTCGACATGTTGCTGACGGCCGGGGAACGGATTTCCATGGCGTTGCTGGCCATGGCGATTGCAGATCTCGGTTGGCAAGCACGGTCGTACACCGGTTCACAGGCTGGCCTAATCACCACGGCTTCCCATGGATCCGCCAAGATCATTGATGTGACGCCGGGCAGGATTCAAGCCGCCATCGCCGACGGAGCCATCCCCATCGTTGCGGGATTTCAGGGGGTTTCGCAGGACACCAAGGACGTCACTACCTTGGGTCGCGGCGGTTCCGATACGACGGCCGTAGCCCTCGCTGGGGCGCTCGGTGCGGATCGGTGTGAGATCTACACCGACGTTGACGGCGTGTTCACTGCTGATCCCCGCATGGTGACGGCGGCTCAGCATGTCTCCGGGATCACCTACGAGGAAATGCTCGAACTAGCCGCGAACGGCGCCAAGGTCTTGCACTTGCGCTGTGTGGAGTACGCGCGTCGTTACGGGATCCCGTTGCGGGTGAGGTCGTCGTTCTCGCACTCCACGGGAACCCTCGTAGCGTCCACCGAACAGATCGCAGCAACCAACAGCCAGTTCCTCATCAGGTCGAAAGGTGCAGACGCAATGGAAGAACCCATCATCTCAGGAGTCGCCCACGACCTTTCCCAGGCGAAGATCACAATCGTGGGGGTCCCCGACAAGCCCGGTCGGGCGGCCGAAGTCTTTGAGGCACTAGCGAGCGCGGACATCAACCTCGACATGATCGTTCAGAACGTCTCGGCTGACGGCCGCACCGACATCACCTTCACCCTGCCGATGGCCGACGGGGCCCGCGGCATGTCGGCCCTAGAGGAGCGGCGTGAGTCGATTGGGTTTGATCGGCTCACCTATGACGACGACGTAGCGAAGGTGTCGCTCGTAGGGGCTGCCATGCGGTCGCATCCTGGTGTGAGTGCGACGTGCTTCCGGGCACTAGCAGCGGCAGGGGTGAATGTGGAGATGATTTCTACGTCCGAGATTCGAATTTCGGTCGTGGTGCGAGCCCAAGAAGTGGCGGCAGCGGTCACTGCCATTCATTCGGCGTTTGACCTTGACGGCCAATCCGAAGCTGTCGTCTACGCTGGCACGGGCCGCTAGGCAATTGCCAGCGGACTGCCACACCTCGGTGGGTTGCCTCGCGAGAGCGCCGCGCCGACAACGATTCTGATTCAGCGGAACGAACGAGCGCAGAAAGTGACAAGGTAGGAGTCATGACTGAAATGTCGGACAACCGACTGCCAACGTTGGCGATCGTAGGAGCGACCGGTGCAGTGGGCACAGTGATGCGCGATATCCTCACGACTCGCGAGAACGTGTGGGGCGAAATTAGGCTCATCGCGTCGCCGCGATCGGCGGGCAAGCGGCTGTCAGTTCGGCATGAAGATGTCGAGGTTCAGGCCCTCGCGCCGGAGGTGTTTGACGGCGTCGACGTGGCCATGTTCGATGTTCCCGACGAGGTGTCGGCAGAATGGGTCCCGGTAGCCGCAGCTCGGGGGGCGGTCGCCGTGGATAATTCCGGCGCGTTCCGCATGGACGACGATGTGCCCCTCGTGGTGCCGGAGGTCAATCCGGAGGCCGTGAGGGAGCGTCCGCGGAACATCATCGCGAACCCCAACTGCACCACTCTGTCGATGATTGTGGTCATGGGGGCACTGCACAAGAAGTACGGGCTGCAAGAACTCGTCGTCAGCTCTTACCAGGCGGCATCCGGCGCTGGACAAGCTGGCATCGACGAGCTGCGCGAGCAGTTGAGCATTGTGGCAGCCGACGACACCTTGGGTACGCGCCCGGGCGACATTCGCGCTGCCGTGCCATCAACCGACGCCTTCCCGGCGCCGCTGGCCATGAACGTAGTGCCGTGGGCGGGATCGCTGAAGGAAGCGGGCTACACGTCCGAAGAACTCAAGGTGCGCAACGAGAGTCGGAAAATCTTGGGTCTACCGCAGCTGCGCGTTTCCGCTACGTGTGTGCGCGTTCCGGTGGTGACCACCCACTCGTTGACTGTCCATGCCCGGTTCGAGAGAGAAGTGGATCAGACTGAAGCCCAGGAGATGCTGATGCAGGCGCCTGGAGTCGTCGTCAACGACGATCCGGCTGCTCGCGAGTTCCCCACGCCCATCGATGTGGTGGGAACCGACCCCACCCATGTCGGGAGGATCCGCAAGTCGCTCGACGATCCGCGAGCCCTCGACCTGTTCGTGTGCGGCGACAACTTGCGCAAGGGAGCGGCTCTCAACACAGCCCAGATCGCGGAACTGCTGGCGACCGAGTTCACCCGATAGGGGCACGGCGGCCGTCAGTTGCGCGATAAGGGCTAGTTCGATGGTGTGAATCGATTCGATCGTGACAGGCATTGGTCGCGGTAGAATTCGTGCTAGCGTCAATCCTCAGTCGCCTCGCTACGCACGGTCTTCGCGCCGGAGCCTAGCCGTCGGCTAAGAATTTTCCTCTAGGTCAAGGCACGATATGGCTCATGACAACCCCTCGCGCCAGGCGCCCCGCCGGGTAACGCTGGCTCAAGTCGCTGTGGTGGCGCGCGTATCCAAGACTACGGCGTCTCTCGCTTTGCGCAACGACCCGGCGGTCGCGCCGCGCACGGCAGCGCGAGTCCAAGGCGTCGCGCGTGATTTGGGCTATCGCGTTGATGCGTTGGCCCGGGCGCTCCGGACCGGAGCATCTCGTTCTGTTTGCGCGATCGTCATGGACCCTGGTACCCAATTGATTGGCCTCAACGAAGGCGTCGATCTCGCCCACACCTACTGGTTCCGGACGTTCTTTCACCTGTGGGGACGGCTAGGACAACGCGGCTTCGCAACCGTCAACGTGGCATTGGCTGACCAGGCGATACTTGCCACTTTGCCAGTATCTGTGATGGTGCTGGCAAGCACGGCTGTACCTCGCCCCAAGGTTGTGGATATCGGTTACGAGGTTCCCATAGTTGTGCCGGGACCGCCGTGTGATGATGATGACCCACGGATACGCTCGTACGTATTTCACGAGGACGGCGAGATGGCCCGGGCTGCGTGCGAGCATCTTGCCAGCAACGGCGCCCGACATATCGCGTTGGCCTGCCGTAGTGACGGATTGCCTTACCAGGAGTCGGTGCGGAGGGCTTATGGTGAATGGGCGGATGAAGTAGGACAGAAAGCTGTCGTTATCGACGCGTCTGGTCCACCGAATCTGGTGGCTGATCGAGTGGCGAGGGCGGCGCGGGCGGGTTGCGATGCGATCTATTCATCTGGGCCCGATATCCATCCCATCATCGCCGGTAGCTCCCAAGCTGGCCGAACAGTGGGCAGAGATTTCTTGATCGTTTCGTATTCCGAGGGAAGCGTTGAAGCCAAACTTAGCCCTCCCATATCTGTCATCTCGCCCTTAGCTGCTGAAAACGCCGAGCGGATTGCCGACACTGTCGCCCAGGCGGCCCGTGGAACGGCTCCGCGTACGACTGTGTGTGATTGGAAGCTGATTGTGCGCGAGTCTTCAGGACCGTTGAGCCGATAGCAGGTCCAACTATCACGTCCACGTGGCGGTTGTTTGTCCGGTTCGATCCTTCGGGTAGTCATCGAGCTGCGAAGCGCCTTCGTCGACTTGGAAACCTAACGCGCGAGGGAGGGTGGACACGGCCGTACGCGCCCTCCCTCGCGGTGGCTTAGCTAGGCAGCCTTGACGTTGACTGAGATCCACTTCGACTTGAGGACGTTCTGGGGGCCCTTAACGACGACACGTAGCTTCACGTTGCCGGTCTTCTGCAGGACCAGATGCATTTTGCAAGACCCGTTCGACGCAACGCGACGCGATGCGTGAATCGGCACGCCCTTCTCCTTGACGACGGCCTTCTGCCCCACCCAGCCTTCGCGAATGTTCTTCTTGACCTTGCAGCCCAGCGTGAAGTTGTGCCCGGAAGTCACCGTCTTGGGAGCCGAAATCTTCATCAGGCTGTTGTTGCCGACAACTCGGTTGTGGTTGTCCGCGCTTGCCGGTGCGGCGGCCGCCAACGACAGGCCCCCCACCATGAGAACTGTCATTCCACCGACAACGGCGGAGCGACCTGCGGTGGCGCGAGAAATCGCCATAAGAATCCTCCTCAGAAAGTGCCGGATCCGGAATTGGCCCGACTCGCACATCTTCCTCCGACAAGCAGTGTGGCGCAAGTCTCACCCGGCAGCCAAATGGTTGAACTCCGGCGGGCCGTTCGTCCCGCGACTGCACTGAATCGTTGCGAAGGTTGTGAACCATTTGGTTCATCTTGACCATTGCGGGCGCTCACAGCTCCGCGCCATGTGGTTCACGTCAATAAACTGCGAAGGTGCAACTGCGGTTTGTCGGGCGGGTGGCGGAGCTACACGAGCTTGAGGATGTGGTCGACGCTGCCAAGGCGGGGCGGGGCGGCCTCGTCGTGATTTCTGGCGAGCCAGGCATCGGCAAGTCGCGGCTGGTGCGGGAATTCTTTACGCGCCATCCAGAAGTGTTCTTGGTGACGGCGGCTGCCCACCTGGGCTCCGGTCAGTCATTCGCTGTGTGGATCGACCTCTTGCAGACGCTGACTCGCAGAGGAATCTACCTCGACGGTGAGTCCTCGGTCCTCGAGGACTTGCTTGCTGGCGCTGCGAATCATGCGGGATCCGAGCCCGTGTCCACGGATCAGCTAGGCGATATTGCTAACGTCCTCATTGAACTGCTCAATCAGGCCCCCGGGCACGCGCTCGTCGTGATCGAAGACATGCAGGCCATGGATCGGGAATCGTTGAGGCTGCTCAGGCAGATCTCCTTCACGCTGGCCAATGAGCCGATCACCATTGTTGCCACTCGACGCACGGACTTGTCCGGTTGGTCCCCGACTGAATTGCCGATCCAGAGCATTCGTATCGATCTGCGGGGCCTGTCAGTGTCAGATGTTTGCGAAGCGATCTCGGATTACTACAAGTCGAGCAGCCTTGAGCAGGTTGCAGACTTTGTCGCCATGGTGCACAGAGCCACGCGCGGCAACCCATCTGCGGTGTCTGGCATCGTCGACGCATCTGAGGGGACTTTGCCTAACCAGTCTGCCTTGCTGGATCGCCTACTCGCTACAGCCGATCACAATGCCCAGTCGGGCAACGCCGAGGCCGCCTACTCGTTGTATTCACGGGCGGCCGACTTGGCTGAACAGGTGGGCGAGCCTCGGGCCCTTGCGCGAGCGGCGATTGGTTTCGCTTTCCCACCTGATTGGCGCACCGGTAATCCCGATGCCCTGGCCCTGATCAAACGGGCCAGCCTCACGCTTGGGATCTCTGGAATAGCTGGTGTTCGCGAGAAGATCGTCGTTGATTCGTTGAGAGCCATGTTGGAGATGCGAATTCCTCAGCGGGCCGCTGATGGCCAGCAGTGGGCGTGGGTGACGAGACCAGCCGTTGCTCAGCCGATTGCGGACCACGCCCTCGAAAGAGCAAGGACTGAGGGTGACGAGTTCGCCGTCCTGGTGGCCTTGATTGCTTGGAGGTGGACTCACCGGGGGCCAGGATTCCTTACTCAGCGGACGGAGGTCAGCACGGAGGCCAAGAATTTGGCAGTTTCGGGTGACCATCCCGACCTGCTGATTGAAGCGGCAGTTCGATCCACGGTTGACGCGCTAGAACGTGGAGATCGGCACGCGGCACACGAAGCCATCACCATCGCTGACTGGATCGCTGACCAGACTCAGGACCCGCGGATTCAGTGGCGTTCGGCCGTACTGCGAGCTGCATTCCCTGGCCTCGACGGCGATTGGGAACAGTTCGCCGCGTGCCGAGCCGACGCGATTGCGTTCGGAATCCGCGCCAACCATCCAGGCACCTACGCACTCGACGCAGCACTGCAGGCCCAGTATCTGATTCACACCGTTGATTTTTCGGGCTGGGAGTACGACAAGCCAGAGTATGTTCAGATTGCTGCACTTCACCCTTTAAGCAGTTCGACCTGGGCATTCGGGTTGGCGCATCTGGGCCTGCGAGACCAGGCTGCACGATGGGTGCGATCGACCCTGGCGATCCTGGATGAAGAGTCCAGCCTTGTTGCCTCGCTGGCATTGCTAGGCCTGACAGCCGTGCGACTCAGAGATGTGGTGCTGGCCCGCAGAATGATACGGCTGCTAAGGCCATGGTCGGGCAGGGTAGCCCTCGACGCGGACGCGACCGTAATCGTTGGCCCAGTGGATCTCGTCTTGGCTCGACTTCTACACATGGTTGGCGATCACCACCGGGCACGTGCC
Organism: uncultured bacterium; assembly: GCA_965651595.1. Classification (GTDB taxonomy): domain Bacteria; phylum Actinomycetota; class Actinomycetes; order S36-B12; family UBA10799; genus CBFGTA01. The sequence goes on along the minus strand of CBFGTA010000072.1, from coordinate 399 downwards.
TTGGCTAGGACAGGACAAGGGCTACAGAACCGCATGACGGGGGCGGAGAGCAATCTCGATCGCTTCTTGAGTCTTCCCGCTTCGGACGTGGGAAAGCCTGATCTGACGCAACGCGAAGTAGCAGTCCTACGCGGTCTCGGAGCCGGACTCACCAACCAGGAGATAGCTGCACAGCTCTCCTTCAGCTTGGCAACCGTTCGGCGGGACACAATCAGTCTGTATCGAAAGCTGCAGGTCCGTGGTCGAGCTGGAGCCGTGCAGAAGGCGTCGGAACTGGGTCTACTGGACATGGATGGAGATCCCGGATCCATCCCCCCGTAACGACCCCAGTCGATGCGGACGCTAGTCCGCAGCCCTCTGTGGCATGGATGGTCCGGCTAAACACGTTAGGCATACTCG
>CBFGTA010000071.1:0-11432 GCA_965651595.1 uncultured bacterium | reverse complement strand
GACGTGCTGGCCATTGAGGTTGGTGCCCCACAACTGCCATTTGTCTATTCTCCGCAGCCACTCGCGGCGGTGTGTTTGAACCTGGCCGACGATCACATCGACCATTTCGGCAGCTTCGACGCCTACGCTCGAACCAAAGCGAAAATTTACGAGCGGACGGTTCGGGCCTGTGTGTACAACGAGCAGGACGAGAGAACCCGACGAATGGTGGAGGACGCCGAGGTTGTGGAGGGCGCCCGGGCGATTGGATTTACTCTGGGAATACCGGGACTGTCGATGCTAGGCGTGGTCGATGATGTTCTCGTAGACCGGGCGTTCGTCCCCAATCGCCAAAGCCACGCTCAAGAACTCGCCCTCGTCAGTGACGTGAGGCCAACCGCCGCCCACAATGTGGCGAACGCTCTGGCTGCGGCGGCTCTGGCCCGGGCCTACGGGGTTCCTGCTGGTGCGGTCAAGTCCGGTCTGCGGCAGTTCCAGCCCGCGGGCCATCGCATCACAACGGTCGGAGTCGTTGATGGCGCGACCTATGTTGATGATTCCAAGGCCACCAACACACACGCCGCCACGACCAGCCTGGCGGCCTACGACTCGGTCGTATGGATCGCTGGCGGACTCGCCAAGGGTCAAGACTTCGATGAACTTGTCCAGACCCATCGCCACAGGCTGCGTTCGGTGATCTTACTGGGAGCCGATCGGAGCCGAATCGCGGAGGCATTGGCCCGACACGCCCCAGAGGTTCCCACCTATGAGGTCAGCAACGGCGAGACTAGCGCCATGGCTGACGTCGTGCAGATCGCTCACCAGGTCGCGCGGCCCGGCGACACAGTCCTCTTGGCACCCGGTTGTGCATCGTGGGACATGTTCAAGAACTACGCCGAGCGGGGAGACATCTTCGCCCAAGAAGTGCGTGCCCTCACTCCTGGGGGTCCGTCTTCGTGAGCACGACTGAGGCCCGCGACACCCGTGACGAGGCCCGCCCACCCGAATCCGGAGGCGCGCTCGGACTGATCCGTCGCGGGCTAAACCATCCCCTCGCCGACTACGGAATCCTGCTCGGAGCAACCACAGTTCTGCTCATCATCGGATTGATGATGGTTCTCAGCTCTTCATCGGTGGCATCGTACTCCGCTCACGGATCGAGCTACACCATCTTCAGTCGCCAGCTTGCTTTTGCGGTGGTGGGTTTCCTGCTCATGCTGTTCGCTTCCCGCATGCCGGTGAACTTTTTCGGGCGTATGGCACATCCGGCCCTCATCGCCGCGTACATCATGTTGATTCTGGTGTTCGTTCCCGGAATCGGCATGACAGTCAATGGTCAGCGCAACTGGATTGCCCTGCCAGGCGGCCTCAGCATGCAGCCGAGCGAGTTCGCCAAGCTGGCCCTGGTTGTCTGGGCCGCCGCGATGATCCACAAGCGCTATCATCGGATCGACAACTGGCGCAGCCTCACCATCCCCCTGATTCCCGCCACCGGTGCCATCGTCATCTTGGTGCTGCTCGAGAAAGACTTGGGGACCTGTCTGGTCCTCATGCCCATCCTGGCCGGGATGCTGTACGTGGCGGGAGCCCCGCGCATGCTGTTCGCTTGGATGGCTGCTGGCGGGTTGGGTGTGATTGTCGCCATGACCATCATGACTCCCTACCGGATGGCCCGGCTGGCAACCTGGTTGGATCCCCAGAACGACCCCACCGGAACCGGCTGGCAGATCATTCGGGGCCAGTATGCGCTCGGAACCGGCGGCTGGTGGGGGGTCGGACTCGGAGCGAGTCGGGAGAAATGGGGATTTCTCCCTGAGGCGCAGACAGATTTCATCAGTGCAGTCATCGGGGAAGAACTGGGGTTGATGGGGAGCCTGCTCGTCTTGGCTCTTTTCGCCACCATCGTCATCGTCATGGTGCGCATTTCGCTGCGGGCCGAGAGCATCTTTGGCCGGCTGGTGGCTGCCGGTGTCGCCATTTGGGTCAGTGTGCAATCGATCGTGAATATCGGAACGGTCATCGGAGCGGTGCCGATCATGGGCGTTCCTCTGCCTCTGGTGTCAGTGGGTGGTTCGGCCCTTGTCTTCACTCTGAGCGCGATTGGCATCGTCCTCGCTTTGGCGCGCCACGAACCGGCCGCACGCGAATTCCTGGCCGAACGCAAAGCCAGCCGCACCGAGGCGAAACAGTCGCGGGCCGACCGCAGCCACAGCGACTCCCGAGACGGGAGGTCTCGGCGGGGACGCCGGGGACGCCGCGGGCGCCGGTCGCGGCGGACCCAGGACGTCGACCTCACCGAAACGAAGTCGGGTCGGAGTCGAAGCAACTACCGAGCGCGCGCCGCGGAGAGGCCACCCTCATGAGGGTGCTGATGGCCGGTGGGGGGACAGCCGGGCATGTGGAGCCAGCCCTGAACACTGCCGATGAGCTCCGGCGGCGCGACGCTTCCCACCACATCGTGATGCTCGGTACGCCTGATGGGCTCGAAACCCGCCTGGTACCCGACCGCGGCTATGAACTCGAACTGATTCCGAAAGTGCCGTTTCCCCGGCGGCCAAATGCCGCGGCAGCCCGATTCCCCACCGATTTTCGTCGAGCGGTCAAGGCGGCGAGACAGGTCATAGCTCGACATGACATTGATGTGGTGGTCGGCTTCGGCGGCTTCGTTGCCACCCCGGCCTATGTGGCCGCTCGACGCCGAGTGCCGCTGGTCATCCACGAGGCGAACGCTCGGGCTGGGCTGGCAAATCGTCTGGGACGCCGCTGGACTCCGTACCGGGCAGCTGCGGTGGAAGGAGCATTGCCGGGAGCCGAAGTCGTGGGGATGCCGCTTCGCGCATCGATCGCCAACCTGGATCGAGCTTCGCGGCGCGACGAGGCTGCGCGCAAGTGGGGCTTCGACCCGGGCCGTCCGACCGTCTTAGTGTTCGGCGGATCACAAGGAGCGCGAAGCCTCAACGAAGTAGTCCTGCAAGCAGGCTCAGGCTGGATCGAGAAAGGGTTCCAAGTTCTCCATGCGGTCGGGACTCTCAACGACGATCAACTGGCACAGGGCCGAGCGATCGGGTCGGCGTATCAAGCTGTCCCATACCTGGATCAGATGGACGTGGCTTACTCCCTGGCAGATCTCGCGCTATGCCGCAGCGGAGCGATGACGTGCGCTGAAGTTGCCGCCGTCGGGTTGCCAGCCATCTTTGTGCCACTGCCGGTGGGCAACGGTGAACAGCGGCTCAACGCTGAGCCGATGGTGCGGGCCGGGGGGGCTGTGGTATTCGAACAATCAGAACTGACGGCCGAACTGCTCGGCAACACGGCGGCGGCCATCCTGGCTGATAGCTCCCGGCGCGAGAAGATGGGAGCAGCAGCAACGGAATGCGGTACCCGCGACGCGGCTGCCCGACTCGCCACCCTCATCGAACGCGCTGCCGCGAAAGGACAGACGATATGACTGCCATCGATTCCCTGGATACGGCCGATCTCGGCGACGTCCACATCGTGGGGATCGGTGGGGCCGGAATGAGCGGGATCGCCCGTATCCTGGTCGCTCGGTCAGTCCGAGTCCAAGGTAGTGATGCAAAAGATTCCCGCCGGATTGCAGCCCTGCGTGCCTTGGGTGCAACCATCCACATTGGGCACGACGCGCACAACCTCGGTTCGGCCCAGACCGTGATCATCTCCACGGCGATACCCCCAGACAATCCCGAACTCGTCGAAGCTCGATCGCGGGGGATTCGCGTCTTGAATCGGGCTCAAGCCCTCGCCGTGTTGATGGCGGATAGCCGTCCACTGGCAGTGTCGGGAACGCACGGGAAGACGACCACGACTTCGATGCTGACAGTTGCCTTGCAGCACGCGGGCCTGGATCCAAGTTTCGTGATTGGCAGTGAGCTCAACGAGTCCGGCTCCAACGCCCACTATGGCACCGGCCCCTACTTCGTGGTCGAAGCAGACGAAAGTGACGGGACGTTCCTGCACTTGCGAGCAGTTGCCGGGATCGTCACCAACTGCGAAGCCGACCACCTCGACTACTGGGGAGATTTCGACCAGATCGAACAGGCATTCGACACGTTCGTGCGAGACATCGATCGGCGGGGCGGATTTGTTGTCGTTTGCACCGACGATCCGGGCGGTCGTCGACTAGCGGAACGGGCTCTCGCCCAAGGCCACGACGTTCGCACCTACGGCCTCAACTCTGGCGCCGATCATCGGGTCCGTTTGCTCGATTCGGTCCACGTCAACGGTGTCTCGTGCTGGCAGTTCGAAGTGTCAATCCAGGGCGTCTTGACCGGTCCGATTCGGTTGGCTGTTCCCGGCAAACACAATGTCCTCAATGCCACCGCGGCATTGGTGTGCGCAATCGGCCTGGGAGTGCCGGTAGAGACTGCCCGCCAAGGAATTGAGGCGTTTTCGGGCACGCGGCGGCGTTTCGAGTTTCGCGGCCAAGCTGACGGGGTGCGGGTTTACGACGATTATGCGCACCACCCCACTGAGATCCGAGCAACCTTGGAGGCAGCCCGGGAGATGGCCGGAACAGGCCAGCTGATCGTGGCGTTTCAGGCTCACCACTACTACCGGACAGCGCTGTTCGCCGAAGAGTTCCCGGCGGCCCTGAGTTTGGCCGACCACGTGGTGGTGCTGGAGGTGTTCGCCCCCGGGGAAGAACCGATACCCGGGGCGAGCGGTCAGACCATGGCGGCGCGTGTGGCGCTCGATCCATCTCGGGTGGCCTTCGAACCTTCGTGGTCGGCGGTTCCCGGCGAACTGGTTGGCCGCTCCGCTCCGGGTGACGTCATCATGACGCTGGGCGCTGGCGACATCTCGATGATGAGTCCTGAGATTTTGGACTTACTCGGGCAGCGCCAACGCGACCGTTCACAGGGGGGCCAGCCATGACGACGGTCCTGGATTCGGCGGCGAAGCCGGCAGTCGATGGTCTGCTCGGCGCTGGGGTACCCCCGGCCTCATCTCCTCCCCGACAAACCCGCCAACGTCGCTGGTTCTGGCGGTGGCCCACCTGGGTGGCAGCTCTTGTCCTGATGGCGATCGTGGCCGGAATCTGGCTGTTCTACTTCTCGTCGACTTTCACGGTCAAGCACATCGTCGTCGAAGGCGTCTTGGCTGTTTCTCCCGACCGGATCGCCGACGAGGCGAATATCCCAGCCGGTGAAAGGCTCACCGCCGTCGACCTGGATGCGGTCCGAGCACACGTCACGGCGATTCCCCGAATCGGCACAGTCGAGGTGTCCCGACGTTGGCCCGACACGGTCGTCATCCGCGTCGTCGAACGGACACCAGTGGCGACGACCCCCGTCGGTGATGAGTGGGCGGTCATCGACGCAACAGGTACCGCGTACCAAACCCGGACCAGCCAACCACCGAACCTGCCTTTGGTTGAGGTGTCCGACCCCGTGATCCGCAGCACTGCCGTTGAATCGCTCGCCGCCATGCCCAAGAGTCTTCGCTCACAGGTGGTTCGCATCACCGGCGAGAGCGTCTGGGACTTACGGCTCTCCATGCGCTCGGGTCAAACTGTGCTGTGGGGTTCGGCGGCCGACAGTGGCATGAAGGCTGAAGTCCTGAGAGCCTTGATGGCCGCCACCAACGACACCTGGCTCGACGTTCGAGTCCCGGAGTTCCCCACCTCTTCGTTCACTCAACCACGGCCCGCTCCACCCCCGGAGGCCGTCGAGGAAGACGAACAGGCAGAAGAAACGTCCGCCGAGGAAGGCTCAGGCGACAGGGCGCGAGACGAGACAAACGCCACGAAACCACCCGAGCAGGGTGGCGGATTTGTGGGTTCAGGCGACTAGCACGCTCGTTCGCTGCAAGAGATTTCAGGCTCCTATCCACAAAATGCGCGTTCTCCTAGTCGAGCGCGCCACAATCGTGCTGTGTCGAGGCCCTGATCGGGTCCCTGTGCCCATCGTGGAGGGAAAATGGTCGAGGAACCGGTGCGCTTCATCGACCACTTCGCCGACGGCGGATTGACCGGGCTGCTTGCGCTGTCTGAGGTTCGACTGTCGTTCACGTGGCTCGACTACACCCTGCTTTTCATCTACTTCGCGTTTGTGCTCGGAATCGGTTTCGTTGTCAGGAGGTCCGTCAAGTCGAGCTTGGATTTCTTCCTATCAGGTCGGTCCATACCGGCCTGGATCGCGGGATTGGCGTTCATCTCCGCGAACCTGGGTGCCGTCGAGATTCTCGGCTTCGCGGCTAACGGAGCCCAGTACGGGTTTGCCAGCGTTCACTTCTACTGGATCGGCGCTATCCCTGCGATGGTGTTCCTCGGCATCGTGATGATGCCGTTCTACTACGGTTCGAAAGTTCGGTCCGTGCCTGAGTACCTGCGTCTGCGGTACAACCGCCCGACACATGCCGTCAACGCCTCGTCCTTCGCCGTATCGGCGGTCCTCATTGCCGGCGTCAACCTCTACTCGTTAGCGATCGTGCTGGAGGCACTCCTGGGCTGGCCGCTGCCTACGGCGATCATCGGGGCAGCAGTTCTCGTATTGCTCTACGTTGTGGCTGGCGGCCTGACGGGGGCGATGTACAACGAGGTACTCCAGTTCTTTGTCATCATCGCCGGACTGATCCCTTTGACCATCGTGGCAATCTCAGCCGTGGGTGGTCCAGCCGAAGCCATCGATCGCCTGAGCAACTATCCCGAGTACTGGCTTCGCCCGTGGTCCGGGACAGCCGAGGGTGCAGAAGGCGCGGCAGCAAATCCCATCGGAGACTGGATCGGCATCATCCTCGGGCAAGCCTTCATCCTCAGCTTCGGCTACTGGACGACCAACTTCGCCGAAGTGCAAAGGGCCCTGTCGGCCAAGGACATTACCGCGGCTCGCCGTGCGCCGATCATTGGTGCGTACCCGAAGATCTTCATTCCGTTCATTGTCATCCTCCCCGGAATCATCGCCGCGATGGTCATTCCCAACCTCGGCAAGGTTGATGACCCTTTGATGTCGTACACGAATGCGATCCCGCTCTTGATGGAGACACTCCTACCTACTGGCATGCTCGGGGTGGCAGTGACCGGCCTGGTGGCGGCATTCATGGCGGGCATGGCCGCCAACGTGTCGAGCTTCAACACGGTGTTCACCTACGACATCTGGCAGCAGTACATCCGCAAGGGTCGTAGCGATCACTACTACCTGTCCGTGGGTCGCGTCGTCACCATCATCGGCGTGTTCGTGGGGATCGGAACCGCATTCATCGCTGCCGGCTACAACAACATCAACGAGTACCTGCAGACGCTCTTCTCCTTCTTCCAGGCGCCGGTTTTCGTCACGTTCATCCTCGGCATGTTCTGGAAACGGATGACAGCCTGGGCCGGCTTCTACGGACTCATCGCTGGTATCGGCACGGCCGCGGGGGTCTGGATTGCGGCTGCCATGAATGACGACATGTTCCGCAGTTCCTTCCAGCAAGCGATGTGGATGGGTATCGCCGCCGCCGCGGCCGACTTGGTGGTATCGGTAGCGGTGACCTACCGCACCCAACCCAAACCTGTGGCCGAGTTGGTTGGCCTGGTGAAGGGTCTCGAGATCACCGATGTCACTGAGGAGATGAGAGCTGTACCTCGGTGGAAGAAGCCGGAAGTGCTCGGTGCCGGAGCGATCGTGTTGGCCCTCGCGATGTACATTCCATTCTCTTTCCTCGGATAGAACTCAGGTGATGCCCCATGACCGCTGCCCCCGACAGCCAGCACGAAAGGAGTGCCGATGGATGACATGACTGATCCAGACCAACCAAACATCAGTATGCGCCAAGCTCGGCTGCTCGACCTGCGCCTTTACATCGCGGCATTGTTCGCCATCTTCGGTGTGATCGTGACGATCGCTGGAGTGTTCGCGTCGTCGGCTGATATCGCCAAGGCCGCGGGAATCAACATCAACCTCTGGGGAGGGATGGGGATGATCGGGGTATCAGCGGTGTTCTTCGTCTGGGCGATGGCCAGGCCGCCGATTCCTCATCCGGAATCGAGTCCGCTGGACCAGTGACGCACCTCAACGTCTCATCGACCAGGAACGTCTCAAACGTCTCACAGACCAGGTCGTATTCGTTAGTCTGCAGTCGAGGTTCACGCTGACAGTTGGGGTGAAATGTCCTAATTGTGAATACCCTTCCCCGTGGCGCTAGCGAAATCGGTCAAAATAGACGCGACCAGTCTGTGCAAGTTCCTTGCAGACTTCTGCGCCGATTCCTAGTGTTCAGGTAGTTGGATTCGAGTCGTGAACAGCAGACTATGAAGCTGTAGTTGAGGTTCACGAACGCCGAAGTCGACTCTTCCCCGCAACGTTCAAGGCCCAGTAGGGCCTGACGTGTCATGTCCACGCAAAGCTCGCGCGCGACCCCGCGCACGGTGAACGAGAGGAAGCACCCAAGTGGCTGCCCCACAGAACTATCTCGCAGTAATCAAAGTCGTCGGTATCGGCGGCGGCGGCGTCAATGCCGTCAACCGAATGATTGAAGTCGGTCTCAAGGGCGTGGAGTTCATCGCCATCAACACCGACGCGCAGGCGCTGCTGATGAGCGACGCCGACGTGAAGCTCGACATAGGTCGCGATCTCACCCGTGGTCTGGGTGCGGGAGCAGATCCCGAAGTCGGTCGCAAAGCGGCGGAAGATCACCAGCAGGAGATCGAAGAGGTCCTGCGAGGTGCCGACATGGTGTTCGTGACCGCTGGTGAAGGCGGTGGAACGGGCACTGGGGGAGCTCCGGTGATCGCCAAGATCGCCCGTACCCTCGGAGCCCTGACAATCGGTGTCGTCACGCGTCCGTTCGCATTCGAAGGCCGCCGCCGGGCCACCCAGGCCGAGAGTGGAATCGAAGCTCTCCGCAACGAAGTCGACACGCTCATCGTCATCCCGAACGACCGTTTGCTCTCGCTGACCGATCGCTCGATTTCGGTCATCGACGCGTTCCACCAGGCCGATCACGTTCTGCTCCAGGGCGTCAGTGGGATTACCGACTTGATCACGACACCAGGCCTGATCAACCTGGATTTCGCCGATGTCAAGAGCGTGATGAACGGTGCGGGTTCCGCATTGATGGGCATCGGATCAGCACGCGGGGAAGACCGTGCGAACTCCGCCGCCGAACTCGCCATCTCGAGCCCTTTGCTTGAGGCGAGCATCGACGGTGCTCACGGAGTCTTGCTCAGCGTGGCGGGCGGTTCCGACCTGGGACTGTTCGAAATCAACGAGGCAGCTCGCTTGGTTGCGGAATCCGCCCACCCAGAAGCCAACATTATCTTCGGCGCTGTTATCGACGACACGCTCGGAGATGAGGTGCGCGTGACTGTTATCGCCGCCGGATTTGACGGTGGGCAGCCTCAACCGCGCAAGCAGTCCGGAGCGAGCGGACGCGGACGGTCCGGTCGTGAACAGTCAGGCTCGGCAGCTCCGGCGGCCACGAAGACTTCCGAACCCGGCGATCCGACCGTGGACCTGACGTCTGTGGAAAAGCGCGCTGACATCGGCCGCCCTCTGTCCTCACGCACCCGCAACGTGTCGTTTGACGAGCCAGCTGACGACTCGGGTCTCGACGTACCTGACTTCCTCAAGTAGGTCTCCACGCCGTGCCATCCTCCTGGGATGGGGTGTGGTTGCGTCACGGACATGACGCCATCCCCGGTGGCGGCCAGCGAGCAGAGTACCTGTTCACCGGCCGCCACCGCGGATTTAGTCAGGGAGTGAAGAGCAGCCTCAATCTGGCCGATCACGTGGGCGATGACCCCGACCATGTCGAGGCAAACCGGGCCGCATTGGCGGACATGTATGGATGCTCGCGGGAATCGCTCGTCTTCATTCGTGCCGACCACGGCAGTTCAGTGCGGGTGCGCACCGCTGTGCGGGACGAAGTAGTTGCCAACGACGGTACAGTGCTCGGGCCCGGAGCTCATGGGGACGATCGGCCAGATTGCCCCTACGACGCTGTGGTGAGCGCCAGACCCGATGACGTACTAGTCACCTTGGCGGCTGACTGTGCGCCCGTCGTGCTCGCCGATGTGGATGCTGGGATTATCGCTGTAGCTCACTGTGGCTGGAAGGGGCTGGTGGTCGACGTGGTGGGCGCAGCCGTGCGGGCGTGCATCAGCCTTGGTGCTGTCGCCTCCCGAATGCGGGCATGCGTCGGGCCGACGATCTGTGGAGGCTGCTACCGCGCGAATGCCGAACGCGTCGAGACGATAACGGCGCACGTTCCGACTGCTGCCACAGCAGACGGGGCGGGAATCGATATCCGGCGGACTCTCATCGGACAGTTGCGAACCCATGGAATCGATGCGACCGCGGCAGGTCCGTGCACGTATGAAAGGCCTGCACAGTTGTTCTCGCATCGGCACCACTGCGAACACAACGACCAATGGTCAACTCGCGGGGTACACACGGGCCGACAGGCTGGCGTGATCGGGTGGAAGGGAATAGGTGGGTGATATGGAGAATGCCCATGCCAACACGACAGCCGCCAATACACCAGCCGCCAACGCGCCAGTCGAATCCGTGAATGACAGCGGCGAAAGTGACCGCCGACTGTCGTTGGCGAACCGGTGGCGGCAGGTCAAGTCAGCAGTGGCCACTGCGGCCGCTGGTTGTGGCCGCTCTCCCGAGGACATAGCGATCATTGTTGTGACCAAGAAGTTTCCCCGTTCCGACATTGAGGCTCTGGTCGAAGTGGGGGCGTGTGAGTTTGGCGAGAACCGGGCTCAGGAAGTGCGAGACAAGTGGGTGCCGCGACCGGCAAATGTCCGACTGCATTTCATCGGGCAACTACAGACGAACAAGGCCGCCTTGGTGGCTCGACAGACCGACGTCGTCCACTCCATCGATCGAGCAGAAGTGATCGAGGCCCTGGCGACGGCAGTCCAACGCGAGAGCCGACCTCCGCTCGATTGTCTGGTGCAAGTCAACTTGGCTCCGGAAGTGCGCGGGCGTGGGGGAGTCGCTCCGGCGGCAGTCCCAGCCCTCTGTGAAGCGGTCCTCAACAGCGATCACTTGCGACTGCGAGGATTGATGGGTGTGGCCCGCCAAGGTGAACATCCGGAACGTTCATTTACGGAATTGGCTGAGGTGTTCGCTGATACCTCAGCCCGGTACCCCCACATCGACATGTTGTCGGCGGGTATGAGTCACGATTTTGCTGAGGCCGTCGCAGCAGGTGCGACACACCTCAGGATTGGTGCGGCGATACTCGGATCGCGGCCCGTTGTCAGGTAACTTCAGAACCCGGACGCGGATTCCCCACGCGATCGGCTCATAGCAACGCAAGGAGAGAAAATATGCCCGGCGCAATGCGAAAGATGGCCGTCTATCTCGGACTGGTGGAAGACGAGCCCTACGACGATTTTGAATTTGATCGCAATCGCACACAACGCTCCGACGACTATACGCGCAACCGCGACGTGGAGTCCGACAGCGGCGTTGACGTGCTGCGAGTGACGGAGTCGGCTC
>CBFGTA010000070.1:0-11718 GCA_965651595.1 uncultured bacterium | reverse complement strand
TGCCGAGGGCTACATGACGGCATCCAACTACCCCGACAATGGGCTCGGCGAGATCTTCCTCAAGATGAGCAAGCAGGGCTCCACCTTGGCGGGAATGATGGACGCTTTCTCGATTGCCATCTCCATCGGGCTGCAGTACGGGGTTCCCCTCGAGCAGTACGTGCGCAAGTTCACGAACATGCGCTTCGAACCCGCGGGCATGACCGACGATCCAGACATCCGAATGGCTCAGTCGATCATGGACTACATCTTCCGGCGCCTCGCCCTCGACCACTTGCCGCTCGAACAGCGCCAAGCGTTGGGGATCTTGTCGGCGGAGGAGCGACGGGCTGAGCTCGATGCCACCTCAGCCCCAGAGGTGGCGGTCGCTCCCGCGAGCGACATCGTTGAAGACGCGCCAGCAGCGGCTGCGAAGCCAGCCGGCGACGTGCATTCCTCGACGGAGTTACTCGAAGCGATCCAAGGCAAGTCCGCCGACGCGCCCTTGTGCTTCACCTGCGGCACCAAGATGCGCCCGTCGGGCTCCTGCTACGTCTGCGAAGGCTGCGGCAGTACCTCCGGCTGCAGCTGACTACAGCAGCAAGTTGAATGATGCTCACTGCCGCTATGCGGTAGCGTCGCCCTATGCAGGAGCGATCTTGGGGCCGCGTCGAGGGGCGGTGCTGGCATGACTGCCTCGGCTAGTTTGGCGCTGGCTTTCGCCGCCGGGCTGTTGGCAGCGTTCAACCCTTGCGGCTTCGCGCTCCTTCCCGGATACGTGTCCATGTTCCTGAGCAATCGATCCGGTCGGGCAGCCTGGGTGCGGGCACTACAAATGGGCGCGCTCGTGACGGTCGGCTTCGTCATCACTTTTGGGATCGCCGGACTAGCCGTCACCGCTGTCTCGGTGGTGCTCGGCAGTTGGCTGAGTGTGGTCACCATGGTCATGGGGGCCGCGCTGATGGTGGTGGGCTTGCTGTCTGTCGTGGGGAAGCGGATCGCGGTGCGCGTGCCGCAGATCCCGCTTACCGTTTCTCAGTCGCGGTGGGGAATGGTGTCGTACGGGATCATCTACGCCACAGTTTCCTTGTCCTGCACGCTGCCGGTGTTCCTTGCTGCGGTCGTGACGTCGTTCGACGCCACAGTGGGTGGCCCATTGCTGGGAACGGCAGGGCTCGTCTTGTACGCGCTGGGAATGGGTGTCGTTCTCACCTCTGTGGCACTCACCCTCGCCATCTTCGAATCCGGTGCCCAGAACTGGTTTCGACGAGTCCTGCCCTATTTGCCGACCGTCTCGGGTATCTTCCTGATCATCGCCGGAGCCTATGTGCTGTGGTACGGCTGGAACGAGACCCGCATTTTGGCCGGTGAGTCCGGGGCGGCAGGTGTGACCAGTCTGGTGTCGGCCGCGTCGCACAACGTGTCAAACTTCCTCGCTGGGCTGCCTTTGTGGGTGTTCCCGCTGGTCGTGGCGGTGCTGTTGGTGGCCGGAATCGCCGCACATTCACTACGTGCCCGCACCCAGGCGCCCTCTCGCACCCCCGTTGACCTGCCCGATCCTGTGATAGGAGAGAACCGTGAACGCATCAGTGACTAGGAATCGAAGAGTGCTGCCAGTCACAATCGTCGCAACACTTGCTGTGCTCGGTGTCGTTGCTTTGGCGGGGTGTTCGGCCAGTTCGGAACCGACAGGCTCCGGTACGTCCTCAGCGGCTCCTGACTCCAACGACCAGTCTCAGTCGCCGGTTGGGTTCGTGCCGGACCTGCCGGTGCTCGACGTCACCACCGGTCAGGAAGTCAATCTGGCCGACGCGGCGGTGCCTGGCAAGCCCACCGTCTATTGGGCGTGGGCGCCCTATTGCCCCACCTGCCGGGCTGAGGCGCCCGAGGTGCAGCGGTTCGCTCAAGCCCACGCCGACGAGGTGACCGTGGTAGGAATCGGAACCCAGAATGATGCTGGCCAGGCGCGCGAGTTCGTGGAAACGACCGGCCTGACCACTCCTATCATGCTGTGGGACAAGTCGGGGATCTCCTGGCGGGCGATGGGCATCCGATCGCAACCGACAGTAGTGCTCGTCGATGCTGACGGTCAGCACATTGACACGTGGATTGGCGGGCTGCCCGAGGAGGAGATCCTCCGCCTGGTGGCAACGGGCTGACAGTAGTGGCATATGACCTGCACCACAATCAGGCATAAGTGGCTGCGCATATGGCAATATCTATACATGTCACAAGTCAATATGGACGACCTTGAATCAGTGGCCGAAGTGTTTCGCGCACTAGGGGCAGCGGGGCGTTTGGCAATTCTGCGGCAACTCGACGAAGAACCTGCCTCAGTGGGGGACTTGGCGAGGCAGCTGGGAATGAGTCAACCTCTGGTCTCGCAGCATCTTCGGGTCCTGCGCCAACTGAAGCTTGTTGACAGTTCTCGCTATGGTCAACGCCACATCTACTCGCTCGTCGACGAACACGTCGCCCACATAGTTAACGACGCCATCGCTCACACATTGGAGGCATCATGAGCACCACCACCCATTCACCCGCTGAAGCCCATACCCACACGCACGGACCGGGCTGCGGTCACGAAGCAGTTGTACACCACGATCACGTGGATTACCTGCACGATGGTCACGCCCACCGCGAGCACGATGGCCACTACGACGAGTGCGCCGCTTGTTCATGCGGCAACTGTTCTGACACCTGTGCGGCCTGCAGTTGCGCCGATTGTTCCTGCGTGACCTGCAATCACAATGTGTGCTCGTGCACGAACTGTGAAGCGCATCCGTGCAGTACCTGCGTGTGCCAAACCTGCACCTGTTCCACCTGCCATCACGCGGCCTAGTTTGTGTCCCGCCGGCCACCGGCAACCGGTCGGGAGTCAGTGAGTTTTCACGTACGGGCGAAACAAGATCGCGGATAAGTTGATCACGGTAGCTCGCGCGCGGTAGGTTCGGCGCATGGCTGCTTGCCGGGTCGGGGACATCTAGAGTGCGCGCCCATACGGGACGTGGTGGGCCATGAGCCTGCACACCGAGCAATGGGTGATGGTTGGCCTCGACATCGCGGCCATGATTGCACTGGTAGGTACCGCGCCGACGGTCTGGAGGCATCGCACGTCGGCGAGCGGACAGGTTGTCGTCGGTCTCTATGCCGCTACCGGTTTGTGGCTGGTAGCGCATGCACTGGAGAAGGCCGCGTCGACTCAGACCATGAAGGTCTTTCTGTCGAGCCTGGAGTACCTCGGTGGCATGATGTTGCCGCTGTTCTTCGTCATGTTCGCCATTCGCTATACCGGCCGATTACCGCGGCTACGAGCCCGCGAATGGATATTGACGATTCCGGCGTTGCTCGTAGTTCTCGCCGTCTGGACCAACGCCTGGGATGGCCAGTACTGGAGCAGTTTCGAGTGGGATCCGTCGGGTTTCCTGATCTATCAACGGGGGCCGTTGTTCTGGCTGTTCATCATCGTCACCTACGGATACTTGTTGCTGGCCCAAGGCATCATTCTTTGGTCGGCAGTGAATCTGCGCGGAATCTACCGCAAGCAACTGCTTGCGGTATTCGCATTTGCGATGGTGCCATGGCTGTCGAGCATCACCTACGTTATCCGCGTATTCGAAGTCCCCGTCGACTTCACTCCCGTGCTCTGTGCTGTTGCGGCCGTCGGAATTGGGTGGGCCACGCGCCGCTTCGGACTGCTAGACATCGTTCCCATCGGTGAGCGAGCCATCCTGCAGGCCATTTCAGAACCGATCGTCGTCTTCGACGACCACCAGCGACTCGTGGCGGTCAACGATCGCGCCCAGGAGTTGCTCGGGGTCTCCCAAGACCAACTCGGTCGCGCGGGTGCTGACGTCGTGTCGTCGTGGTCGGTACTAGTCGATCGCTTGGACCGCCAGCGGCGCTCTTCAGTGGTCAACGAAACCACCCTGGTGGAATTGCCCATCGATGGGCAATCGCGATTCTTTGACATGTCGGTTGCCGCGCCCGAGCAAGGCATCGGGGGAGTGGTGTGGATGTTCCGCGACGTCACTCGCCGCGAGACAGCCGAACGCGCCTTGCGGGAACAAGCCACCCGCGACCCGCTCACCGGCCTGCACAATGTGCGATATTTCGAGCGTCGCCTCGAAGAAGCCCTCGAGCGAGCCATCGCGAGCGAACAGAGCGTCAGCCTCATCATGATTGACCTTGACTACTTCAAAGATGTTAACGACCGCCTCGGCCACGTTGCTGGTGACCAGTACCTCGTCGAAGTGAGTCGGTACCTGAGTCGCCTAATCCGACCCGCCGACACGCTGTGTCGAATCGGCGGAGACGAGTTTGTCATTGTCTTGCCCGGTCTATGCGCGGAGGAGGCGTTGAGCGAAAGCCAACGACTGCTCCAGACTTTCCAGCGCACCGGGCCCCAACCAGACGGGCCGGTGCGGATCGGGTTTTCTTGTGGCATCTCCGACTTCCCGCGCCGGGCCCAAGACGCGGCAGCGATCCGGATTCAAGCTGACATCGCCTTGTATCGGGCCAAGACGGCGGGCCGCTCCACGGGAAGTGTCTACGGTGACGCCGGAGCGGACGAGCACCTACATTTGTGACGGTCGGCCCCTCCGCTCCTGTGAGTCAAGTGCGCGCATCTACGTGGAGGAATCTTCCTCGGCGGCTATCGACTCAGCCTGCTCGGCGAGTTGCTCGCACATGCGGCCCAAAGTCAAGAGATCGTCGCGGCTGAGCGAATCGACGAACAGGCGACGAACCCGATCCACGTGGTGAGGGGCAGCGGCACGGATGGCTGCTAGGCCTCGGGGCGTGATCTCGAGATACAGCCCACGCTTGTCTTCAGCGCAGTCCCGACGCGACACCAAGCCGCGTCCCTGCATTCGCGTCAACTGGTGCGATAGTCGACTCTGCTCCCAGCGCAGGCGTTCGCGCAACTCGTGGATACGTAAAGTCTGCCCATCAACGTCGGTGAGATGCACGAGCACTTCGTAGTCGGCGTATGACAAATCCGACCCGCGCTGCAGCTGGCTGGCCAGGTCGGAGGAAATGACCCGATGGGCGTGGAGGAAGGCGCGCCACGCTGCCTGTTCGTCGTCGTCAAGCCAGTGAGCAGAACTCATCCTGCCTCCCGGAATAAATGATGTGTCATGCAAGTTGTTGAGGTCAAGGGAGGCCAATGGAGCTTCCTGCCACAACTATTCGAGCAGTCTGACACACCAAGGAGACGAGATGCCTACAGCAACTACTGACTACCAGCAGTTGACCGGAACCTACGAGATTGATCCGAGCCACTCGCGGATCGGGTTTGTCGCCCGGCACGCCATGGTTGCCAAGGTGCGCGGCACCTTCAAGACCTTCGAGGGTAAGGCAGTGATCGACGGAGCGAATCCGGGCGATTCTCGCGTCGCCGTGACCATCAAGGTCGACAGCATCGACACCAACAGTGCCGACCGTGACGCTCATCTGCGCAGCAACGACTTCTTCGACATGGAACAACACCCCGAGATCACGTTCGTGTCCACCGCAGTTCGCCAGGTCTCCGAAGACAAGTTCGAACTAACCGGCGATCTGACCGTTAGGGGCGTGACTCAGTCGGTGACAGTGCCGCTCGAGTTCGGGGGAGCGGCCACCGACCCGTTCGGCAACCATCGCGTCGGTTTCGAAGGGAAAGTGACCGTTAACCGCAAGGACTTCGGCCTCACGTGGAATGCGGCCCTCGAGGCCGGGGGAGTGCTCGTGGGCGACAAAGTCGTCCTCGAGATTGAGGTGTCCGCCATTCGCGCCGACGCCTAGTTCACGCCGACCGGTGGATCCCGCCTCCCGCCAGTTCTAGACTCCGCCCGCTTGGCCGGTTCGTTCCCCCACGTACCGGCCGAGCGGGCGGCCTCACGGCTCGCCGGTGTGCTCGTGTTGACGGTGTCGTTGTCGGAAGCTGACAGGTGCGACTGTCACACTAGGGTCATGTTGACTTCACAGGCCGAGGCCGTGGTAGCCGAACTTCAGCGTCGAGACATCTTCGCCCACGTCAAGCCCACCGGTTTGTCGACCGCTGCGATCAGGATCCAGCTTCCGACTAGGGCCGAAGCGATCTGGGACGGATCCGGTGCTGGCCTCGAGGCCCAAATCCTGCGGGACGGCATGCTTGTCGACTTCATCCCCGTCATCGAAGGGTCTGCGTCGTTTGATACCAGCGACATTGTCACCGCGATCGCCGACCAAACAACCCGCTACCTCAAATCAACGTCCTAGGGTTTTTCGGTTACCCTAGAACGGTACGGTGACCGCCCGGCATCGAGACAAAGGACGGACTTCCCATGCTGCGCCGAATGATGAAATCGAAGATTCATCGAGCAACCGTGACAGACGCGCACCTCGATTATGTGGGTTCGATATCGCTCGACCCCGACCTCATGCAGCGCGCCGACATTCTGGTCGGTGAGCAAGTGCAGATCGTCGACATCGACAACGGTGCTCGTTTTGAAACCTACGCCATCGAAGGCCAGCCCGGCGACGTGTGTTTGAACGGTGCAGCCGCTCGCCTCGTCCACCCAGGCGACAAGATCATCATCATCACCTACGCGGACTTCGACGAGGCGGAAC
Organism: uncultured bacterium; assembly: GCA_965651595.1. Taxonomy (GTDB): domain Bacteria; phylum Actinomycetota; class Actinomycetes; order S36-B12; family UBA10799; genus CBFGTA01. The sequence continues at coordinate 5,148 of CBFGTA010000070.1, read as the reverse complement.
TACTGACCTACCAGCCGCGAGTCGTTCACGTCGACGGCCACAACCAGCCGGTGAGCGAAGACGTTGCCCACGAACTCGTGGGCGGCCCGATGCATGCGGTCATGTCCGGTGATTCGTCTGCCGGGTTCGGGTCGCGTCCAGTACGTGGGCAATCCGCTCGTCGATAACGCTGCAGCGCTGTGCCGTTCACACCGGCGCTATCCACAGAATTCCGCGTTCGCGCCGCACCGCGCAACCAGGTGCACCATTGTCGCCTTTCATGACCACCCCACACACGCACACCGTGCGTCACACAACATCCCCCGTCGATTCCCTCTGCGACGCCATCGTCGCCGTACACGGGAAGCTACCTCAGCAACACCTCGCTCTCGTGCCCATTGACTCTGGCAAGCCGTCGGCCGACCACATCGGCCTCTTTACACTACCCGAGCCGGGTCAGGCCGACAGCTTCGAAGCAGCAGCTCATTGGCTGTCCATCGATATCGCCCTGTGGTGCCAGGATTTGGGCCAGACAGGTGCCAGCCGCGTAGCGATAGTCGCCTTCACCGAGATGAACTCCGGGTCGATCCGTTCCCTGCTGATGGGTAGTTGTCTGCCAGCAGTGGGCTTCGGAGTGACGATTGAAATCCTCGGCTGGGTGAGCCAGGGCCTGTGGTGGGACGCGGCGGACGCATCCCACCCGAGGGCGTTGACATCGTCCCAAGGAGCAATCACTCCACCGACCGATGACGTAGGAGCGACCCCCGGCCAGATGCCGAGCCCGAACGATGATGAGTTGACGGGATCAGATTGGTCGCGGCGGATGCACGCATGGTTACGGGCTGACGCGGTCATGTTCGGCGAACTGGTGGCCGAATCGCCGAGCGAGCGGCAAGAGTGCGAAGACGCCATCGTTCGGTTCTTGACTGACCCCGGGGCCAGCCTGCCGCCGCCAGCGGCTGGCGGGCAGTGGGTGGTCGCGCTGGGAGACCGACGCGTGCGCGAGCCGGTGTTGTGGCGGTTGAGCCACGGAAGCGGCCACGGGCCGGCCATCGGTCAGATCCGACGCGCTATCAACCTGCTGCGGGTCAGCCCGCGAAACTCCTCACCCGCCCTCGGCAGCGTGCTGGCAGTCGTCGCCTGGCAGTCGGGCCACCCTGGCTTGGCCCGAGCCATTGCTGGCCATGCCGTCGGGTGTGATCCCCGCAACGTCTTGTCGAACCTGGTCATCAAGGCCCTCGATCGCGGTCTCCCGGCCGCGGTGTGGACCGAGGCAATCCGTTCCGTTGACATCGGCGATCTGCGTGCTGGGCGTCCTCCGGCCATGTCCCGGGAGTGAAGGGCACGTGCTCAAGGCCCGAGTCAGTGGCCTGAGTGAGTGGCCCATCGGGCGACTTGTTGGGCATGGGCCGACGAGACGTGCAAGCATGCAGCCATGCCTATGCTCGATCATTTGGATCTCACCCTCAGCCTGAGTAAGAAGGAAGAAGCCGAGCGCGTAGCCAAAGCGCAAGAGCGCCTGCTGTATCTGCGGCTCGTCTTGGGTGGAATCTTCGACGGCTCCGGCCGATTGGGCCCGCCTGTGGCGATCCTGTTTGAAGGCTGGGACGCCAGCGGCAAGGGCGGCTGCATCAAGCGGCTCGTCACGCCGATGGACGCCCGCCACGTGCGGGTGGCGACGTTTGCCGCCCCCACGCCTGACGAGAAGCGTCACCACTTCCTGACGCGATTTTGGACGAAGCTGCCCGGGTGGGGCGGAATGGCCATCTTCGACCGCTCCTGGTACGGCCGCGTACTCGTGGAAAGAGTCGAAGGGTTCGCCACTGAGGATGAATGGCGCCGCGCCTACTCGGAGATTCGCAACTTCGAGCAGACTCTCACCGACGAGGGCATGCTGTTGATGAAATTCTGGCTGCATACCTCACCGGACGAACAGTTGAAGCGATTCAAGGCTCGCCAGAACGAACCGCTCAAGCGTTGGAAACTCACCGACGAAGACTGGCGTAACCGCGAGAAGCGGCCCGCCTACGAAGAAGCTGTCATCGAGATGCTCGAGCGGACCGACAGTAGCTTCGCCCCCTGGACTCTGGTCGAGGCTGACGACAAGCGTTACGCGCGCGTGAAAGTGCTCGAGACTGTCGTCTACGAGATCGAGCGCGCCCTCCAGCACCATGGAATCGAACTACCGCCGGAGACCCCCGGCAGCATGTAACGCCAGCACAGTGGCCTGGCTAGGCAATCCGGGCTGAGCCTGATGGTGGGTGCCCGGCGTACACTGAGCGCATGACGATCACGCCCCGCGGGGCGCGGTCGACGGGGGAATCACGCCAGACCAGGCCGCAGACGGGAATGTTGCGCCGGTTGGTTGGCGCTGTGGCAGCACCCCGTCGCCGCGTTGCCCATTTCGCCGACCGTAGTCCATTCGCCGCGCGCAGCACGCTCGCACCCCGCAGCGCCGTGGCATCGACGCGAAGGGCTGCTACTGCCGTGTGCTGTGCTGTCGCTTTGACGGCCATCGGGCATTGTGTTGGCCCGGCAGCAGCCGCGAGTCCGGAATGGGCCGCAGAAGAGGGCGGGTGGTCGGGAACGGGTACCCTCCTCACGCCGGGTCAGCCGTTTGAACCTTCGCGCTCGCCTTCGTCGGCCAGCGAACAGCGCTGGCTCGTTTTGCCAGTTTGTCAGGCTGACCAGGGCGGAATCTGCGTGATCACGGTGTCATGTGAACCGGGACGGTCCGCCTACGGGGTGTTCACTCTTTCTGCCGGACGCCACGTCTACCACCGGTCGTTGTGCCTGGCAGGCGGGCAGGCGCCTGTCACGGCCGAACAAGTCGCCGCCGAGGTTCGAACCCGCCTGTTTCAGGCGGCCACTGCTCCGCGCATCACCTGGCAGCCTGAACGCGCCATCACCGGGTTGCCGACGATCTTTTCTGCTAATTCTGCATCGGAAATTAACCGTACCGATTTGATCATGGGTTTCAGCGTCCGGTTGCGTGCGGCTGGCGAGTGGGAGTGGTCGTTCGGCAGCGACGGGCCCACCCGAACGACAACCAGTCCGGGCGGAGAATGGCCCAACACGACCGTGAACCACACCTTCACGCGCGTCGGACGCTCCCCGGTCACCTGCACGGTGCGTTGGAACGGCCAGTTCTCGATCAACGGCGGCACCTGGATCGACGTCGACCCTCCGGTTTCGCTCACCGGTTCAACTCGCGTGGCCGTCCGCCAAGCCGTCACTCGCCTCGTTGAGTAGCGCCAGATGCCAGCAGTGCAATCCGGATCCCGAAATCGTCGGAGGCGGTTGGCAGCGACGCCCGTGTCGGTGATGCGGACCGGTCGGGATAGTGGCGAAATGTCCGACACCTCGGACATTGTTAGTTCATGTCCAACTGGCAATTAGCAGTCGCTGACGGGGCGACCCACAAGACGGGGGCGGAAACATGATCATTGACGTGCCGTTGGCAGAAGATATTGAATCCGGACTCTTCGGCCGAGTGGAAGCTGGCCGATTGGCACGCCGCGCGCTTCAAGATGGTTCCGGTGTTGAATCATTTTTGGCACGAATGGAGCGAGTCGTCGCGGATGCTGCAGCAGCGCGGAACGAGCTGGTGTTGAACTACGCAGTCGTTGTTTCAGCCGTCATTGATGACTTTCGCGAACTCGTCTCGTATCCGCAGGATGTTGTGGATGCTGGTGTGCGCGGCCTCGTTCGAGCCATCGACACGTTCGATCACACTCGGACTGCAGCATTCATTGACTATGCCGGTGTCTGGGTGCGACTGTTCGTTCTTCACGAAGTGGTTGATGACATCCGCCTCGAGGGTATTCATGACTCGTTGATCCCAGTCTTCAATGAACTCGCACGAGCGCACGTCACCATCGTGAATTCCACCCCTAGCACCATCGTCGAGGAACTCGCAGTTTCACCGATTGCCCGGGGCGAAGGCGTCCGCTTGCTCAACGAAATTGAGCTCACCTATGGCGAGGTCTTCGGCGCATCCTTGGACGACGACGACGACGGCGATGACGATGGCGACGACTCGAGCAGGGTCGTTCTCGCGGAGGTGAGGCACGAATCCGGTGATCGCACAAAGGTTCGGTTCACCCGGGCCCTTGACGATGTCCAGAACGATGCTGAGTACCTTGACCTAGGCTCCTCATGTGAGGCAGAATCCGACATTCCCGACGATCTAGCTGAAATCGAGCAACTTGAGCGGGAGTTGCAGTTCTAGATTGAGCAGGATTTGTCGGCGTTGAGTAAGGCTGCGCCGGTGAAGAAGGCTGCGGCGGTGGCGCCCGAGGTTTTGGTGTTGTCGGATGTGGATGACACGGATGAGCCGGTGCAGCAGGTGACGCAGGCGGGGGCGACTGCGGATCCGGTGAAGGATTATTTGAAGCAGATTGGCAAGGTGCCGTTGCTCAACGCTGAGCAAGAGGTGGAGTTGGCGAAGCGGATTGAGGCGGGCTTGTTCGCTGAGGACAAGCTTGGGCAGGGGATTGACGATCCCGAGTTGCGGGCCGATTTGGAGTGGATTGCTCAGGATGGTCGGCGGGCGAAGGATCATCTGTTAGAAGCGAACTTGCGTTTGGTGGTGTCGCTGGCGAAGCGGTACACGGGTCGGGGGATGCTGTTCTTGGATTTGATTCAGGAAGGCAATCTGGGTTTGATTCGTGCGGTTGAAAAGTTCGACTACACGAAGGGCTATAAGTTCTCGACGTATGCGACGTGGTGGATTCGTCAGGCCATCACTCGGGCGATGGCCGATCAGGCTCGGACGATTCGTATTCCTGTGCATATGGTGGAAGTGATCAATAAGTTGTCGCGGGTTCAGCGGCAGATGTTGCAGGATTTGGGTCGTGAGCCGACTCCGGAGGAGCTCGCGCTGGAGTTGGACATGACTCCGGAGAAGGTGATCGAGGTCCAGAAGTACGGCCGCGAACCCATCTCCCTGCACACCCCGCTCGGAGAAGATGGTGACTCCGAGTTCGGCGACCTCATCGAGGACTCGGAAGCCATCGTGCCCAGCGACGCGGTGAGTTTCACCCTGCTTCAGGAACAGCTCGAGTCGGTGCTGGCGACGTTGTCGGAGCGTGAGGCGGGCGTGGTGAGCATGCGGTTCGGGCTCACCGATGGTCAGCCGAAGACTCTTGACGAAATCGGCAAGGTGTA
>CBFGTA010000069.1:0-11946 GCA_965651595.1 uncultured bacterium | reverse complement strand
GACATGAGGTTTTTGTCGCACGGGATCAACCTACTCGTCGGGCCCCCAGGTTTCCTGTCTGTCTGGCTCGAATCACCCCATAGGGGCACTGCAGTTCGGCACTGCCGAGCCAAAATCGTCAGCAATGTCTAGGGTAAGCGTGTGCGAGCTGCAATCCTGACCCGTGAATGGCCACCGGAAGTGTACGGCGGAGCGGGAGTTCACGTTGAACATCTCGTAGCCCAGCTGCGTCGCTTCATCGACGTCGATGTGCATTGCTTCGGAGGCGAACGTCCCGACGCCACCGCCTATCCCGTACCACCCAATCTCCTCAACGCTAACCCGGCGCTGAAGACACTCGGCGTCGACGTTGAAATGGCTGATCGAACAGCCGAGGCGGCCGTCGTCCATTCACATACCTGGTACGCCAACATGGGCGGCCACCTGTCCAAGCTGCTCCACGACGTGCCCCACGTCATCACGGCGCATTCCCTTGAGCCGCGACGACCGTGGAAGGCTGAGCAGCTCGGTGGCGGTTACCGGATTTCGTCGTGGGTCGAACAGATCAGTTACCAGAACGCCGATGCCCTCATCGCGGTCAGTAGCGGAATGAAGGCCGACGTCTTGGACTGCTACCCGTTCGTGGATCCCGACAAAGTGCACGTGGTGTACAACGGGATCAACACCAACGTCTACCGGCGCGTCGACGGTACAGATGCCCTCGAACGTCACGGAATCGACCCCTCGCAGCCTTATGTCCTGTTCGTTGGCCGCATCACGCGACAGAAGGGGATTTCTCATCTGCTCCAAGCCGCCAGAATGTTCGACGAGTCTGTCCCACTCGTCCTGTGTGCTGCCAGTCCTGACACCCCGGAACTCGGCGCCGAGGTTGCGAGTTTGATCGCAGAACTCAAGCAGACCCGGCCGGCGGTCCACTGGCTCGACGGTCAACTCAGCCGAGATGATGTCATTCAGCTCCTCAGCCACGCACTGCTCTTCGCCTGCCCCTCGATCTACGAACCACTCGGGATCGTCAACCTTGAAGCAATGGGTTGCGAGGCTCCAGTAGTCGCGAGCGCGGTCGGAGGAATCCCTGAGGTAGTCGTCGACGGAGAAACGGGAATCCTGGTGCCCTATGACGAACGGGAGCCGCGAGCATTCGAGAAGGCCTTTGCCGATGCCGTCAACCGAGTAGCTGCCGACCCGCTGGCCGCCAAGGGGATGGGCATACGTGGGCGAGCACGGGCCGTCGAATCGTTCGGCTGGGAGGCCATCGCCCGACAAACGATCAACGTTTACCGAGCAGCTGGCGCCAGCTGAAGCGGCCTATGCCTGAGAACGGTCCCGGTCGTCATTCTGTTCGGACCCGTCTGAGGTGCTCGGCTCCAACGCGTGCCCGGGTATGCCGTATTGGGCGGCCAATACGACCAATTCTTCGATATCTGGGATGTCGGTCAAGGTGGCGGCGACCATCACGTCCGGTTCGTCGAAGAGTTCCCGCGCACTGGCGGGCACTCCAAAGAGATACTTGCGAGCCGAGGCGAGTCCCTGACCCCAACTACGCTCGACTCGGGCGGGATCGACCGGCGTCCAAGGGCGGCATTCGGACATCGCATCCCGCACCCGCGCTTGGGCAGCACTATCGAGCCCACTCGGATGGGCAGGGGTGTCGTTGGCCGCGTTCAGAGCAAGCTGCAGCTGGGCCTGCCATTGTTCCGTCACCCATCGGAGTAGTTGCGACTGAGTGTCCGAGCGGGCGGCGGCTGCCTCTGACTCCACGGCCACGAGCAGCTCATCGGCACAGCGACTGATATTCCCGCGGTGCCACATGCGACCCATCGGGCCCTTCGTGGCCAACGAAATCCACTCGGCCACGATCTCTGTTCGGGGCCGGCTGCTGCCAACGGGCTGCCTCTGGAGTCGCTGCTCGTCAGCCGTTTGCGCCACTGTTTCCGGCTCCGCCACTGTTTCCGGCTCCGTCGCTGTTTCCGGCTCCGTCGTTCGTGCCGCTGCTTGGAACCCGTCGGTGGCAGCTGCGTCCGCTGTACCACAGATCAGGGGGAGCAGGTCCTCGCGGGCACGCGCGAGACCAGCTACTACGGCCGATCCGAGCGCCGTCGAAAACTCGGTTTCGGCTTGGACAACGGCCGCGACGTCGACCTGATCGGATGCAGCCACTGCGCCCACAAGGGCTGCGGCGGACGCGTCAAGACCTTGCAAGGCAGTGGATTGGGCAACTGCCTCCTCGGCCGCCTCAGAAAGTTCGGCCGGAACCGGTACGGCCGCTGCATCCACGGGTTGGCCAACCTGAGGGGACTGGCTGGATCTACCGGCCGGGAATGCTTCGCCAACGGCGTGTGCACCTAGCACCACAAATTGGCATCGCCGACCGTTGACGTCAGCGAGTTGCCCCAGGACGCTGGCCGGAGCCGGAACTTTGAGCCTCATCCACGCCACCAATGCACGCACCGTGTCTTCGGTGGTGGGAGCGCCCAGAGTGGAGATCGCCACATCCACGAGGGACAGGTCCGCCGCGGTCAGCGGATGCTCCCAATTGCTAAGGCCAGCGGGGGATCCGGCGACGAACATCGGCCAGATTCGTGGCCGCAGCCCTGGATCGGCGGATGTGATCGCGGCGATGAGGGCGCGAATATCCCCAACCGAGTCAGTCGCCCCCACCAGTGCCACAGCTGGAACAAGGTCGCTGGTGGGAGCATCGAGCACGCTCCACACCGAGTCGAGTTCGGAGCAGCCTTCGCCGAACGCGCTAATGGGGCCAATAGCCACGACACCGCAGCCAGCGGCAACCTCCTCCGCCACCTCAAGTCCAACTTCGTCGACCCCGACTAGTGCCACCGGCCAGGGGGTTCGGTTCGTTTCTGCCACGTGCTTCCATCCTCGCGTCATGGCCATCCGGTGAGCTCGGGGCCTGCTCACCAGGCTAACGCTCCGCCCCTGCGGCAGGCTTATGCCATGTCGGAAGCCTCGGGCGAAAAGCCGTCTCTCTTACCGCCCCCTCCCGGTGACGAAGCCCCCGATCCCCCCTATTCAGGTACCAGCGAAGGCCAGCGAGTGGCCGAGGCGGGCGACATCCAGCTTGGCCCGGAGGAGGCTGGACCGTGGTACGAATGGGGCCCCTATGTCTCCGAGCGGGCCTGGGGCACTGTGCGTGAAGACTATTCCGACAACGGAGACGCCTGGAGCTACTTCCCTTACAACCAGTCGATGTCGCGCGCCTACCGCTGGAGCGAAGACGGATTGGCTGGCATCAGCACGATCTGGCAAGACCTGTGTTTCGGGATTGCGGTGTGGAATGGCAAAGATCCACACATCAAAGAACGCTTGTTTGGCCTCAGCGGGCCGGAAGGCAACCACGGCGAGGACGTCAAGGAGTACTACTGGTATCGGGACGCAACGCCGTCGCACTCGTGGCTGTCCTGGAGGTACCACTACCCTCAACAGTCGTTCCCTTATGACGACCTGGTCGCCACTAATGCGAGCCGCACACGAGCTGAACGCGAGTACGAACTCATCGACACGGGAATATTCGATGAGGACCGCTACTGGACGATCGACGTCGACTACGCCAAGAACGATCCAACAGACATCTACATCCGCATCCGCGCCACCAACAACGGACCGGATCCCGCACGGCTCGATGTCCTGGGCCAGCTGTGGTTCCGTGACACGTGGTCCTGGGGTCGCCGTCACCGCCGTCCCGAGGCTCGACTGGTTCGGCGACCCAACGGGTCCAGCACAATCGTGGCTGACCATTGGCGGGCGGGCACCTACCATCTCGACGCTGCCCAGGGCCCTGACGGGCAATACCCGCAAGCGCTGTTCTGCGATAACACGAGCAACACCGAGAAGCTGTGGGGATACACCGCAGACCACGGTGGACACTACTTCAAGGACGGAATCAACGATCACTTGGTTGCCGGGTCTCCCACGGTCAATCCGGAGCAACTCGGCACCAAGGCAGCCCACTGGTACCGATTTGAAGCCGGGCCGGGAGAGACTGCCGAGGTTCGTCTGCGCTTGTGGTCGCCGAGTGCCGGAGACACGGCCGACCCCGGCTGGGCAGGAGCTGACCACGAAGCAATCATGGCCGTACGGGAGTCCGAGGCCGACGAGTTCTATTGCGCCATCACGCCGGACGGTCGCACACCCGATGAGGCGCTCGTGTTGCGACAAGCGTTCGCGGGGATGATCTGGTCGAAGCAGTTCTACCGCTACGACGTGAAACTGTGGCTCGACGGCGATCCCCTCGAACCTGCCCCACCCCCCGGGCACAAGCACGTCCGCAACACGAGCTGGAGACATGTCGACGCCTACGACGTGCTGTCGATGCCAGATAGTTGGGAATATCCCTGGTTCGCAGCGTGGGACTTGGCTTTCCACACAGTGGTTTTCGCCCATATTGATCCCGAGTTCGCTAAGTACCAACTGTCGGTAATGCTGCGCGAGTGGTACATGCACCCCAACGGGGCGATACCTGCCTACGAATGGTCCTTCGACGACCGCAACCCTCCGGTTCATGCGTGGGCTGCATTGCGGGTGTATGAAATCGACGGCTCGCGGGACAATGTCTTCCTGGCAACGGTGTTTCAGAAGTTGCTGATCAACTTCACCTGGTGGGTTAACCGCGTCGACCCCCGCGGAAACAACGTCTTTCAAGGTGGTTTTCTCGGCCTCGACAACATCGGCCCGATCGATCGGACGCACGTCCCGCCCGACAGCCACCTGAACCAGGCCGACGGTACCGCGTGGATGGCCTTCTACTGCCTGATGATGCTTCGGATGGCTTTGCGGCTATCCAAACACGACGATGCCTATCGACCCATGATCCTCAAGTTCCTCGAACACTTCGCGGGCATCTGCGACGGCATCACCGAGGCTGGCTTGTGGGACCCCGAGGATGGGTTCTTCTACGACCAACTCGTGACTGATTCGGGGCAATCTCGTCCGCTGCGGGTCAAGAGCATCGTGGGGCTCATCCCGGTACTGGCAGCGACTTACATTGATTCGGGAAACGACTCCTACCTGAAACATGCGCGCCGACTCGAACGACGGTTCAGCCAGTTCGTTCGGCGTCGTGGACTCGACACTCCAGACCCGAACCGCGCCGGCTTCGTGTACCGCACTGACGAAGCCAGCGGATCCAAGTTGCTGCTGACTGTGGTCGACCCTGACCGCTTGCGCCTCGTGCTCGTGGAGATGCTGAGCGAGGATTCGTTCCTGTCACCGTTCGGAATTCGTTCGCTGTCTAAGATCCATCACGAGCACCCGTTCTCGATTGAAGTCGATGGCGAGACCTTCATGGTCGACTACGAACCGGCCGAGTCTCGCACCGAGATGTACGGAGGAAACTCCAACTGGCGAGGACCGGTCTGGTTCCCAATTAATCACTTGATCATCGAGGCGCTCGAACGCTACCACCTGTATCTGGGAGCGGATTTCACGGTCGAATGCCCCACCGGATCCGGACGCATGATGAACCTGCAAGAAGTGGCACACGAACTGCGCCGCCGACTCATCAGTCTGTTCCTTCCCGATCAGGAAGGCCATCGCCCGGCATTGGGAGACTCGCCCATTTTTCGGGGCGACCCGCGTTGGAACAGTGACGTGCTGTTTCACGAATACTTCAATGGTGAGACCGGCGAAGGTATCGGTGCATCCCACCAGACGGGGTGGACCGGACTGGTCGCTGACCTGATTATTGGACGTCGAGGCTAGCCAGCCAAGCGCTGGCAAGCGCCCCGACTAGCGACCACCGACGAGCTCAACCGCTCAAACGGACCCCGCGGATCGCATTCCTGCAACCAATTCCGCACAATAGTTGGATGGGCAGGACACCCACCTGCCAAAATTCTTCAACTGTGTCAGCGAGGCCGAGAATGAATCGACATCTCACCCGGAGTGTGGCCGTTGCCGCAACGAGCCTGGCGGTGTTGGCCGCCACGATGTCGCCCACGCTGGCCGATGAGCCAGAGGTCTCCGAAGTCACCGAACTGTCGACTGAATCGACACCCACCGCGACGGAGCCCGCCGCTGGCGAGTCTGCTGTTCCGGCAACGAAGCCCGCTGGCCCACCCCCCACCATGCCTGGATCCTCACAGGTGTCGAGTGCAGTAGGCAAGAAGTCCACCTCATCGAAGCCCAAGGATTCAACTCCGGAACCGCCCGCGCCGGTGAAGACTTTCAAACAGGTTTTGCAGGGCAAGGTGGTCCTGAAGCAGGGCGATCGCGGCCCTGGAGTGCGGCAGCTCCAACTTCGCCTCAACCGACTCGGCATTGCCACCAAAGTGACCGGGCAGTTCACCGCCAACACAACCCGGAGCGTGAAGCACCTGCAGTGGAAGTACTTGATGTGGCAGACAGGGAAGGTCAACGCCAAGACGGCTCAGACACTGCGCAATGTCACTCGACCCAAGAAGGATGCGATTCCTCGCTACTGCAAGCAGCAGAAGAAGGTCCTCTGCATCAGTAAGAACCAGCGAGTCCTTCGTTACATGGTCAACGGGAAGGTCGTTCGTACCCTCGATGCCCGATTCGGCGCTCCGGGCTACGCAACTCGCGAGGGGCGGTTCCGCATTTTCCGCAAAGTGCGTGACGACTACTCAACGCTCTACCGGTCGCCGATGCCCCTGTCGATGTACTTCAGCGGCGGTCAAGCCGTGCACTATTCGAAATACTTCGCGGCCGTGGGCTACAACGGTGGTTCCCATGGGTGTGTGAACATTCGGGACTTCAAGACTCTCCGGTGGGTGTACAACCGGACACCGGTCGGTACCCCCGTCTACGTCTACCGCTAGGAACCGTATGTGGAGATCACTGATTCGCCCCATCGAGCCGCTGAGGCGCTGCGGCACGGGCACCTAGCCGTCCTTCCCACTGAGACGGTCTACGGCTTGGCCGCTCGGGCCGACCTGCCCGGCAGTGTGGGTCGCGTGTTCGCCACCAAGGGCCGCCCCACCACGCATCCATTGATCGTGCATGTGCTCGATCTGGCTGCCGCCGAGCACTGGTGGAAGGACACCCCACCCCTAGCGAGAATTCTCGCCGAGAAATTCTGGCCAGGACCTCTGACGATTGTGGGTGAGAAAGCAGACCACGTCAGTCCAGTCGTCACGGGTGGGCAATCCACGGTTGCCATTCGATCTCCCGACCATTCGGCCTTCAGAACTGTCCTCAACCACCGTGCCGGCCACCTGACCGGGCCGGTCGGCCTGGTGGCCCCGAGCGCCAATCGCTTCGGAAAGGTGAGTCCCACCTCGGCAACTGCCGCAGCTGCCGAACTGTCCACACACCTCACGGCTGAGGATGTCATTCTTGATGGCGGACCTTGCCGCATCGGGCTCGAATCGACTGTCGTTGTCGTCGGCGATACCGGTTACTACGTCGCCCGCCCGGGGGCAATCAGCGCCTATGACCTCGAAAAGGCCTCGGGGATTCACCCGCTGACCCGAGTTTCACAGGGCAGCACGCCCCCGCAGGGCTCTTTGCCGGGGACACTCGCGAGCCACTACGCACCCGATGCACGGGTCGTCTTGTGGCCTCAACCGGCCGACCTGCGCAACCTGAACGTCGACGAGGGTGTGTCTCTGGGGCTCGTCGGGCTGCGTTCGGACGTAGAACAATGCTTGCGACTCACCCCGCCGCGCCTCATCGCCTCAGAAACTCTGACCGACGCAGACGACACGCACCAACTCGCCCACGAGCTCTATGCGGCATTCCGGCGAGCCGACGAGCTCGGTCTCGATGTTGTCCTAGCGATTGCCCCGAGCGCCGGGCCCATGGCCGAGGCAATTAGCGATCGGATGAAGCGGGCGGCAACTACGATCGAAGCGAACTAGCTCACCCCGGAAGTGCCTAAGTGAGGCAAACGGTCGGCCAGCGGATTAATGTCGGCCACGGCTGGTCCGCTCACGCCCGTCACGTCAGGCAGCTCCGGCAATGCCACTCCCCACGAAGCCAAAGTTCGGGCTACCGAGTCCCGAGCCCCAGCAAACTTGCGGGCGATCAATCGGCGAGTTGCCCAATCCTGTTCCCGGGCCTTGAGCGCTTGGTCTATCGAAGCAGCAACTTGCGGCGAACACGGCAGCCCGTAAGCCCACTGAACAGCTTCGAGTGTGTCGATCCGGTAGTCATGGCCCTGCCGGACGAAGGTACCCGGTTTGAAGTTCATTCCGTTGACGAGATCGACCAAGGTCAATGCAAACGTGGTCACCGGTCGCCAGACTGTCTCGCGCGGAACCATTGGAGGCCGCGTGGTGGGCGGGCCCATCCACCATGGCCGCTGAACGACCATCCGGTAGCTGAACTTGTTCACCGGATCATCGTCGTGGACGACCAGCACATGACGCGGGCCTGGGCGAGCGGCGCGGTCTCGGCCTAGTTCTGCGCTGGACGCCACCAGTGTGAATCGCCCGTGCGGGTCAACTCCGCCCGGGTTTGCGCGCCACGAGTTCCAGACGGCAGTTCGGAATGGCACGCCCAAGTACAAGCCAGCGTCAAGACCGAGTCGGTCGTATACCTCAGTCCCGTCGGGGTGGGCAACGTCCATCGCCACCTGGGCTCCGAGACTCTCGCCGAACTGAACGAGTCTGGGGCGGTCCTCCGGCTTCATCGAGGCAATCCGGTCACGAACGAGTTCAATGACGCGGCGTTGCAGATTCACGCCGTCGTGCGTGTCGAATAGCGCCAGCGCGCTGGGAACGAGTGCGTACTGTGGCACGACTGTCGCGCAGTCGCCACCGGTGAGATACTCCAAAGTTTCGGCGAAAACATAGCTGACGTAACCCACTCCGGTGGGTGAGGCAATACAGATGAGGGAACGGTCGAAGGCCCCGACCGCTTCCATCTCCTCCAGGCACAGTGCGGCTCGCTCATCAGACGTTGGGGCCGACTCGTAACCCGCCACTACGCGCACTGGATCCATGGCAGGTTGCCCGGTCACGGCTGTGATATCGGCGGCAGTCAGGGCCATGAGCACAAAGCGGCGCCCCTCCATCCCGATCGTGTCGAAGGCAATCTGTGATCGCGGCCCGGCCGTTACGCAGTCACTAGTTGGGGGTTCTGGGTAGGCGGGTTCAACGATGTCGCCGCCCCGCTCGATACGACGCTTGACGATACCGAAACCCACTGTGCCCGCGGCCGCGAAGACACCAAGCGCCACGCCGTGCCCGAGCAGAGGCGAGCCGATATCGAAACGAGACACGCGATCGTTGAATATTTTCTGGACACCGCTGGCGATCAGTTGCTCGGCCCCGGCGATCACGAGAATTCCTGCTCCCGCCGCCAGCCCTGTCCCGGCCGCCTTCGCGGTAGCCGCGAGTCCGGCCGTCTTGACGGCCTTGCGTTCGGGCGCAACGAGACCGTAGCGGCGGGCGGCCTGATGCCGATAGAACGTCGTTAGGCCAGCAATCACCGCTCCCAGCGCAACATCCACCACGATCGAACGATTGCGGAACTGCGAGTCGGGCCACAGCTTAGCTACTGCTTGATCGGTGACCGCCACCGCCGCGCCACACGTTCCTGACAACATGAGTGTCTCCGCCGCGAACCGGGCCACGGACACCGGAAGCGCTTCATCACCACGCGACGGCAACAACTGCTCGGCTGCGGCTCCGAACCCGGCCATGGCCAAGTCCGCGACGATCACTCGGTGAGGATCAGCCGACCGGCCGCGCATTCCCCGTGAGCCGCTGCTGAGCAAGACCGCAGTTTCGGCCGCGGAATGAGACGTGGCCACAACCTGGTACATCGTTGCCGAAACTGCGCCAGTCACGACGGCCTGGTTGGCGACCGACCGCGGGATGAGCCCGCGCGCGAAGGTGCTGGCAACGTTCGCGGAGGCCGCCACGATTCCTGCCCGAGCCGACGGCGACGCCTCGATATGGATGCGGCCAAGCCAGCGCATGAATCTGCCCATGGGAAGACGTTACTGACTCTTCTTCACTCATGAGTGGTCGAGCACACAGCAGTCGGTCAGTCACGAACGTGCTGCGAGAGCCTCGGATCGCTAGGGTTTCGGTATGTCTGACAGCAACGTGTCGCCCTCGAACGCTTCAGCGGCCAGCGACTCCGAGTCTGAGTTGATCGGCAAGGCGCCGACCAAACCGTGGCTAGCCCTCGCCGCGATTCTGGTTGGAATGTCGATGATCATCATCGACGGCTCAGTCGTGAACGTTCTGCTACCCACAATGGTTGACGACCTCGGCCTCACCCAAACCGACGCTCAGTGGATCAACTCTATCTATTCCTTACTCTTTGCCTCTCTACTGATCACCGTGGGACTCCTGGCGGACAAGTTCGGACGGCGGCTGCTGTTCTTGGCTGGCATCATCGTGTTCATCGTCGGGTCAATCTTGGCAGGGATGGCTGGAGATCCGAACGTGATGATCGCGGCCCGCGCAGTGCAGGCGATCGGCGCTTCCATGATGTTGCCGTCGTCGATTGCTGTCATCAACACCTTGTTCACGGGGCGAGATCGAGCGATTGCGTTCGGCCTGTGGGGGGCCGTCTTCGGGGGAGCAGCCGCGTTAGGCCCGCTCCTCGGCGGCTGGCTCGCCCAAGATTTCTCGTGGCGTTGGGCGTTCTACATCAACGTCCCCGTCGCCCTGATCGCGTTCTTCATGGTCTTGGCGCTCTTGCCCGAGTCTCGGGTCCGCAATGCGCGGGGCTTCGACCCGGTTGGGGTCGTCCTCTCAGCGGTGGGGCTCGGACTGATCGTGTACGGCCTGATCGAAGGGCAAGATTACGGCTGGTGGACAGCGATCACCGACTTCTCACTCGGTCCGATCAATCTGCCGGCCGGGGGGATCAGCGTCGTGCCAGTCTCGTTCGCAGTCGGTGTAATCCTGCTACTGGTGCTAGTCGGGTGGGAGCGACGCCTGAATCGCCTGGGCGCAGCCTCACTCATTGACTTGTCTCTGTTCAAGATCCGGCGTTACGGGTTCGGCAACGTGGTTGCGCTTGTGGTTAGCCTGGGCGAGTTCGGCATCTTGTTCGCCATTCCCCTGTGGCTGCAGAGTGTGGCGGGATTCGATGCCCTCACGTCCGGAGTCTTGCTGGCATCCCTCGCCCTCGGCACGTTCTTCTCCGGCGGCATGGCCCGACGGGTGAGCGCTCACCTCGGAGCGACCCAGGTGGTCAGGATGGGGATGGGTCTGGAGATTGTGGGGATCGTCGGAATCGGTCTGCTCATCTCGATGAATCACTCCGCCTGGTGGCTCACTGTCCCCCTCATCGTGTACGGGGCCGGACTCGGCTTCGCGTCCGCCCAATTGACGAACGTGGTCCTGGCGGACGTGCCGTCGGCCAAGTCGGGCCAGGCCTCGGCCGTGACATCAACTTTCCGGCAGGTCGGATCCGCTCTCGGTGCCGCCATCCTGGGGGCGGTTCTCTTCAGCGGTTTGGCAGCCGACCTGAACAGCAAACTCAAGAATGAACCTGGCCTCACCGAGCAGCAGCGGAGCCAGATCGTCGACTCGGTGCGAACTTCAGCAGGCCAGTCCATCGTCTCCATCGAACAACAGCCCGGCCTGCAGGCCATCGCCACCGACGCCAAGGAGGCATACACGGACTCTGCCAAGTGGTCCGCCTGGGTGGCGGCAGGATTCGTGTTCTTAGGTTTGCTGTGCAGCCTGGCCCTTCCTCGTGACGAAGTGCTGCCAGCTACCTCGGAGGAAACTGAGCCAGTCCCGTCCTAACCTCGGTCCTGGCGCAGACGAAGCGGGGATCGTCCGGTGTAGGGATCGGTTCTCAGCGTCGCCGCTGCTCGCTGCTGCGCTGAGCGTCCAGGACCTCGCGCTGGGCCAGGCGATATCCGTACGCCTTCTCCCCCGTTGATCGCATGAGCTTGCGGATGGTCTCGTGATGCAGGGGCGCCCGACCGGCAGGCTGCTGGGGCCGCTCGTCAGGTTCAATGCGTGGCGTGATGTCGCAACATACCGACGCTCCCAC
>CBFGTA010000068.1:0-12120 GCA_965651595.1 uncultured bacterium | reverse complement strand
CGGTCCCGCCTATGCCCTGACACCGACGGGCCCAAGCGCCCTGCGTGACTGGGTGACCGAGTCGGTCCGGCCAGACGACCCTGACCATCCGCTGGAGAACGACGAAACGGCAGTCGTGGTGTGTACTTCGGGATCGATGGGTCGCCCCCGCGGGGTGCTGCTTTCGGCCCACAACCTCGTTGCTGCCAGCGAAGCCACTGAGCTGCGTTTAGGAGGCCCGGCCGGTTGGCTGCTGGCAGTCGGTGTTGAACACATCGCTGGCTTTCAGGTGCTGGTGCGTTCTTTGCTCGCGGGCACAAGTCCCGTCATTCTTCCCAGCGTCGGTGGAGCCTCCCACTTCTCAGTCCCCCAGTTCGTCGACTACACCTGGAGGACGGCCCGAGCCAGTGGTGGTCGTCGCATCCGTACGTCACTGGTTCCAACCCAACTCGCCCGGATTATGGATCACCACCCTTCCGGGACTGACGCCCTGTTGGCCTACGACACCGTCCTGATCGGCGGCGCTGCCACGCCTCAAGGCCTCCTAAACCGGGCTCGAGCTCTCGGGATCAACGCGGTGACGACCTACGGCATGACCGAGACTGCCGGGGGATGCGTGTACGACGGATCGCCCCTTTCGGGAACGTCGGTCCATATCGTTGAACCAGACGACCGTGAGGTTGGCCAGATTGCGATTTCCGGTGCCACTGTGGGCCTCGGCTACCGGCTATTGCCCCAGTTGAGTTCCGAGGCGTTCTCCGGACGCACACATTTCACGGCTGACCTTGGTCGAGTGGATAGCAATCAGCGTCTGCGCATCTTGGCTCGACGAGACGACGTCGTCCAAGTCGGTGGACTCGGAGTCTCGCTGGCTGCGGTCGAGGCCAACTTGCAGCAGCATCCCCTCGTCGCCGAGGTGGCCGTCGTGGCCATCGCAGACTCAGAATGGGGCGCCCGAATCTGCGCGTTCGTGGTGCCTCAACCGGGCTTGCTGCTCACTCGCGAAGCGCTAGAACACAGCTTGGGTGATCGGATCGCCGAGGCTCTCGGGCCCGCCGCCCGACCTCGGCTAGTCATCATGGTCGATGAACTGCCCGCCAACCACGCGGGCAAGATTGACCGGCAGCTTCTACGGGATCGGGCGCAACGACGTGCCAACCGGCCTGCTCGGCCCGGCGCCCACCGACCCGGCCAATCCATCCGGAACGCCAAGGAGGCCGAGACCCTGCGCGAACGCACGGAGCGTAAGCTGCGTGCGTCCCGCCGCAGGCCTCGCCGTCGCCCGAGCAGCAAGCCTCGCCGCAAGTAGCTCAACGCCGACCACAACGTCAGGAGAGTGCACGCATGGCCACAACCTCCGAGTGGATCCACGGTGCTCGCCCACGCACCTTGCCCGCCGCCGCCGTACCGGTCGGAGTAGGAATCGCCTGCGCCGCTTTCCACGGCATCGCGCTACCTGCGTGGGACGCGACCGTCCGGTCCGGACTGGCCCTCATAGTGGCCGTGGCGTTGCAGGTCGGAGTGAACTATGCGAACGACTACTCCGACGGCGTTCGCGGCACTGACGACGAGCGACTGGGGCCGGTGCGACTTGTTGGCCAACAGTTGGCCCCCGCGGCCCAGGTGCGGATGGCTGCCGTTGTGGCGCTAGCGGTCGCGGCCCTGGCGGGATTACTCTTGGTGGTCATCAGCGGAATGTGGTGGCTACTACTCGTGGGGGCCTTCGCCATCGCCGCCGCGTGGTTCTACACGGGTGGTCCGCGACCCTATGGCTACTCCGGCCTTGGCGAACTCATGGTGTTCGTGTTTTTCGGGCTCGTGGCGGTAGGAGCGACCACGCTGGTCTTGGCGGGTCAGGTCACCGTCCTGTCCGTGCTGTACGGCGTGGCGCTAGGTTTGCTCGCAGTGGCCCTGCTGGTCGTCAACAACTTGCGCGACATCCCCAGCGACCTGGCCAACAGCAAGATGACCTTGGCAGTGCGGCTCGGCGACGCCCGCACGCGGACGCTCTTCGGGTGGTGTCTGTGGATTCCGTTGGCCATCGCGGCTTTCGTCGGACTCGGCGGCATCGGATTCGTTCCGATCTTCCCGGCCGGAGCGATCTTCGGACTGGTCGCGGCACCGCTGACGTTCGTTGCCTGGCGGATCGTGAAATCAGGTGCTACCGGGAGTAAACTTGTTCGCGTTCTCGCGCTCACTGCCACAGTCGAACTGGTTTTTGGCCTGGCCACAGTGGCGGGAATCATTGCCACGATGAGCCTCGGTTGATGAACGCCGCAGATCTGATCTGCCGTTCGGGGCCTGTCTTGCTGGCCGTCTGACCGAACCTGACTCGCTAGTCGTGTCGTTCCGACCTTGTCGGTTCTTCTGGGGATCTCGTCACCATGGGGGCGGTCTCACCCACCGATCCTGGCTCGACGTGGTTCTCGACTCCGGCAGATTCGTCTTCAGCCCGAGTGCTGCGTTCGATCCGTTCGTTGAGGCGCGTGAAGTAGCTTCCGATGGCCTCGCCAGTCCCAGCCCGCGGCGAGCGCAGGAGTACGAAGGACAACATGGCAGAGACAGCGAAAGCGAGCACGATGAGTAGGATCCCCCGAGCACCAAGCACCCACAGCAGAACCGCGCTTGCCAGGAGTAGAACCAAGCGCAGCACGGTAAACGTCACGATCGGATGGCGATCGACGAATGAGTCAGACGTGTGCTCGCGGCGGGAACCGTGATCGGATTCGGCCTCTTCCATGGCTTCAGCCTAAGCCGTCAGGGCCCTACTGGTTCGCACCCACCCTGACCCGATTCACGGTTCATCCCGCGGCCACAGCTTGCTCGACTTCCCAACTGGCGAACTCCAGCCACACACACAGCCACACGATCGCGATGATGTCCCGCGGGTCGGCGACACGGCCATCGCTTAGCTGGGATGTGGTGTAGTCGCGAACTGTCGGCCACAAGGCTTCACCGGGGTCAGACCATCGTGCACTGGAAGGCGATGGCTGCGGCAGCGGCAGCGGCACAGGCTGCGATGGCGTCAGTCCGCTCCCCAACGTCTGCGCCAGGCGCTCGGCGGCATGTACTAACGCCTCTCGGGTAGTTCGATCTCCTCCCTGGGTGCGGCCATGCTTGATCATCGATGCCACGATCTCCGTGGTTCGTTCCACATCGCTGACAGCACCCGCCCAGACAGCCCACCGGCGAATATCGGGTAGTCCAGGCCCCTTTTGGGCGTAGGCAAGGTCGTAGGTCTGGGCCGCCCGAGTCGTTTCTTGGCGCAACCCGACGAGCTGCCGTTCAATGTCGGATCCCTGCAAATGTCCGGGCGCGCCGGTCAGGGTCGCAACCGCCGATCGCAGGCTAGACCCGGTGGTCGCTGCAGCGGTCCGCATAGTGGTCTCGACGATGGCAATCACTCCGCGCGGCCATAGCAAGGCCGACACCAGCAGACTGACCCCCATTGCCACGACGACGTTGAATAGCCGAAACTCGGCAGTGGAGTAGCCGGGGGTGTAGAGCGCGTAGATCGCGATTCCGTAGACGGCGAATAGTGCTTGACCGACAGTGAGGGAAATAGAGTTGGGTGTGTAGCTGGCAAGAAAAACGAGAATCGGAAGTATCGCCCAGAGGACCGATGTATGCCCTCCAATGATGAAGATCATCAATACGCCAGCTGCGAAACCCACAACAGTGCCGATGATGACCGACGCGGCGGTTCGACTAGTTCCGGCCGCATCGAAACGCAAGGCCACCAGTGTTCCGAGAACGATCCACAGTCCGTGCTGGACGTGGGCGAGTTGAACGATCGCGGTGGCAACCGTAATGGCCACTCCCGTGCGCACAGCGTTGCGCAACCAAGGGGACGACCAACGCCACTGGCTGGCTAGATAGAACCGGGGACCCGGACGATCAGTGGGATCCCAGAGCGGCTGACCCCCCAGAGTGACGGCGGAAGATCCAGCCCGTACGGGTTCGCCGACTGCACCAGAACAGTTCCCCGCAATCGACTGCGCCGACAGCGCCACAATCCGCAGGTTCATCAGTTGTGCGAGTTGGTCAGCGACTGCGTCCGGTTGACGCGACCGCTGTTCTATCTCGGCAGCCACGTACGCCTCGAGCGCAACCTGGTGCTCCTCCCGGGCCCGGTTGACCGGCCCGGGATCGGGTGAGTGACCGCGCCCGGTTAGGGCTTGGGCCGACTCATCAAGCGCAGCCACCACTGCCGCTGCTAGGTCCCGTTCGAAGTCATGATTGGCCCCCAGATCTGGGCCCTGCCACGATAGGACCCGGTTGAGTCGGTCGAGTTCGCTGATCACGGCGACTAAGGAACGATCTCTGGCAGTCGCGGGTCCCGGTCGGACGAGGGCACCGTCGAAACTGGCGTGCACAGCGGCCAGCGCTTCCTCGGTTCGCTCACGAGCTCCGCTGACCGCTGCGCCTGTTCTTCTGTCCAGCCAGCGCACCTGAATCTCGTCACGTGCTGCTTGCACGGCGGCCGCAGTGGCGCTGCGGAGCGAGCTGCGCAGGTAGCTCGGCCACAACAGAAGAGCCGCGAGCACGGCCACGACTACAGCAATGGCGTATCCGATCAGCATCGATATCGTCGTCGACACGCTAGGTGCCGTGGTGAGCGCCAGCACGAATGGCAGCAGCAGTGGCGTGGAGGCAGCGGCGACATAGCCACGCAGGACGCCAGCAAAGCTGACGAAGAACGCCACGAGGCCAGCTGCCACAATCGACAGAACCACAAAATTGGCAAGCAACGATCCAACCACGATCATCGGGGCGCCGACAGCTCCGGTCACGAGATAGGCGCGAGCCCGGGATGCCGGGGGACCCCCGAAATCTGCCAATGCCAGCAAGGCGTATACGGTGAAGGCTGCCAGTCCTGCCCCGGTTTGGTCACCCAGAACGCTGTAGACGAAGTAGTACAGCGGGGGAAGGACGACAGCGACGCGGAGAGACCGGCGCCAAAACACGCCACCCGGGTCGTGAAAATAGCGCCGCATGATCACTCAGTATGCCGAGCGAATCACGTCGGTGACGGGTCAGCGTCAACCAACTACTCCGTTGCTGCGGCTTCCCAGGTAGGAGTGCGATACCCGCGGGTGGTCTCAGATGTCGAGTCGCGCTTATCCACATGCCTAGCCGGGACACCACAGCGTAGGCTAGTACCGTGCTGCGCTTCCTCCTGTACGTGGTCCCCATCGCGTTGATGGTGTATGCGCTCGTGGATTTGTTCGTCAGCGATCGTCAATCGATTCGGCGGCTGCCTCGGTGGGGATGGGCGCTCGTGATTGTCTTTGTTGTCGTCATTGGCCCTATCATCTGGATGATTTTCGGCACTGGTCGGCACTCGGAAGGACTTGGTCGTCCCACTGGCAGGCCCGCACCGGGACCCGTCGGACCAGACGACGACGCCGACTTTCTCCGTGACCTCGAATGGAAGAAGCGTCGCGACCAGGCCCGCAGGAAGCCCTCCGACGACGGCGACTCCCCCCAGTGAGCTAGTCGCACCGCAAGTGGTCGTCCGGAAGTGCGGTCCGAGCGTTGATAGCGTGGGTTACAGGCCAGCGTAAGAGTGGAGCCCACCGGCGAACATGTTGACGCCGAAGTAGTTGATGAGGAAACAGACAAACCCCAGCAAGGCCACATAGGCGGCCTTTCGGCCTCTCCATCCAGCGGTCGCTCTAGCGTGTAGGTAGCCGGCATAGACGACCCAGGTAATGAACGCCCAGGTTTCTTTCGGATCCCAGCCCCAGTACCGGCCCCACGCTGCTTCCGCCCAGATAGCGCCAGCGATCACCGCAAACGTCCACAAGGGAAATACGAATGCCAGGGTACGATAGGCGATCGTGTCGAGCCGATCGGATTCGGGGAGCTTGCTCGACAGCCAACCGACCCGGTAGTCAGCCGCGGCTTGCGCTCGTGACTCGGATCGCTCTTTGACGAGGTACAAGACCGTCACGCAGGTTCCGACGGTGAACGCGCCACCGCTGATTATGGCAGCCAGGACGTGGATGACGAGCCAGTAGGACTGCAATGCCGGGACCAGTTGCCCGGCATCGGCATACAGCACAGTGACGGCCAAGCCTAGGGTCAGCAGTACCGCTCCGGCGACGAACACGCCTAGCCATCGGAGGTCCCGACGCAGCGACAGGATTAGAAAGATGGCCGCCACTGCGAAGGCCGAGGTCAGCGAGTACTCGTACATGTTGCCCCAAGGGGCCCGCCCCACAGATGCTCCACGGGCAATGATTCCGAGCAGCAGGAACCCGGTGGCCAGCCACGTCAAAGACATTCCGATGTTGGCGAACCGACGGCCGGGTTCAGGGTCCTCCGGTGAGTGGAGGTCGGTCTCAGCGGCGACCACGGACGCGTTGGCCGAATCGCGTACTTGATCGGCACCCGCCTGGGCCGCCCCTACCTGGGCAGTCGCTTTCTCGCGTTCTCGCGCGGGCAGGGAGTTCGGGTCGGCCGCCCGACCGCGGGTCGCCATAGATGCCGCGAAGGCCAGGAACCCTACAGTGTAGGCCGCCATGGAACCGTAGACCAGATTGTTGCTGAGCTCCGCCAAGGTCTCATTGACCGCCATAGTTCTCCCTTTTTCGGGCCCGGCCCACCACTGGCAAGTGGGCGCTCGGGTCCATGTTAGTTGGCATCGCCGTTGCTTCCGGATTCGACTGTTGGCAGATGCTCCTGAGCCTTGCCAGCAACTGACTCGACTGCGGGCAAGAGCCCTGCTTCATCTGTCCGCGACACTCCCCCACACTGGACCTCACGTTCAAGGCCGTCGCCGGGCATCAGCCGGACGAACACTCGTCGGCGGGGCACGAACAGGCTCAGCATCAGCCCGCCGATGGCCGCTACTGCCGCTGCCAGTGCCAACTCTTTGCCCGGATCATGAGCAACGTCAATCGCGGCGAACTCCTTCAATCCTGTGAAAGTCACGGTGCCGAAACCGTCGGGCAACTCCCACGACTCCCCCAACCGGATCGCCTTCAGACCCACCTGATCGAGGTTGTCGGTGGGCAGGTCGTAGACGCTTTGAGGTCGGCCCGAGTCGAGACCGAGGTTGCCCGTCCAAGCGGAGAAGAAGATCGATGGATCCATCGGGGCCGGAAAGATTGAAATGGGTCCGCGCTCGTGGTCGACCAGGGTCGTCGGCAAGAAGATCCCGAGCAGACCGAGCTGGGGCCTCGTGTCGGGCAACTTCACGACTCCCCGCGAGGTGAGCCCTGGATCGATGGGAAGAAACACCGTCGCTGCATCGTAGACGACTTCACCTGCAGCGTTCTTCACCTCGACCACGGGCGCGTATCCGTGACCCACAAGGAAGACCTTGGCGTTGTCGATCGCGAGCGGTGCGTTGACTCGGATCTGGGCGGATTCCTCCGGCGCCCCCGGCTCAGTGACGTAAGTGACGTCGGCCTCGAACGACGTCGGGGATCCTTGCTGGGGCCCGGCTGGCGCAAATTCTGCCCGGAAGTCATCGAGCGTCAACTGGAACGGCGCCATGCCTGACGGATCAACGGCCCGCCCGGCCTGAAACGTGTCGTACTGAGTGACTGTGTTGGAGAATCCCTCGCCCTCCACCACAATTGCCTGCCCCCGCCAACCCCACAACGCGCCGACCGCGACAGCCACCAGCAGCACGACCAGGCTCACATGGAATACCAGGTTGCCAGTCTCACGCCAGTAGCCTTTCTCGGCCGACACCCATTCGGAACGACCGCCACCTGCTTCGTCGGAGCCTTGGCGCACCCGCCAGCGGCTACGTCGCAGATCCTGGGCCAAGTCCGCCAGCGAGTCTGCTGAGGCGCTCGTGGTCCAAGTACGCGATTCGGGCAGGCGGGCCGGACGGGCTGGGCTCGACGGTGGCTGGGCGCGAAGTGCCGCGATGTGGATGCGAGTACGCGGGATGACACAGCCGATGAGGGAGATGAACAACAGGACGTAGACAGCTACGAACCACGGGGCGGCAAAGACGTCGAACAGGCCCAGTCGGTACAGCCACTCACCGAGTACGGGGTTCTCGCGCAGGAACTCAGACACCTCGAAGTTGTTCGGCCCGATCTGGGGCAAGATTGAGCCGGGAACGCTGGCTAGCGCGAGAAGAAACAACAACAGCAGCGCCGTACGCATGCTGGTGAGCTGCCGCCAGCCCCAGCGCAGCCACCCCCAGAACCCCAGTCCCGACCGGCGGGGAGGTGAGGCAGTCGGCGCATCATCGGCTACCTCGTCCAGTGCGGTAGGTAGGCGATCTACAGGGCCACGGGCCTGCTCAGCATCCACCTATATCTCCTTCCCACCAAAAGGCCTGACCGAGTGGTCACAGGATGACCTCGAACGAGCCCACCCACACCTGAACGTGGACCATAAGTTGCCCCCACCAGCCGGTCACCAGCAGGACACCCACTGCCACGAGCATGCCACCCCCGATTCCGGACACGAGACGGTAGTGGGCTTTCACCCAGGTGAGCGCACCGGCTGCCCGGCGGAAGGCTAGGCCCACAATCAGGAATGGGAGCCCCAGCCCGAGGCAGTAGGCCAGGCCCAATGCTGCTCCCCTGGCAGCCGATCCTTCGTTCGCGGCCAATGAGAGAACGGCCGACAGCGTCGGACCGATGCACGGGGTCCAGCCGAGCCCGAATATGACTCCCAGCACAGGTGCTCCCCACAGGCCCACTGTCGGGGTTCGAGTGATCTTCCATTGCCGATTGAGGCCTGGGATCCATCCGGCAACCATCAAACCGAGCACAATCACCACGATGCCCAGTACTCGTTCAAGCCACAGAGCGTTCTCGAACAGCCAGCCACTGACCGCGCCGAACGCTGCCGCGAGTGTGACGAACACTGCGCTGAACCCCGCCACGAACAGTGCCGTGCCAATCACGACCCGGCTGGTCTTGCGGCGTACCGTCGATGCGTCGGCTTCGGCGGCTAGTTCGGCCCCCGTCAGCCCGGTGATATATGACAGGTAGCCGGGCACGAGGGGGAGGACGCAGGGGCTCAGGAACGACACCAGACCAGCCAGGAAGGCCAGTGGTGCCGCAATCAAGAACGACCCGGAAAAGATGGTTTCCTGAATGCTGGCCAGGTTCATGCCGGTGGGGATGCTGGCTGGGAGCCGTCAGCGGCCAGCTCGTCGATTATTCTGCGCAGCACTTCGCGGTCCACGATTCCCAAGACCCTGGCCGCCACCCGCCCCTGAGGATCAATAAACAGCGTCGACGGGATCGCCTGCGGGGGCAAGCTTTGGCGGAACTTGAGTTGCACTGAACCGTCCGGGTCCCAGACGTTCGGGTAGGGCACTTCGAATCGGTTGACGAACGCTTCGGCAGCTGTCTTTGTGTCGCGGGTATTGATGCCCACGAAAGAGCTGACGTCGGCCTTTTCGCGAGCAATGGCGTTCAGGGCAGGGGCCTCTTCCCGGCACGGAGCACACCAACTCGCCCACACGTTCAGCACCGCCACTTGCCCGGTCAGGTCCCGGAGATTGACAGTCTCCCCAGTCAAGGTTTCGGCCTGCAGATCCGGGGCCGGGGGCCTATCACCGACGGGGAGAACTACTGCCGACCCGTCACCGGCCACAAAGCGCGTCGAGCCGTCACCCGACGCCCCAGAGGAGCCGCACGCGGCCACCAGTCCGACCGACAGGAGCACGGCTACAGCCAGCGCTCGTCGCTTCCAGACCTGGGCTCGCTGCACCATACTCCTCACGCACCTGCCAAGGGGCTAGCGTCCCGCAAGAGTTCCCCGGCTGGCTCCTGGTACGTGATGGCCTGAAGCTCGTTGCCGTCGTAGACGAACGAAGTAACGCTGGCGAGGGCGCACTGACGCTTGCGCGGATCGTGCCACAGTCGGCGGCCTTCGGCACTGAGACGAGAAATCCACACCGGTAGTTGATGGCTGACGATGGCGATTTCGTGACCTCGGGCTGCATTGCGGGCATCGATGACGGCCGCCCGCATGCGCTCGGCAACCTGGTGGTAGGGCTCTCCCCACGATGGCCGAAAAGGATTTCGCAGGTGGTGCCAATGCCGCGGATTCTTGAGTGCCCCATCGTCAACGCTGACGCGCTGGCCTTCGAATTTGTTCGCTGCCTCAATGACTCGATCATCGATGTCGACGTCGAGCGAGCGACGGGAAGCTAGCGGTGCCGCTGTCTGCCGGGCGCGTTCGAGTGGCGATGACCAAATCGCAATGATGTCACGATCGGCGAGAGCCGCTGCAATACGTTCGGCCATGGCTTCACCCCGCTCCGACAGCACGAACCCCGGAAGCCGCCCATACAACACCCCATCGGGGTTGTCGACCTCTCCGTGACGAACAAGGTGGACAACGGTACGTGGCGCAGACGACGTCCCGCTGGCTGCGACTGGTGGGGTCTCGACCATCAGTGTCCTTCCGCTGTGTGCACTCGAGTGTCTGAGCCTGCCAGGCAACTGCTCTCGGCATGCGGTGACCGGCGCCTTGCCATTGCTCTCAGGCAGTCTATCTGGCTGCAGCCGCCGCGATCAGTCGCGTGTGGTTGCCGCCGCCCGCGCGGCCGCGGGGAGGGCTTCAGCGATGCGACTGATCGCCTCGTCATCGTGGGCTGTCGACACGAACCAAGCCTCGAATGCCGAGGGAGGCAACGACACTCCTGATTCCAGCATCGACGTAAAGAACGCTCGGTAGGCGGCCGTGTTGACCGCTGAAGCCTCCTGGTAGGTCCGGGGAGCTTCGGAGAGGAAAGTTAAGCCAAATAGGGTGCCCGCCCGCGGTAGTACGTGGTCAACACCCTGGGCAGTTAGTGCTTCGGTGACGATCCGGCAGACGGTGTCGGCGGCCTCGTTCAGCTGCTGGTAAGACTGGGGCTCGAGGGCTCGTAATGTGGCGAGGCCAGCTGCCATGGCAACGGGGTTGCCAGCTAAAGTTCCCGCCTGATAGACCGGACCCACCGGGGCGAGTTGGCTCATAATCTCGGCGGAGCCAGCCAGGGCCGCCGCCGGGAGCCCGCCCCCCATCACCTTGCCATAAGTGACGATGTCCGGATGCCAGCCTTCTGGAACCGCTTCCCGCCCCACTTGACCCGACGGACCTACCCGAAACCCTGTCATGACTTCGTCGAACACTAGGACTGCCCCGTGTTGGCGGCATAGCGCTGACAAGAACGCGTTGAACCCTGGGTCGGGCAGCACGACTCCCATGTTGGCGGGAACTGCTTCCGTAATCACCACCCCGATCTCGTGACGGTGGCGAGAAAACGCCTCCTCCAGGGCGCTGCGGTCGTTGTAGGGCAGGACGATTGTGTCGGCCGCCGTCGATTGCGGGACGCCGGGTGAATCAGGCAATCCGAGGGTGGCGACACCTGAGCCGGCCGACGCCAACAGGGAGTCGCTGTGGCCGTGATAGCAACCCTCGAACTTGATGATTTTGTCCCGCCCGGAAACCGCCCGTCCCAGCCGCAGCGCCGTCATCGTCGCCTCGGTTCCGGAACTCACCATCCGGACCTGTTCCACAGACGGGACCCGATCGCAGATGAGTTCGGCGAGCTCGACCTCGGCTGGGGACGGCGCTCCGAACGACAACCCCGAGCGCACTGCCTCTTCCACCGCAGCAACCACCGCCTGATGCCCGTGGCCTAGGATCATCGGGCCCCAGGAGCCGACCAGATCCACATACTCTCGACCATCGACGTCCGTGACATACGGGCCGCGGCCGGTGACGAAGAAGCGGGGAACGCCGCCCACTGAACGAAACGCCCGAACGGGCGAGTTGACGCCACCAGGGGTGACCTGAGCGGCGCGACGAAACCACAGATCGTTGCGATCGTTCACGGCTGATACCTCCTGGCGTATTCGAGGGCGTAGTACGTGCAAAGGACGTCGGCGCCAGCGCGCTTGATCGCGAGCAGCGATTCGTCGATCAGCGCAGTACGGTCGATCCACCCGCGAGCGGCAGCCGCTTCGATCATGGAGTACTCGCCTGACACCTGGTAGGCCGCGACCGGAACCGGTGATATTTCGCGCACTGCTCGGACGACGTCCAGGTAGGATCCGGCGGGCTTGACCATAACGAGGTCGGCGCCCTCGTCGATGTCGAGCAGCGCCTCCCTGACCCCTTCGCGCCCGTTGGCGGGGTCCTGCTGATAGGTGCGCCGATCTG
>CBFGTA010000067.1:0-12126 GCA_965651595.1 uncultured bacterium | reverse complement strand
GGCATGAACCCAACCTACACCACTATTCGAACACACGTTCGAACATATCCACAAGCACACACCCCATACCGACGACATTGACCAGCCCTGGGGGTTGCGCGGCCCTTCGATGTCGTGCGTGCGCCGATATCAATAACTCGATACCGACACCAGATGTAGGGCGGGTCGGGCTCGAACCGACGACCTGACAGATTATGAGTCTGCTGCTCTAACCAACTGAGCTACCGCCCCGCGCTGCTGAACACGCGACGCGAACGCGTCGGTGAAACATGCGGCGAACTGTCAACAGATTAGCGCCCGCTCGCTCCTACCGTGCAGCTGAGACCGGAGTGCGCGTGACTAGGGATTCCCAGGCCGGGTGAGGGGATCGTACTTGCGCACCATCGACTCGGGATAGCCGAGCATTGCGGCGATGGCAGCAACATCGAACTTCTTGCCGCCCCGGCGAGCGCGAATCTCCGGTACCACGACCGCGCAGACCTTCTCTCGGGAACGCCCTTTCGCCTCGAGTTCAGCCTGCCGTACGGCAGCATGCATCTCGATCACGCCAGGCCGTCGGGGCTGTTTGGCCCCTGACACGAACTGTTGAACTCGCGCCTTCGACACTCCGATGAGGTTGGCGATCTGCGAATAGGACATGCCTTCTGCGTGCATGCGGGCCGCTTCGCTGCGGCGCACGGCACTCATCTCGTCCATCACCGACGACAACTCATCGAGCAGCGCCGATAGCGCCTGAAATCGGTGCGTGTCATCACGCAGTGCACGCACCTGCGAGACGATCTCCGCCAGGCATTCTTGTATCGCGTCGCGTGTGACGGGCATCTCCCCGCCCATACCGCCGCTGTTCGCAGATCGTGAATTGGTTCGCATTGGATCCCCCGTCCCTGACCAGGCATTACCTGATGTTTACCCTACGGTAGCGCGTCGTTCCGACAATCGATACTGATTTTCGACGATCGCATACCGCGGCTCAGCGACAAGATACCTATTCACCGACCAGGAGCAGCCACCTGCGGGAGCTCCCCCGACTGGACTCGAACCAGTAACCTGCCGGTTAACAGCCGGACGCTCTGCCAATTGAGCTACGGGGGAATGCGTCGCCTAGGTTACCTTGTGGCCGCATCGGTCGGCTCACTGACCCGGCCGACAGAGATAGTCAGCTGTCCCGCTCGGTCGCCCTCGTCCGGCAGACCGGTGATGTCAACGAGTTCATCCACGCGTGCCTGGATGATCAGTTGCAGCTCGGGATCGTTGGGGTCCAGGCCCTCGTCACAGATGACTTGCCATCGCACTACTGAGCCCCCTGGTTCGGATCGGGCGATGATCTCGACCCCCGGCCCGCCCGCCACCTCGAGGCGACTACGAAACGCAATTGACGCATTGACCCGCTCGTGAATCACATCGGGAACCACCCCGGGCTCGTCCACTCGGATACGGTGCCGCACCACGCGATCGGAATCGGCTGCATCGACGGCAATTTCGAGCAACCCGTCGTCCCACCCGGCCCGCCGCACTCGCATCCACGGGGTGCGTGGACACAGTCCGGTGGCGTAGAACGCTCGATCTGTGGCGACTACAATGGACTGTTCGCCGGTGTGCAAGAGAGGGCCGTTGGCCCACGCCCGCAGACGCTCCTTACCGATCAACTCCGCGATTACGGGGGGCTTCGACGATCGGGCCATGGGTCGAGACTACGCCACGATCGCGGTCAACCCACTCCAGGTGGGCTGCTCACCTGTCGCCAGCGGCCTTGGCCCGTAACTCTCGCCGAACGCTTTCGAGCTCCACGAGCTGACGAAACAGGCGATCGTACGCCGCGGGTTCAGCCTCCGGGTCTGTCCTCTGCACTTTGCCCTTGAGGGTGATGATGCGACGAGTCGCGTCCATCTCTAGCAGTCGCGCAATGACCGATTCGCAGTAGTGCCGCCGCCTTTGAGGATCGTCAAGCGCAGTCGAATCGAACAACAACCCTTCGTGCAGGAGTTCCCGCAGATAGGCGCGCACCCGGTCATCGGCGGCACGGTCCGCCACTGCGGCGAGCCACGCGGCTTCGTCGGGCATTTCGGTGAGCCCCACTGCGGTCACTGCGGCATGGAGGAGCCGATGGATTTCCTCGGTGTAGGCCTGATCTTCCACACTCGGATACCACGTCGTGTCGAGGGGGTAGTGGAGCACACACTTGAGGGCCTCGCGTTCCACGGCGTGGGCGACGGGGTCCGTGCCCGATTCGGTGGCCGGTTCCCCGGCAGGGCGACCCGATCCTCTCCCACCCGTTGAACTCTTGCTGCCGTGACCGCCCTTGCGAGCGGATGCTCGTTCCCGAGCCACCTGCTCGGAGACCACGTGGGCGTCGAGCCCGATCCACCCGGACACTAACCGCACGTACTCGGGTTGGAGGGTGGAGTCCTTGATGGCGGCGATCAACGGTGCGACGGAGCGAGCCGCCGCCACTCGGCCCGCGGGAGTCGTCAAGTTGTGGTCGTCGAGGTGGGCGCGGATGACGAAGTCGAACAGTGGCACACGCCGGGCCACCATTTCGCGGAGTGCTTCTGGGCCATTGGAGATCCGCACGTCACACGGGTCAAGACCGTCAGGGCTCGCTGCCACGTACGTCTGTCCCACGAACGCGGCGTCGAGTTCGAATGCCTTGCGGGCGGCGCGGCGGCCAGCTTCGTCGCCGTCAAACGTGAAAACGACTTCCCCCCGCAACTCCTCTTGGTCCATCAGTAATCGCCGCAGAATGCGCACGTGACCTTCACCGAAGGCAGTCCCGCAGGTGGCGACTGCCGTCTCGACCCCCGACAAGTGGGCTGCCATCACGTCGGTGTAGCCCTCCACGATGACGGCTTGTTGGCGGCGGGCAATCTCCTTTCGGGCGAGATCGACCCCGTAGAGCACTTGAGACTTGTGGTAAATCGCCGTCTCGGGGGTGTTGAGGTACTTTGGCCCCTTGTCGTCATCGACCAACTTGCGCGCCCCGAAGCCAATCACTTCCCCGCCGAGGTCACGAATCGGCCACATCAAGCGATTGCGGAACCGGTCGTAGATCCCGCGGGAGCCAGCCACAACCAGGCCCGCCGCAGTGAGCTCCTGATCGGAGAACCCCTGACCGGCCAAGTAGCGAGTCAGGCGATCCCAAGCGTCTGGCGAGTAGCCCACCCCGAACTGGCGCGCCTGCTCAGAGTCAAACTGCCGACTAGTCAAGAAGTCCCGGGCCACCGCCGCCCCGGGTGTCTCGAGTTGCTCGGCATAGAACTGAGCGGCCAGGCGGTGGGCCAGGATTAGCCTCGCCCGTTCCGAACGCCGCTGCTTGTCACCGGCGTCGCTGGCCTCGTAGGTAAGTTCAACGCCCACCCGCGCAGCGAGTTTCTCGACCGCTTCGGTGAAGGGAAGTTGTTCGTACTGGCGCACGAAGTCGATGACATCCCCGCCAGCCTGACAGCCGAAACAATGCCAGAACCCCTTGGAAGGTGTGACATGGAAGCTTGGCGTGCGTTCGTCGTGAAACGGACACAGCCCCTTCCACGAACCACCGCCAGCCGGTTTGAGAGTCACCACGTCGCGAATCACATCATCGATGCGGGCGCGCTCGCGGATCAAGGCGACGTCTGAATCCTTGATCCGGGGCACTGCGCCACTGTACCGCTCCCGGGGACTGCCACCAACTGTCTGATGTTTCCTACATGATCAGGTCCAACGCGCCATGATGGTGAGATGCACGAACATGCGCCTGACTTTGGTGACAGTGCCCTCGGCAGCGGCATCGACCTGCTGAAAATCCGGAATGACACCCCCGGATGCCTCGACTTGGTGTTTCTCGTCGGGGGGGGCAGCGCGCTGCCACCGCGGGTGGTGGTCGAGGCCGTCATTGAGCATCTGGAGTATGAGGCGCAAGTCGGCGGGTACGCGGCCATGAACGACAGGCAAACCGAGTTCGACGAGATCTACTCCGTCTTGGGCACTCTCGTCAACTGCGCACCGCACCAAGTCGCACTGACGGGTTCGGCAACGGCAGCGTGGTTGCGCGCGGTGACCAGCATCCCTTTACACGAAGGAGACACCGTCCTGGTCACCGGCGACGAGTACGCGTCCAACGTGATCCCCCTGATCCAGTCCGCCCGCCGGGCCGGTGCCGCTGTCGAGTTTCTGCCGGCAGGTGCGGAAGGAACGGTCGATCTGGCCGTTCTGGCGGACCTGCTTGACACCCCGGAACGACGAGTCCGGGTGGTCGCCCTCACCCACGCCGCCAGCCAGAACGGTCTGATCATTGATGCTGCCGCCGTAGGCCGACTGATCGACCAGTGCCCCCAGCGGCCCTGGTACCTGCTCGATGCATGCCAGTCGGTCGGCCAGATCCCGGTCGACATGGAAAAGATCAAATGTGACTTCCTGTCTGCCACCGGCCGCAAGTTCCTTCGCGGCCCGCGCGGAACTGGCTTTCTCGCGGTCAGCCGGCGGGTCCTCGACGAACTTGAAGCATTTCCAGGCGATATGTTCGGATCGCAATGGAACGGACTGTTCGGAGTCGCGGCGAGTCCCACCGCTGCACGTTTTCAATCGTTCGAACTGCCGTATGCGAACTTCTTCGGGCTGCTCGCTGCTGTCCGGTACGCCCTCGATCTCGGGATCGCCGAATCTGAACGGGCGATCCGCTCGCGGGCCGAATGGTTGCGGTGCGCACTGAGTGAGGCCCGGGGTATCAAGGTGCTCGACAAGGGTCTGCGGCCAGGGGGCATTGTGGTGTGCGCTGTGGGAGATGGTGATTCTGTCGTGGACGCCAGGGAACTCCGGGAACGCGGGGTGACTGTCGCGCCGGTCACTGCGGACGTCAACCCTCGAGCGTGGGCGGAGTTCCTTGAGGTCTACCCGGGCCGGGTCGACCGGTTGAGTGTCCTGCGGGCTTCCCCTCACGTCTACAACAACGCCGCAGACCTCGCGAGCGCAGTCGATGCCCTGTCAGAACTAGCTGGCCGTCAGAACTAGCTGGCCGTCCGAGATAGTGGACCGCTCAGGCTCCACCCACTAGCCGCGAGTGCCACACCAGTGCAGAACGGTCCGTCAGCATGGCAACCTGGTCGATGATCACGCGCAGCCGGGCATCGTCGCTGGCCGCATCGCACCAGTCCGGGACCAATACCGGATCAAACGCCTCCGGGCCCTGGTGTCGTAGAGCGTCGACGAGTTCCACCAAAATCTCCCGCTGTCGCTGGTAGATCCGGTCGGCGTCGCTGCGTTGAAAGACGTAGTAGTTGGCGAGCGCTTTCAGCACTGCGACCTCGTCGCGTGAGGCTGCGGGAACATACAAAGTGGAGCGGTACCGCCTGCCTCCTGTAGCTGCCTGACCGGCCAGCGTGTGTTCGACCGTCGCCGCGACGAATCGCCCGATCAACTGACTCGTGAGATTCTTCAGGGCTGCCATTGAGCGGGGAGAACCGTCGAAGTCCCCCACCCAGTACGGCAGATCAGTGATCCGCTCCAGAGCTTCGAGGAGTGAGGCATGATCACGATCTGGGGCATACCACTGGCGGGCGAGGCAGCATACGTCGTCTCGCTCCGAACGGGCACGCAAGGTGCGGGGAAGGAAGTGACCCAACACGATGCCGTCTTCGACGTCGTGTACTGAGTAGGCAACATCGTCAGACCAGTCCATAATCTGGGCCTCGAAACATTGCACACCCTGCGGCGCACCACGACGCACCCAGTTGAAGATCTCAAGATCGTCGGAATACACGTTGAACTTGCGACGGTCCGGCTGCCGCGACCAGGGGTACTTCAGGACCGCGTCGAGAGACGCTCGTGTGAGGTTGAGGCCAGCCGATTCTCCTGCTGTGGTGAAGGTCTTCTTCTCCAAACGTGTCAGCACACGGAAGGTCTGGGCGTTCCCTTCAAACCCACCGATTTGTGCGGCTGCTTCGTCGAGCGCGTCCTCGCCGTTGTGGCCGAAAGGCGGATGGCCGAGATCGTGGGCGAGTCCGGCCAAGTCGGTCAGATCCGGGTCACAGCCGAAGGTGACCCCAAACTCACGAGCGATCTGGGCGACCTCAAGGGTGTGGGTAAGTCGGGTGCGCGGGAAGTCCTGCTCACCCGCCAACAACACCTGCGTCTTGGCGGCCAGTCGACGCAACGCTGATGAATGGAGGACTCGAGCGCGGTCGCGTTGGAACGCGGTTCGGCTAGCCCGCTTGGGTGGCTCCGGGGTGTAGCGGGCCCGGTCTTCCTCGCCGTATTCCTCGGTCATGGGTTGATGATCCGCGGCACGCTCCACTGCTGCATCAACTCGAACGCCAAATATGCGACAGTTTCGCGCTGCACGTACTCAGACGTCACCCGCGTTCCGTCACCAGTGCGACTCGGGTTGGGGCGGGCGTCAAACCCGAGCCGAGTAGCCATCGCCACGGAGCGGGCCGTGTGGGCCGGGTCGGTCACGATCGTCGCTGATTCCCACCCTTTTGCCTCGGCGACCTCGGCGGCCGCTTCCAAACTTTCCAGGGTGTCGGTGCCTTTACCGACATCAACGATCGCCGTTGGCGGAATCCCTGCCGCGATCAAGTAGTTTCGACCAGCTGACGCCTCGGAGTGCGCGTCGCCGGGGGCGCGGCCACCGACGGTCATGATGCGGTCGGAGATCCCTGACCGGTAGAGGGATGCCGCGTGGTTGAGACGTGACTGCAAGACGGGCGACGGTGTTCCGTTGTACTGGGCCGCCCCGAGGACGACGATCACGTCACTGGGAGTGTCGACGCGTTCGGTTGCGGCAGACTCCACGTACTGGTGGGCGCCCGCGATCGTGAGAACCGGGGTGAGCAGCAGCGCGAGGATGACCAGGACGATCGCCGATCCAGCGCCGGAGCGCACCGGGACCCGCCCACCGGGACTCGGGCGCTCCGCTGCCCGCGGTGGCACCACACGGGAAGTCTCGGACATGCCCTTCATTGTGTCAGCCATCACCCCACCTACCTGCCCATTTGCGCCAGACACGCTCGATTCCTTCGTTACCGTCCAGACTTCAGGCCCGTGGACCGGTGGACCCGTAGCCCCTTGGACCCACGGTCCGGCTGGATCCACCCTGACCCGCGAGGCCGTCAGCCACCGGAAACACTCAACTCGGCGGCCCGGAGGCGCAATCGGTCATCGTCGGTGAGGTCCTGACTGCTCAGCCACCCGTCCGGTAGCGCCACCGATCGTGCCCCGCTGGTTCTTCCACGCGGAGATGTGGCGGCCCGCCCATCGTAGGTCTGATCTGGATCGATCCGTGCCAACAGGGTGTCGAGTTCTTGAAGATCAGACACCATGGCCAGGGCTCGGCGCACCTCAGAACCAACTGCGAAACCCTTGAGATACCAGGCGACGTGTTTACGAAAGTCGCGGCACCCCTTGTCAGCTCCCAGCACCGCACACAAGAGTTCGGCGTGGCGCCGCATCCACTGCATAACCTCCGGAAGATTCGGCTCAGCATCCACCGTCTCACCGCGGAACGCCTGGCTCAACTGCCTGAACAACCAGGGCCGACCCAAGCATCCGCGCCCTACCACCACGCCCGCGCAGCCGGTCTCGTCGACCATTCGCAACGCGTCAGCGGCGGTCCAGACATCACCGTTTCCGAGCACCGGAACTCCGGAGCCGCGCGCGGCCTGAACCAGGTCGGCGATGGCCGACCAGTCGGCCTGCCCGCCATAGAGTTGTTCGGCCGTGCGAGCGTGCAAAGCGACCCAGGCCACTCCCGCATCGATTGCCGCCTCGGCTGCCGGTCGATACGTCAGATGTTCTCGATCGATGCCCATGCGCATTTTGACCGACACCGGGACGGGAGCGACCCCGCGCCGATCCGATTCCCTGCGGGCCGTGTCAACGGCCGATGAAACGATTGCTCGAAACAACTCGTGCTTCCACGGCAAGGCCGCTCCCCCGCCCTTGCGGGTGACTTTCGGGACGGGGCACCCCATGTTCAGGTCGATGTGGTCGCAGCGGTTCTCGCCTACGAGCAGTTCGACGGCCGCGGCGACCGTCACCGGTTCCACCCCATAGATTTGCACGCTGCGGGGGTTCTCGTCGGAATCGAAAGCAACCATGTCGAGGGTGGCCGGATTGCGTTCCACCAGGGCTCGGCTCGTCGTCATCTCCGAGACGTAGACCGCCGCGCCGGACTCGCGGCACAGCCGCCGGAACGCCCGATTCGTGATCCCCGCCATCGGGGCGAGAACCACCGGGACCGGACAGATATAACTGCCCACCCGCAGCCCTTCACCTGTGCGCGGATCGCAATCGTGGGGCGACGCCACGGACGTGATCGAGCCTAGTTGCGCGGAAGACGTTCCGACAGCCACGATTCGACTCCTGCCAACGAGATCCGTTCCTGCCGCATCGAGTCGCGCTCGCGAACAGTCACCGCTTGGTCGTCGAGACTGTCGAAGTCGACTGTGATGCAGTACGGGGTTCCGATCTCGTCTTGACGCCGGTAGCGGCGCCCAATAGCACCGGCGTCGTCGAACTCGACGTTCCAGCGCGAGCGCAAGTCGTCGGCTAGCGCGACGGCTAGCGGGCTGAGTTTTTCGTGACGACTCAGGGGCAAGACCGCAGCCTTGACCGGGGCAAGCCGCGGGTCGAAGCGCAGTACTGTGCGAGTTTCGACACCACCCTGGGCCTTGGGTGCCTCGTCTTCGGAATAAGCGTCGAGGAGAAACGCCAGAACGCACCGCGTCAGGCCAGCTGCCGGTTCAATGACGTACGGGAACCAGCGTTCACCGGTTTGCTGATCGAAGTAGGACAGGTCCGTTCCCGACGTCTCGCTGTGGGTGCGCAGATCGAAATCGGTTCGATTTGCGATCCCTTCGAGTTCTGCCCATTCGCTACCAGCAAACTCAAAACGGTACTCAATATCAACGGTGCGCTTGGAGTAGTGCGACAACTTCTCCGCCGGATGCTCGAAGAAGCGCAAGTTCTCGGGCCTGATTCCCAAGTCGGTGTACCAGTTCCACCGCTGCTCCAACCAGTACTCGTGCCACTTCTCGTCAGTTCCTGGCTCGACAAAGAACTCCATCTCCATCTGCTCGAATTCGCGAGTACGGAAGATGAAGTTGCCCGGGGTGATCTCGTTACGGAAACTCTTGCCCGTCTGCCCAATCCCAAACGGTGGCTTCTTGCGAGCCGAGTTGGCGACGTTGAGGTAGTTGACGAAGATCCCCTGCGCCGTCTCGGGGCGCAAGTAGTGAACCGCTGCCGCATCCTCGACTGGCCCGACTGTCGTCCGCAGCATGCCGTTGAAGGCACGCGTTTCCGTGAACTCTCCCCTGGTGCCACAGTGGGGGCACGGAATGTCAGCCAGACCCTGCTCGGGCAGATGACCCTTCTTGGCGACGTATGCGTCCTCTAGATCGTCAGTGCGAAAACGGCGGTGACACTGCTTGCATTCGGTGAGCGGATCTGTGAAGGCTCGGGTGTGACCGGATGCCTCCCAAACGCGGGGACTCAAGATGATCGACGAATCGATTCCGACAACGTCGTTGCGGGACCGGATCATCGTGTTCCACCATTGGCGGCGAATGTTCTCCTTCAGTTCGGCCCCGAGCGGGCCGTAGTCCCAGGCTGAGCGAGTACCCCCATAGATTTCGGACGAAGAGAACACAAAGCCTCGTCGCTTACATAGGTTCACGACCGCATCGACGCGCGCATCTGACGACTTCGCCACCGTCATCCCTCACCTTCATCCAGAAGTCCTGCCGATCTATGGTGGCAGTCAGCTACCCGCAGTGGGTAGTCCGACCCCATCATCGCCGTCAGCGCCCCGATCGCGTTCACCGGTCCAGGTTGGCTGTGTCGGCGTCATCCGCACGATCAGCGGCTCGCCACTGCACCGAGTCCGTTGCCGGGGTCTCGGCCCGGAAGGTGGCACGGTCCTCGAACACCCGCGCCACCGGGTGACAGTGAGCCAACAGCG
Source organism: uncultured bacterium (assembly GCA_965651595.1). Lineage (GTDB taxonomy): Bacteria > Actinomycetota > Actinomycetes > S36-B12 > UBA10799 > CBFGTA01. The sequence continues at coordinate 2,192 of CBFGTA010000067.1, read as the reverse complement.
GCACCACGTACAGCTTTGCGTCATAGCTACCCAGAGCCCGGCGGTACGATCCGGCATCCACGAACTTGGCGATCAGCACGCTGTGACGAGGATCGTCTGCGCCAGTAGCCCAGGTCACAAACTCGATGCCAGCCACCTGACTGAGCACTTCGACAGCCTGCGCGATGGCCTCTGGGGTTGGGTTGGCGCCTGGCCGCGATGTCGACACGTCGGCCTGTCGATGGTCGTCCCGGGTCTGGTCGAAGTGGGCAACGAGCAGCATCAGACCATCATCTCGGCCCAGCATTCTCAACCCGGAACGGGGGTGCTGCTTGGTTTTGTCGCCTCAGTGGGTGACTATAGGTATATGCCCAAGCCAACAATCGGTGCGAGCCAGACGCTGCAGAACGGTCGCAAGCGCACGCCTCGCCCCCTCGGCCCCCAGCCCCACAAAGTGCCCGCGACGGCGAAGTCTCCGGCTCGGTTGCGCCTCGAACGCGTCAGCATCAAACCACTGACCGTCCTCAACCGGCTGCCTCGCTTCATCCTGCCGTTGCTCCTAGGGATCTTCCTGCTCGCGGGTCTACTCATCCCGAGCCAGTGGGCCGGTCTGTTCCTCCTGCTCGTTGGCGTTGCCCTTGCCTGGTTGGTCGCCCTGTCGTGGCCTGCCATCGTGACCAGCGCCAAGATCGTGCGTGTCGTTGTCATCGCTATCGTCTTATTTGCGGCCGTATGGCGTCTCGCAGGCCTCGGCTGAGCACGCATCCGCACTGAATCGCGATGTCGACAACCCACACTGGTTCCCGCCGCAACACCCGGCAACGAGTTGCAGTCTTCGACGAACTCGGGTCCCATCCGGAGTTTCGGTCGGCTCAACAGATCCACGAAGCTCTACACAGTGCCGGCGAAACAGTCGGACTGGCCACTGTGTATCGGGCGCTGCAGACCTTGCACGCGGACGGGCAGATCGACGTCATCATCGCCGATGACGGACAGGCTCTGTACCGCCTCTGCTCGGCGGGCCACCACCATCATCTCGTGTGCCGTCAGTGCGGAACGACCGTCGAGGTGTCCGGACCGACCGTCGAACAGTGGGCGGCGTCGGTTGCCCGCGAGCACGGGTTTTCCCAACCGCAACACACGATTGAGATCACCGGTGTGTGCGCTACTTGCCAGATCGCCGCGACCGCCCCAGCGGAGTAGCCGGGGCCATCTCACGGTGACGCCACACTGACTCGGTTCGTGGCGGCTGACTCGGTTCGTGGCGGCCTCAACCTTTGGGCACGTCGACCGCCGCGCCGAACCGGCGATCACGGTTGACGTAGCAGTCGACTGCGTACCAGAGGTGACGACGATCCACGTCGGGCCACAAGTCGGGCAAGAAAACGAGCTCTGCGTACGCCACCTGCCACAGCAAGAAGTTGCTGATCCGCTGCTCGCCACTCGAACGCATGAAGAGATCCACTGGCGGCAGGTCAGGATGGTAGAGGTGTGATGCGATCGCCTGCTCGTCAATGTCGTCCACCAACAGGTCACCGGTTCGCACCCGCTCGGCCAGGGCTCGGGCAGCGTCCACGATCTCTGGTTGCCCCCCGTAGTTGACGCACATATTGAGGGTCATCACACTGTTGTCACGAGTAAGTTCAACACCTCGTTGCAATTCTCGGACGACAGACTTCCACAGCCCTTGCGGACGACCCGACCACACAACCCGCACACCGAGGTCGTTCAGTTCATCGCGGCGCCGCCGCATCACTTCACGGTTGAAGCCCATCAGGAACCGCACCTCGTCCGGTGAGCGTTTCCAGTTCTCGGTCGAGAAGGCGTAGGCTGAGACGCACTCGAGCCCGATCTCCAAGGCTCCGTGAACGACATCAAACAGCGCCTGTTCGCCCGCCTCGTGGCCTTTAGTGCGCGGTAGTCCGCGTTCGTTGGCCCACCGACCGTTGCCGTCCATCACAATCGCTACATGCCGCGGCAGAGCCTCCGAGGCGTATGCGGGTGCGATATGTCCATCGGGGTGAGGCAACGGGGGGACCGGGACGCGCGCGACCATACCCCCATAGTGGCACTTGCACGCACCGTACTCCCGGCAGCGCCCGATCCGGGTCATGACTCCGACGGAGCGCGACCACTCCTACGGAGATCGCTCCACATGCGGCAACGACTTGAGGGAGCGCTCGAGGTGGTAGTGCAAATAGGCAGCAGTAACG
>CBFGTA010000066.1:0-12418 GCA_965651595.1 uncultured bacterium | reverse complement strand
CTACTAGTAGTCAGAGTGCTAGTTTTGAATCGTGTCAGAGCAGGACGAGCGTCGCCGCGAGTTGGGCAGCTTCTTGCAGCAACGGCGCCGACATCTGGTCCGGGCCGACTATGGCCTTCCGACTGTTGGTCGACAGCGCAGCGAAGGCCTGCGGCGCGAAGAGGTCGCAGTACTGGCGGGGGTGAGTGTCACCTGGTACACGTGGCTCGAACAAGGCCGCCGGATCAATCCCTCGCGCCAAGTTCTGACAGCCGTTGCCGACACCTTGCGCGTGAGTGATTCTGAGCGGAACTATGTGTTGGGCTTGGCTGGTTTCTCCCCGGGCACTTCCTCGCGGAACTCCCCGACACCGATTCTTCCGGCCCATCTGCGCCGCTTGCTGACCGCCCAGGACCCCGCCCCAGCATTCGCGGTCGCTGCCGATGGCGCGATCATCGGATGGAATGGGTCGTACGAGTGGTTATATCCGACGATCGCCACCACACCGGTCGAAAATCGGTTCCTGCTGTGGCTGATCTTCACGGATCATCAACTGCGCCAGATGCTGCCGGACTGGCCAGCCATGAGCCGTCAGTTCGTTGCCGAGTTTCGGTCAACGGCACGTCTGGACGCCCACGGCACGCACCACGACTGGGTGAGCCGCCTGCAGGCGATCAGCCCGGAGTTCGACGCCGCTTGGTCGGAACACAAGGTCAGCGGCTTCGAGAATCGGACCCGCGAGTTTGCACATCCGCAGGCGGGGCGACTCGTCTTCGAGCAACACCGAGTGATCCCCGCCGACACGCCCGACATCCACCTGGTGATCTATCTACCTGTCGATCAGGACTGTCGGGAGCGGGTCGAGGCCGGAGTTACTGCCGCCACTTCCGAACCGCCACGGGACTGAATCCCACAGAGTTGCGGGCCCTGACTTCGACATGGACGACGCTCTTGCGCTTCAGCTTGCCGATCACAATCCTGCGCTGGGCCGACGACACAGTCACCCACCGGGTGAACTTCTTCTTCCCGATCCGATGACGTACCTGGTAGCTCGTAATCGGCGCACCTCCGGTCGATGCGGGAGTCGCCCAGGTGACCGTCGCTTTGCTGACCTTCTTCTTGGGTTTGAGCTTCTTGACGGCAATCGAGCGCGGCGCGCTGGGGCTCGTGGCCGGATAGTCGACGCGGATGTCGCGAACCAATCCGACGGTGCCCACCGTGTTGGTGCCCGCCACTCGCACGATGTTGCGGCTACCCGGCTGCAGTCCCGTCAACTGCAGGGTGAGGCCAGCACCCCCGACTGTCTGCCACGGACCGTAAGACTGGCCGTTGTTGGTCGACAACTGGTAGCGAGTTAGTCCCACCGATGTGGTCGGGAACGGTCGCTGGTAGGTGACGGTCGCTCGGCCGCCAGGCTGAATCGTGACCTGCGGAGAACGAACCTGACCCGGCTGCGGCAGAATCGGCCGGAGCACTCCCCCAAGGTTAGTGGTGACCGCTACAAATGCGATTCCACCCGCCGGGAGTCCGGCCGGTACGACTGCAATACCGCGCATGGTTTCGCCGGGGGCGGGCGGCAGCGTCGTTGCAACAGTTCCGCCTGCGTTGAACACCCGCACTCCACCAAAGAGATCAGGGAACGTGAGGAAGCTCGTTCCCTGGTTCACCGTCCCGGAATCGGCAACGGCTAGCCCAGTCGGGAATCCGTCGGCTGTTCCCAACGGCGTCTCCAAGACCGTCAAATTTGGACGGATCTGCATGACGTTGGCCTCACGCACTCCCAAGCCGCTGGCAAGTCCTGCACCGAACACTGTTGCAGCCTTCTCCCCAGGCCGCACCCCGGCAGTCAAGATGCGAGCTGGCAATGCTGTGACGACAGTACCTGTCACTTGCAAGTTCGAGTTGAGTCTGTCGACCTGTCCGGTCGATGTGCGGGACACGAAAACTGAACCGGAATTGGTACCCGTCTGGACGGCGGCAACTCCACTCAGCGATCCAGCACCTTCGATGCCGGTCTGGTCAAGGTCCGGCTGCAAGTCCGGGGTGTAGGTGCGCACAATTCCATCCCCACCGTGCCCACCGACTACAACCACTCGCCCGCTCGATGCGTCGGCTGCACTCGGAAGGATCGCTCCACGACCGCTGGGAGTGAAGTCGTTGTCGATGCGCTCATGCTCGGAAGAATCGCCCTCATGGGACACCGTTTGCAGTGATTCCGACCCGAATAGGTACAGCGAACCAGCCCGCGGGGTGCCAGCGGGCGCAACGGCCATAGAAATAGGGCGCTCATAGATGTCCGTAGTGGTCCACAAGGTATTGCCGGTCGCGGAATCCACTGCGGTCAGCCGCACCTGATCAGTCCGGTTGCTGGCTACATAGATGGTTCCCGCGCCCGGCACGCCTGCTGGAGCAGTCGCCACTGCCCCTGGCTCACCCATCGAGTCGATTGGCCAGTCGGTGCCGTAGGCCTCGCCAGCTGCGTGAGCCATTCCCGAGAATGGGCCCGCCACCAGAGCGCCAGCCATCACGATCATTCCCGCAAGCGCCGCCAGGCACCGTCGCATTGTGTACCGCCTTAACATGTTCGGGGCCAACTTGTTCTGCGGCCAAGGGCTGCCCATCTACTTCCACAGCGAGCGCGTTGCGCGACCCACAGTGAGTGAAACGAAGAACGTTGTTGGAAAAGAATAAGCCGGAAAGCCCCCCTTACACAAGGGTGCTTGTAGGCCGAAATCCGCCTACAGTCGGGATCCGGGGTGCCTGAACGATAAGGCATGTGATTTTCCGCGAGATGCCTGAATTCGTGGCGGCATGATGAATCCTGCCGGACTCGGGAACGTCAGATAAAGTGGGCGCATGCAGAGTCACTCATTGCCCACCCTGGCGGGGCGGCTTCTCGACAAGGCCACCGGCACGCCGAGCGGGAGGGCGGCCGAGACCCTGTACGGAGGCAGCGGCCATGCCCTGAGACAAACGCTCATTGCGCTCGCCGCTGGCACTCGCCTCGGCGAGCATGACAGCCCCGGCGAAGCAACTTTGCAGGTCATCATGGGGCGAGTAGTGCTGCACGTCCGCGGGCCTGACGCACAGCAACGGTGGGAGGCTACCGCTGGGCTCTGGGGCGCCATCCCTGAGCAACGACACGACCTCGAAGCCATCGAAGACTCCGTGGTTTTGCTGACTGTGGCCGTATCGCAGTAAGTCTGTACGCATCAGCGCGAGATCTACGAGCAATCAGGCAAGTGTGAGGGTGACAGCGACTTGGTCGCCGGCCTCTAACTGCTCGGCACAACGAACGGCCTTCTTGATAGGCAGTACGTAACTTCCCGAGGTCTTGTCGGGAAATACCGACGTCGCCCAGGTGGTAACGCCGACCGTGACCTCGACCCGAACTGACCCGAAGCCGGCCCGGGGGAAGGGAACCTCCCGAATCTCGTCACCGATGACCGGCGGAACAGTGACGAATGTCCACGTGTCCGACCGACGAGCATCCCACATCCACAACTCTGCTTCGAATGACCACTGCATCGGGTGATACTACTCATTGGCGTGGACCTCCGGGGATAATTCGAAGTCGGCGAAATCAAACCCCGGCGACACGACGCAGACGACTAGCACCCACTGCCCGCCGACCGGCCGGGCAGTCTGCCAGCACCCCGGCCCCACCCAAACGGGCCCCGTGTCCTCCGCTAGCGGGCCGAGCCGACACACAGTCGGTTCGCCGGGAACCGGACCATCTCCACCTGTGCGCAGGTCTAGCTCGCCGCCCGCCTGCCATAGCCACATCTCGGACGATCCATGAATCCGGTGCCAACGGGAAATCTGCCCAGGCTCGAGGAGGTAGACGATCGATGAAGCGGACGGCCGCGGGCCGCGGGCTGTTTCCACGCCAACTGGTGACGTCCACTGACGCCGATACCATCCACCCTCCGGGTGCGGTTGCATCTCCCACCGGTCGATCATGCGCGACACTTCCGGACCCACAGCAAATCTCCTCGACTCTTGGCGCCACCTACTCGCAACCACCCCGCGACACAAGACACGGTAGAACCACCGTGATCTTCTGGTCTGCTACCTCGCTGTGTCGGTCGCTCTAGTCGGCTCTAGCGTACGTCGGTCGAGCACGCAGAAACGGACGACCGCCCCACGCAATAGCAGCCGCCGACTAGATTGGGGCCGTGAAGCGGCCATCGTCAACCTGCCAGCGCGGACTATGACGACATCCCGCCGGGCCGTTGCGGCCGCCGTCCTCGCCAACCTCGCCGGGGTTCTTCCACTGTTCTTGACTGGGGCCATGGCGGTACAACTCGGTCGAGACTTCTCAATCGACCCGGCCTCGATGGCCTTGCTGGCGAGCCTGTTTGCGGCCACCACGATGGCTGGCAGCGCGCCGCTCGGGCGGCAAGTTCGCCGACTCGGCGTTCAGCACAGCGTGCGTGTCGCGAGCGTGGGTGCTGCCTTCGCGACCATCGCCTGCGCTGCGAGCGGGTCTCTGATCATGCTGGCGGCAGCGCTGATGGTGGCGGGCATTGCCAATGCCCTGGGGCAACCGGCGGGCAATGCGCTCGTGGCAGCTCATGTCCGTTCGGAGCGGCTCGGCATCGGGTTCGCGATCAAACAGTCGGCAATTCCCCTGGCTACCACCCTCGGCGGGTTGGCCGTGCCTCTCATCGCCCTCACAGTTGGCTGGCAAGTCGCGTATCTGCTGGCGGCACTCGTCGCCGCGGCAGCCTTCGTTCTGGTACCACCCGATCGCACCACCGGACAGATCCGCCATGAGGGATCTGTACCGAGGACCCTCGTGCGGCCGTTGTGGTTGCTAGCCGCAGGTATCATGCTCGCCGTCCTAGCGGCAACATCGATCGGAGCGCTCGGGGCGGCTGGGGGCGTTGAGGTGGGTCTCAGCGAAGGAGTAGCTGGCCTGGTCGTGGCCGCTGGCGGTGCGGCCGGGCTCGCGATTCGCCTCGTCAGTGGAATTGCCGCGGATCGTTTTCCCTTTGACTCTCTAGCTGTGGTGGCCCTGCTGTGCGTGCTGGGTGCGGTTGGCTGGCTGGCCATGGCATTCGGCACGGCCCCTCTGTTCGTCGTGGGGCTCATTGTGGCGAACGCTTTCGGTTGGGGGTGGCCGGGCCTCCAGCACCTCTCGATGGCACGCCGCTTCCCCGCAGCGACCGCGGCAGCGAGTGGCGTGTCTCAGACAGGTGTAGCAGCTGGCCTCATGGTCGGGCCGCTACTCCTAGGCCTCCTAGCGACCAACGTGGGCTGGTCAGCCACCTGGCTAGCCGCCATGGTCGCAGCGCTCCTGGCCGGACTGGTGATCCTGATGGCGTCGCGCCGAATCCCGCAACCGTAAGGCAAGCCCGGACTCCCCTATTCGGCCGAAGTTGGGTCAGCTCCCGGACGGGGTGACTGCGGTCGGGATCTCCCTACAAGTTCTCGTCGCCCATCAAGTCCTCTGCTACTGTCCGGTCACATGGCGTCTCGGAGCACCTCGTCGTTGCGCACTGCGCGGGCGTCGGCTGTGACGCTGGCGGTCGTCATGGTCTCGTGGCTTGCGCACGTCCTCGCCGGAGGGTCGGCCACTGTTTCGCCAATCATGCTGCTACTCGCAGGCGGCTGTTTCTGGGGATGTTGGGCCCAGTCTGGGCGACGCTTGTCCTTTCTCAAGATCGCCTCGCTGCTGGCCGTCGGCCAGGTCGGCCTGCACATCGCGTTGACAACGACGGCAATGACAGCGCATGCCGCAGGGCATTCGGCAGCACACAGCGCCGCTCCATCCGGCGTCATGATCTTGTCGCACGCACTCGCCACGGTTGGTCTGGCAGTCGCCATTGCCACGGCCGATAAATCAATCAGCAGCGTGGGGCAATGGATTTCCGCGCTGTGCGCGCCGTTCTCCCACGCGGCGCGGGTGGCAGCCCTGGCCAGGCCTCCACTTCTCGAGACTCCACTCGTCGAGGCGTTCCGCAATCGGATCGCAGATTCACCCCAGTCGCGCCGTGGCCCTCCCCGCCGCGCGTTGTCAATGTCTTGAAGTATCAAAACCGGGTTGCCCCGTAGTCGGCTGAGAGACGCCATCTGGCGTTGTGATGCATCCCGCCACCTCGACCATCGTGGCGGTGTGAGCATGGGCGACAACTCGGTTGGTGACAGACACACAACGTCCGGGCTCGTTGGTTACCCATTGCGGCCCGACCAAGCACGTCCACTCACATCTGTACTTCCGATTCACTCTAGAAAGCTGGAAAAACATGTCTTCTGTACCGAATCAAGGAACCAAAACCAGGAATCAAGGAACCAAAACCAGGTCGACCCGTGGCCGTCAGCGCACAGTTTGGCGGACCGCAGCGAGTGTCGCGGCTGCAGGCGTCCTGGCTGTGGGGGCCGCCACGACGACAGCAGCCCACGTCACGGTTTCACCCAAACAAGTCCCGGCCGACTCCTATGTCGTACTCACCGTAGGTGTTCCGCACGGCTGCGAGGACTCGCCGACCACCTCTGTTGCGATTCAAATCCCCGAAGGAATCACAGCAGTGACGCCGACGGTGAACCCGGGTTGGAACGTTCGGGTCGTCAAGGAGAAACTGCCCGAGCCTCTGACTGATGGGCACGGCAATAGCATCACCGAACGCACTTCCGAAGTGGTGTACCGGGCAAAGACGCCCCTACCTGCTGATCTACGGGACGCGTTCGAACTGTCAGTGAAGACACCGGACACGCCCGGGGCAACCCTGTCGTTCCCGGCTCTGCAGAAGTGCGAAGAAGGTGAGATCGCATGGGCGCAAGTTCCCGAACCAGGCGTCGACGCCCACGACTTGCAGTACCCGGCGCCGCAGGTCGTACTGGACGAGGCGCAAGGTCACGGCAATGATGCCGCAGCCGCAGCGTCCTCAGTGTCGAGTCACGATGACCCGGGCGCTTCGTCGGCGACCACTTGGCTGGCGATGGGACTGGGAATCGTGGCTGTCGTTGTTAGTGTGATCGCGCTGTTCACTGCACGGAGGTCGCAGTAGCCAGGAGGGTGGGTGGGGTCGTCGACTTCGGCGGCCGCACCCACCCGACATCTGCGCGGTGGAGGCACCCACACACTCCAGCCGCCACTGTCGCGTGCCTGATTCTCTTCGCAGCGGCTTGGGTGATTGCCACCGCAGCACCGGTGGCAGCCCACGCTCAGTTGCTTTCGACGTCACCTGCCAACGGGCAGACCCTCACGCAGTCGCCCGCAGTCATCTCCTTGCAATTCAACGAACCCGTCACCGCGTCACCCGGCGCGATCCGCGTCGTCGACAGCACGGGCGTCGAGATGTTCAGCGGCGGTACGGCCCGAGACGCCACCGTGACGGCCCCACTCGATTCCGCGCTTCCCGACGGCACCTACATCGCCTCGTGGCGGGTTGGGTCCAGCGACGGCCACGTCATTGCTGGGGCATTCTCCTTCGTGGTTGGCGACAGTCACGCACTACCCACGGAGGTTTCTCCAGTCGCAGCCCTGGAAAGCCCCACCGCACTGCGGGCCACCATGTACCTCACGCGGGCGATCGCTTTCGCCGGAGCCCTGACGGTGGCTGGGCTCGTCGCCTGGGTCGTCTTCGTAGTACCACGCCGTGCGAGCAGGGTGACTGCTCGCACACGCAGATTGATCGGACCACTAGCTCTAGTCAGCGCGGTCGCTGCGGGCCTGCTGTTGCCACTGACGGCCATCACAAACGCTGGGGCAGGGTGGTTGGCCCTAGGCCAGTGGAGTATGTGGATCGAGTCAGCGGCAAGTGATTCGGGATTCGCTGCCGCAGTGGCTGCCGCGTGTCTCGCGGGACTGTGGGCACTGCTGGGTCGGCCACATGGCCCCAACCGACTGGCCCCGGTCGCACAGGGTTCGGCTGTAGCTGTAGCCGTCGCGCTACTTGCCACCTTCACCTTCGTGGGGCATTCCCGTACTCGCGGACCGGAGTTGCTCATGGTCTTTGCCGATCTGGTGCATGTGACGGCAGCGGCGGTGTGGCTCGGCGGCATCGTCGGTCTAACCCTTCTCCTCACCCGAAAATCCGAAGCCACACACTCGGTCGACTCGCGACTGGCCGCCGAAACCATCAGTAGGTTCTCTTCGATCGCTGGTGCCACGGTTGTCGCTCTCGCTGTTGGTGGCGTCCTGATGGCCTGGTTCGTATTGGGAGAGTTGAGCGCGTTGTTCGGATCGCCCTACGGCGTGACGCTGATCGTCAAGCTTGCGCTCACCGGAGTCGTACTATTGATCGCCGGGTATAACCGTTTCCGATTGCTGGCACGTATCCAAACCACACCCCGAGAATCGGCGGCATGGAAACTGCTACGTACCACTGTTCGCTGTGAGGCCATCGGACTCGCACTCATAACACTAGTGACGGCTGTCCTCGTGAGCCAGAATCCAACCACGGCCGCCACGTCCCCTGTCAGTGGAACGCCATCTAGTGCGCCGATCACTGTCACTCAACCCTTCGGATCAGGTCAAGTCCATGTCACAGTGACGCCCGCTACGACCGGGGTCAACGTCATCGAGTTGTCGTTCACCAGGGCCGGGGCTCCCGTGTCACTCATCGAGTTGCCAACGGTGACTGTTGAGCTACCGGAGGTTGGACTCGGACCCCTCGACCGGACGGTCACGCTGACCGGCCCCGGAACCTACGAGGCGATCAGCGACTTTCCGATCGCTGGCGAATGGGGAATCGTTGTCTCGGCGCGTCCATCGCGATACGAAAACCCCGTCACTCGCGTCACCGTGGAGGTTCAACCATGACCACCCGCATCCGTGCGGCAGTCTTCACTGTTGTCGTGACTGTGCTCGCTGGCATCACCACCGTTCCGGCCGCGGCCCACGTCAGTGTGGATGCCGCCCAGCGGGCACCCGACAACCGCGTAGTCGTGGGGTTTGTGTTTGATCATGGCTGTTCGGGTGCCGCCACTGAGCGCTTGGTCGTCAAGTTTCCGCCCGGTTCCGAACCGGAATCGTTCTCGCACCCGCCCGGGTGGACGCCAGTCGTAGTTGAAGATGCTGGCTCCCCATCTATTGAGTGGGCTGGCCCCCCGATCCCCGACGGGACCCGCGGGACATTCTCCGCCACCGTGGATGCATTTGCGAACGTCGGGGAGACCGTGCGCTTCCCCACGTACCAGTACTGCGTCAATGGAGAAGAGTACGCGTGGGTCGACACCGACCCGCAAGCGTCCGAACCCGCCCCGGCCCTCATTGTGACGGCCGCGATCGCACAGTCGCCCAACGATCTCCCTGACGCAACCGCGGCGAGTGTTTCTACGCCTCGTGGAATCGTGGGAGCAGTCGTAGTCGGCTTCGTCGCTGCTATCGCGTCTGGGCTGATGACCTGGGCATGGGCTCGTCGGCGAGGACAGTCTTCCTGGCAGCAATGAGCTAGTTGACCGCGATGCCCGGCGAACTCCCGTCGCCGAGCAAGTACTGCACGACCGACCCCATTCCTGGTAGCGGAGGGGCGCGTTTGGCGGCATGCTGTAGCCATGCAAACTCTGCTGCCCACCATTTTGGTGCTCATGGCAGGGTTCAGTCTGTTCCCCGTGCCTCTCGGCATGTACTCCTGGTACGCGCGATCTGAACGGCGAGTGTGGGCGGCGATGGGCGCCTGGTCGCTCACGATCGTCGGCATTGCGGTGACCACACTACTGCTGTCGGACCCGACTACCAGCGCCGCCGATATCTCGACTCTGGCCACTATCCGCCACGTGCTGTTCGGATTTTCCCTGCTCGCAGTGCTCTGGACACTGTCTGAACTAGCGGGGCGGAAGATCTACTGGCTCCTGGAAATCTTCGCGGCCGTGATCGTCGTGCGCGCCTACCTGTGGATCGCCACGGATCATCTCTTCACGCACGGCGTCTCCGACGACGGACTTCTCATTTACGGACCTTACCGGGTTCCGGCCACAGCCGTAGTAGCGCTCCTGTTCATCACTATCCTCATTGTGATCTTGTCTCGCCCATGGCCGAAGGCTGATCTACGCCGCGTCACGGGGTTCGTCATGATTCCGACAACCATCGTGTCGATGATCGCGGCGAGTATCCAAAACATCTACGGAGAGTTCCTCACCGCTGCTGTCTTCGTCGTTCCGGTGGTGGTCATCCAGGCCTATCTGTTCCACGACTTCACCACTTACGTTAAGCGCACTCAACGCATGAACGTTCGCGAATCCAAACTTGCCGCGTTCGGGCGAGCTGCCCTGATGCCGGGCGAGGTGGTTCCGTCTCGGGCAGCCGTGGATCTGATCATGAGTGAGATACATCCTGACCGCTGCGAGTACGTCGAGTACGACCACAACGACCAGGAGATCATCGCCTACGGCGGCCGACGGGTCGACCCTCGCACTCCGCCCCGACAAGTGGTCGATGTGGAACTCGCCGGGCAACCGGTCGGCAAGCTGCAAGTGTACGGCGACCCCTCGACCGAAGATCAGCTTTTCGTGCGGAGCGTAGGACTCGTGCTGTCCGCGGCTATCGCCCGGACCCGACTCGAGTCGAGCATTCGAGAAAGTTCCTTGCGCGACCCCCTCACCGACCTTCCCAACTGGCTCCTACTCCAAGACCGACTGAGTCGATTGCTGCTGCGCGCCGATGTCGCACCCGTGGCCGTCCTGTGCTGCGACATTGTCGAACTCAAAGGCATCAATGACGAGCACGGACACCACGCCGGCGACGCCGTCCTGCGGGCGGTCGCCGATCGGCTCCAAGATATCGTGGCGGCTGAAGGCACTGTTGCTCGTCTCGGAGCCGACGAGTTTGTCCTGGTCCAGCCACTGGTTCACGAGGCCGATGCTGAGGGACTGGCCCGCGCAGTCGCCAACATCTCTGCCCTCCCCGTCGACGTGGCAGGCGGAGACGTCGTCTTCGCGGTCCGGGTCGGCACCGCCTTGGGCACCGACCCGACCGTCAGCAGCGACCGGATCATTCAGGACGCCGAGATCGCCCTCATGCAGGCCAAGTCCGCGGCCCAGACTCAGGTGTCATTCGCCGATTCCGCCCGCCAGGCCGTCGACGAACGCCGCCGCCTCGTGCGAGCCCTAGCCGAAGGCGTGAAGGGTGAAGAATTCACGGTGTACTACCAACCTATTGTCGAGATGGCCACAAACCGGGTAGTCGCTGTCGAATCGCTGGCTCGTTGGAATCGACCGGACGGAACAAGCTACGGGCCCGACGAGTTCATTCCGGTGGCTGAATCGATCGGGCTGATGATGCCGATCACCCAGCAGGTGTTCACCCAGGCACTCGCTGCGATGTCCCAGTGGCAGCGACACGACCCGGACCTTGCCGATTTGTCGATGTCGCTGAACCTCACTCCGGTCGTCGTGAACCACCCCGAGCTACTCGAGTGGCTCCAGATCACCCTGGAAGGGGGCGAGGTCGAGCCGAGCCGCCTCACGCTGGAGTTGACCGAGTCTGCGCTTCAGGAAGCCAGCGAGTCGGCCTTGACTCGACTCGAAGACCTCACCGCCTTGGGCTTGCACTTGTCTCTCGACGACTTCGGGACTGGTTACTCGTCGTTGACTCGACTCGTGGTCATGCCCGTTGACGAGCTCAAGATTGATCGATCGTTCACCCAGTCGATGGAAGGCCAGGAGCGATCGGTGGCTCCAGCAGTCATCGCGCTCGCCCACGCCTTCAAGCTCAGCGTTGTAGGTGAGGGCGTCGAGACGACAGCTCATCGCGACTTCCTCATGCAGTCGGGGTGTCAACTCGGCCAGGGATACTTGTACTCGCGGCCAGTTGAAGCATCCGAGGTGCCCGGAACGATCGCGCGGATAGAAGCGATGCCCGTACCTGGGCCTCCCGCGCCACGCCGCCCCCAGGACATCCCCAGCTAAGGCACCTCTCCACCCCTCAGCCTCGTTCAAGTTTCACCTGAATGGGCCAACTATCGACCAATTTGTCAAGTCCCCTCCCCTTTCAAGATCCTCATAGTGGCCCTGTCCGCGGCCGATCTAACAAGTGTTAGCGCCTCCACTAACCGAGTGCAGGCGACGCACACCAACATCGGGAGATCGTCATGATTGCTCAAATCCGCGCCATGATCCAGGGCCGCCGCGACGAGGGCGCTAGCGCCGTCGAGTACGGGCTGCTGATTGCTGGCATTGCCGTCGTCGTACTGGTAGCCGTCTGGGCACTCGGCTCGACTGTGTCCGGTAGCTTCGAGGAGGTCAACACCACGATCGTCGATGGCCCGCCCGCTGATGAGGGAGAGGGCGGCGAGTAGTGGTCGCCTAACCGATCGCGCACACCGGCGCAAGATCGCTCGTCGTGGCCCCGGGCTGGGCCCTCGTGCGCCCGGGGCACCGCGCCGTATGCGCAGTCACCTCCCATACGAAAACCGGCGCGGATGGTGCGCAATGTGGTGCTGTTGCCCGGGTTGATCTGGGCGGTCGTCTGGATGTAGACGACCCCCTCGAA
>CBFGTA010000065.1:0-12579 GCA_965651595.1 uncultured bacterium | reverse complement strand
ACCGGTCGAAGGGGCGCCGCCCGAGGCAAAGCAGACCGCGCCGCAATCCCTGCTGCTCGATGGCCAGCAGCGGATGACGGCGCTCTACCAGGTGATTCTACGCAAGAAGGTGGTCGAGACGGTCACGCCGAAGAACACCCACGAATTCCGCGAGCATAAGCGTCAGGAATCAACGATGGGACACAACGAACGGAACATCGCGTAGCGGCTGACTGACGAGTGCTTGATCCCTGGAGGCGATGAGCTCCCCGTCAACTTGGACCGGAACCGGTTGTGAGGGGCTCACGAATGCCACCGGTCCCGCAGTGCGCTGCAGGTGCGCACCCACCGGTGGCACCGGCAGGTGTGGGGCGAACAGTCGGACCGCATTCGCGCCCACGGCTAGCGGGTCGAGGCGTCCCATGGAGAACACCTGGAAAGCAGATCCGGAATGTGCTGGCCCACTCCCTGTGAGGCTCAGAGGGCGACCGGCCAGGAACGTGAGAGGCCACTGCAACTGCACAACCAAGAGCTTCTGTCGGCCCCGTGTCGCGCCGCCTATTTCAACGTCGAAGGTGTCCGCGTGAGGTAGCAGTGCACGTGCGTAGGACGCGATGCCTGATCGCACCCAGCTAAGGGCGCTCACTGGCCGCTTACCCACACCTCGTTGGCCAGCCGTTTCCACAACTCGGGCAGGCAGACCTACGGCGCAGGAAGAGAGGAAGATTCGGTCGTCGACCTTGCCGACAGGAACGTCCACGACGGAACCTCGCGTGAACCCATCAACGACCCGCATGGCGGCGGATCGCGGGTCGGTCCCGAGCCCAGTCCCCCGCGACATAATGTTCGCGAAGCCCCCAGGCAGCGCGGCGATGGTCGGAGGTTGAGAGCAACGGGCCACGACTGCGTCGACCACTTCATTCACGGTGCCATCGCCACCGAGGACAGTCACCAGATCAGGCTGTTGATCGAGTGACCGCAGGTAGGCATATGCGTCCCGCGTGTTCTGCGTCTCGTAGACGTGGACCGCACCGAGACCAGACAGGATATGCCGGACCTCCCGTGCGACAGAACCATTGGTTCGTGTTGCGACCGGGTTGACGATCAAAGTCTGAGCGACCATCACTCTCCTCCGTCCGCAGCGGCAGATCGTCGCGGCTCCAGCAATGCTGACGCCATCTGCGATGCTAGCTCTCCCTGGTGTGGCACCGTTCATCGATGCAGACCGCACAACTGTCGGTTCGCCATGCCGACCCTCGCTAACCACGCTCGCGCTGCCGGCTGCACTCACCGGAATGGCGCCTCACTGTGACGTGTTGATACAACCAAGGTGTCGATACAACCAACCGGCAACGTCAAACTCAGCGCAGCACGATGAAGCACATCGGAACGAGGGCAGGGCATCATGAGCGGTCTACCGGCAGGGGCCTTCGACGCGTTCATGCGCGAAACGGCGCCGGAGTCACGCCATCGCCACAAGTGGATGCCAGATTTCGGCGCGATGCCAGCGATCTACCTCAGCCATGGGGCTCCCCCTCTGTTCGAGGACTCCGCCTGGATTGAACAGTTGCATGCGTGGGCGAATCGACTTCCGGTTCCAACCGGCATCGTCATCATCAGCGCCCACTGGGAAGCCGCACCCATTGCCGTCACGCGGGGCGAGCCCCACACGCCCCTCGTGTACGACTTTGCCGGATTCGACCCGCACTACTACACAATGACCTACCCCACACCCGACGCAACGTGGCTGTCCGATCAGGTCGTCGCTTCCCTGACCAACGATTCCCCCGTCCACACCCACCAGACGCGCGGCCTCGACCACGGAGCATGGGTTCCCTTGAAGGTTATGTACCCGTATGCCGATGTGCCGGTCGTGCAGTTGTCGATGCCTACCCACGACCCGGAACGCCTGATGGCAGTTGGGGCCCGGCTGCGGGAATTGCGCGACAACGGCGTCCTCGTAATCGGGTCTGGGTTCATGACCCACGGACTGCCCTATCTGACCGCCGACATGTTCTTCCACAACGTCGTGCCCGATTGGTCAGCAGAGTTCGACGCGTGGGCAGCCGAGGCCTTGGGCAGGGCCGATGTCGACGAACTGATGCGCTACCGTAACCGAGCCCCGGCCGTCCGCTACGCGCACCCCACGGTGGAACATTTCACGCCACTGTTCGTTACCTTGGGCGCGGCAGGTGCTGACTTGTCATCGCTGCGCACAGCCGTCGATGGCTACGCGTTCGGACTGTCAAAACGATCCTTCGAACTCCCCGCCGCCTGAGCGACACCGCTCGCGACGGTTGGTACACAGCGGGGCATTACTGTCCGAGTTTCTGATCAGCCTCACTGTCCGCAGCGAACCCACGGCCGCTGGCCTCCAACGCCTCCCCGAGAATCTGTACTGCCTTGGGGCCAACCCCATGCAATTCCAACAACTCCCGCCGGCTCTTCGCTGCTACTTGATCCAGCGAAGTGATCCCTTGCTCGCTGAGGGCGCTGGTAGCGGGGCGTCCAATCCGCGGTAGGTCGCCAATTTGCTCCGGGAGACCACGAGTGCTCACGCTCAAAGCCTACCGGCATTGGATACTACGGTCGGCGAAGATCAAGCATCCACGTGGCGGAGATGCTGGGTGACCCTTTGGCCCACTCACTCCCCCGGTACCAGTCCTGGTCGACCGGCCGCCAGCGAGCCTGCTCCCCGCCCGGCCGCGATCCGCCCTGGCCAGCCTGCATACTTGATCAGTGCTTGGGCTCTGGGCGTCGATCTGGCCGCTAGCGATCGGCGCTGCGATCAGCCCCACCATCACACTGATTGCCATCGCCCTGCTCAACTCGGATGCGCGTGGCCGCCACCGGGTGCTCGTGTACTGGGCTGGAGCCGCAGCCTCGCTCGTGGTGTGGGTCATCATCGTATCGAGCTTCATGTGGCAACTCGTGGCGTCAGCCACCGCCGATGTCGAGCGATACAGCTCGGTGATCGACCTCGGATTGGGAGCGCTACTCCTCGGAGTCGGCGCCTGGAGGGTGCTGACCCGAAAGCGCGCCTCCCCTGCTGGCGATTCCGGATCGAAGCACGACTCGCATTGGGATGCGCGCTCTCTGGGAGCGGGGTCTCTGCGTCGCCAGTTCTGGTTCGGCATGGTTATGCAGGGCCGCAACGTCACCTCGGTACTGCTGTTCTGTGCCGCTCAGCAGCACATCGATGCCGCGTCGTTGCCGCTGTGGCAGAAAGCTATCGTTACCGCCAGTGTGATCGGGATAGCGACGGCGTCGATCTGGCTGGTGGTAGTTGTTTCTGCCCGTCTGCGTGGACGGGTGTCCGAGTGGATGCAGCCAGCGCGCGGGTGGTTGAGTACCCGCTCACGAACCATCGAAACTGTGGTAGCGATTGGTGCTGGCCTGTTCTTGATCATCCGGTCAGGCGTCACCCTGTGGTTCTAGCCTGCGAGAGCTAGACTTGACCGTGTTCACTCAAAGGTCAACACACAACATTTCTCCACCACCATTCCTCCCCCACCACACCACGCCGCACCACGCCACGCCACGCCACAACTTCTCAGTAGAACGGAGCAACTCATGAGAGTCTTTCGCTCTACGCTCGCAGCAACTGTGACCAGTGCCACGCTCTTGGCCAGCGTCGGCCCGGTAGCGTCACAGTCCGCGGCGACCGAGACGGTGCCGCCCGAGCTCATGGTCGCCCAGCCCGCAGCCGCAAAGAAGTCCGGCTCCATCAAGGGACTGGGCCGGGCCCTCCGCGAGAAGCCGATTATCTACGACAATGGCTGCCACCAATGGCGGCCGAGCAAGAACCCCGTGGCCTGCATTTACGGACACACGAAGAAACCTCGGGGAACAGTCATACTGTTCGGCGATTCGCACGCAGCGCACTGGTTCAACGTGGTGAACACGGCCGCGAAGCGGCAGAAGTGGAAGATGTTGTCGGTGACGAAGTCCTCGTGCCCGGCCAACAGCCTGTTCGTGCGCCGCTACCGTCAGCACCAGCCTTACGGCGAATGCAAGGCCTGGCGCCAGCGAGTCTTTCGCAAGCTCGCCAACGGCGAGTTAGGCACCGTCGACGCAGTGGTGATGAGCTCGTGGGACTTCCACCAAGTTCTCGACCGCAACAAGCGGGTCTTGACAGGCAAGTCCCGCGCAGCCGAGTGGCAAGCCGGAACTGAGGCAACACTGCGACGGTTGACCAAGCACGTCAAGACCGTCTACGTCCTGCGCGATTCGCCCCAGCTTCCCGGCGGAACACTGGGATTCCAACGTTGTGTGCGCGGCAACGTCAACAACCCAGCTCGATGCGGCACAACGGTGAAGCGGGCGTTCCCGAGCGCCGTGCAATCACGAAATTCGAAGCGCGGGGCGCACAGGCCTTGGACTGGACAGGCGAGCTGTGCCAGGACGGATTCTGCAACCCAGTTATCAATCGTCGCTTGTTCCTCCAAGACGACAATCACTTGGCGCAACCGTTTGCCAAATCCCGGTGGACGGGCCGAATGGCAGTACTACTCGCCTCGACTCCCGTCGCTGGCTAGGACGGCTGCAGGATTACGACGAGTTCGGCGATGCACGGGGAACGTTCGGCGCCTTCAACTTCGTAGGTGAGTTTGATCGTCACCTCATAGCCAGCGCCCTTTTCTCTCACGGCCGCGATCTCGCCAGCGGCCCGCAGCCGTGAACCGACCGGCACTGGCGCTGTGAACCGTACCTTGTTGAGCCCGTAGTTGACTGCCATGGCCACGTTGTTAACCTTCAGCAACTGCTCCATGAATACCGCTGCCAGCGACAGGGTCAGATAGCCGTGGGCGATGGTGGTGCCGAAAGGCCCGGCCGCTGCCTTCTCCACGTCGACGTGGATCCACTGGTGGTCACCGGTGGCGTCGGCGAACTGGTTGACCTGGTGTTGGGTGATCGTCACCCAATCCGAGACTCCTAGCGACTGTCCGACTAGATTCGGCAAGTCGTGGGGGCTGTCGATGACGGTACTCATGCGTCCTCCTTGAGAAACGAAACGATCTGTTCAGTGGCCTCGTCGGCCTGGTCGACGAGAAACAAGTGGCCCCCATCCTTGATCACATGCAGGCGGGAATTGGGGATTCGGCAGGCCAGCAGCTTGCCGTTGACCAGCGGAACGATGGGGTCATCATCACCATGCAAGATCAACGTCGGCATGGTCAACTTGGGTAGGAAGCGATAACTCGTCCAGCCCATCGCGGCGAAGATCTGCTCGGAGTAACCCCGCACAGTTGGGGGGTGGGCGAAGCGTTCGCGGCCATGAGCTTTGAGGTCACCGGCACGGCGCGCTTTGCCGCCAAACACGGTCGGAGCGATCCGTGCGTAATAGTCCGGATCCGTGAAGCGCCGCGGTGTGGCCAAGGCGAGCATCGCCCGCGGAGAGCCGGGCATGCTGACCATCCCTGCTGACGTTGCACACAAGATCAGCCGCCGTACCCGGTGGGGAGCTCGATGGGCAAACTCTTGGGCAACCCCGCCACCAAAAGACACGCCCAGCACGTCGACCTGGTCGAGGTCGAGCTTGTCGAGCAGATACTCAATGGTGCGAGCGACTCCCGCGAGGCGCCGCGGCTTGCTGTATGGCTTGGATTCGCCGGTGCCCGGGTGGTCGTAGGCGATGGTGGCGAACCCTTCGGGAACGAGTCGACCGACCAACGGCCGCCACATGTTGACGTGGCCGCCGATGCCCATGATGAGCAGCAGCGGCTGGCCGTCACCGGCCGTGGCCACGTGAAGGGCCACCTCACCAGCCTGAACGGATTGTCCTGGCTCGTTCCAACACTCTGACGGGTCAACCTCAGACGAAGGAACTGAAGCCTGTGACATCTCTACCCACAATCAACGTTTGAATATCGGCTGTTCCCTCGTAAGTGTAGAGAGCTTCCATGTCTGCCATGTGGCGGACAACGTGATTCTCGAGTAGCAGGCCGTTGCCTCCTAGGATTTCCCGGCCGAGTTGGCACACCTTCCGCGCCTTGACGGTGTTGTGCAGTTTCGCGAGGGCGGCGATCGTGTCGCTGAGTTCCTCGTCCTCGACGAGCCTGCCCAGCCGCAGGCAGTACAACTGCATGGCCGTCACGTCGCCGAGCATGTGGACGAGCTTCTCTTGAACGAGTTGGAATGAGGCGATCGGCTTGCCGAACTGCTTGCGCTCCCGCGCGTAGGTGATCGCGATCTCGTAGGCGGCCACGGCATGTCCCAAAGATGCCCACGCGACCACGTTGCGCGTAGCTTGCAAGACGCGGGCAGTGTCGGCGAACGAGTTGGCGTGGGGCAGCCGATTGGCTTCGGAGACGCGCACGTCCGTCAGCGTGATGTGAGCGTTCCACACCCCACGCAAGGCAACCTTGCCCTGCATGACTTCGGCGTCGTACCCGTCCGATCCCTTCTCGACCAAGAATCCCTTCACCTTGCCATCTGCTTCGTCGCGCGCCCACACCACCACTACATCAGCGATGCTGCCGTTGCCGATCCAGCGCTTGGCACCGTTGAGGATCCAAGTTTCGCCCTCGCGACGGGCGCTCGTCTCAAGCGCCACCGAGTCCGATCCGTGGTTGGGTTCGGTCAGGGCAAACGCTCCGATCTTGCGGATGTTCACCATGTCCGGAAGGAACCGCTGCTTCTGCTCGTCGGAACCGAGCAGCCAGATCGAGCGCATGGCCAGGCCACAGTGCACTCCCATGAATGTGCCCAGACTGGCGTCACCGCGGTGAAGTTCCATGTGGATCAGGCCCGAGGCGATGGGGCTCATCTCGGGCATCCCGTAGCCGTTCATGCCGTCGCCGATAATGCCGAGTTCTGCCATCTTCTTGATGAGCGGGAACGGGACTTCGTGCTTCTCCCAGTAGTCGCCAATTACCGGCAGAACATCATTGTCAACGAACTCTCGAGTGCGGTCGAGGTAGTCGATCTCGTTGGTGGTGAGCTGCTCCCGAATCCGAAAATAGTCCGTTCCCAATGCTCGTCCGAGTTGTGTCATCGTCAACGTTCCTTTCTGATCGGCTCGGTCTCCGGCGGGCCGCACCCGTTTGCCGTGGTAGCCGCTGCTGTTCCCCGCGACTATTCTTCAAACGCGTACAACCCGGGGGACTTCTCCAACGGCGGTAAAGCCTCGCTGCCGAGTGATGCCGGGGCTGGCCGAGGCCCTCCCGAGCGGGCCTTGAGCCACTCGACCCAGTCCCCCCACCAAGTTCCCTGTACGGCTTCGGCCTCCTGCATAAAATCAGCCGGGTCAGGCGGATTGGTGTCGGAAACCCGGAACTTGGCCCGCGGGTTGCCCGGAGGGTTGACAATAGCGGCGATGTGGCCGCTCGTTGACAGCACGAAGCGGGACGAGCCCCCGAGCAGCCCCGGCGTGGCGTAGCAGGCCTGCCACTCACACAAGTGATCGGCGATCCCCGCCACCTGGTACGTGTCCACGGTAATTTTCGACAGGTCGACTGTCGACCCCATGAACTTCTGCCGCCCGGGTTCGACCAAAGTGTTGTGGAGTCCCTGGTCGACGAAATCGTGATGCAGTCCCGCTGGCATCCGGGTCACGTCTGCATTCCATGCCAAGATGTCGAAGGCGGGCGGCTCGTTACCCATCAGATAGTTATTGACCCAGTAATTCCAGATCAGGTCGCCCGGCCGCAACCAAGCGAAAACTTCTGCCAAGGTCCGCCCGTCGAGATAGCCGTGCCGCGAGGAAGCGGCCTTCGCCAGCGCTGCTGTCCGCTCATTGGCCACCGCCCCGGCCAGGCCTGCGTGATGTGCATCCAGCACGGTGACGACCAAGGTCAAGCTCGCCACGTGGTCCTGGATCCCTTGTTCGGCGAGATGGGCGGTCGTCATCGTCGATACGATTCCGCCCGAGCATGCCCCGAACAGGTGGACACTGTCGGACTCTGTGATACCTCGGATCGCCTCGATGGCTGTCGCGATCGATCCGCCATAGGCGTCGAAGCCCCAATGCCGGTGCTCTGACGAAGGGTTCCGCCACGACACAGCGAACACCTGCATGCCTTGACCGACCAGGTACTCCACCAAGCTGCGTCCGGGAGCCAAGTCCAGGACGTAGAAGCGGTTAATCATCGGGGGAACCAGCAGGAGGGGCACGGCCTCCACCTCTGGTGTGGTTGGCTGGTACTGAATCAGTTCGAACTGCTCAGTGCGCAGAACAACCTGGCCCGGTGAGACCCCCATGTTCTCGCCGAGTGCGAACTTGGATGTGTCTACCATCGTCGGGATCCTGGGCGATGCGGCCATGTCTTTCGCGAAGTGCTGGGCGCCGCGCAACAAGCTGCGACCACGGGTCTTTCGCGCGGTCTTCAGCGCGTCGGGGTTCGACAGCAGGTTGTTGTTGGGCGCGAGGGCTGCCACTAGGTTGTCCACCACGAACTGGGCCTTCTCGTGATCTTCCCAGTCCAACTCGGCATCGGCCACGAGCTGTTGGGCCTCGGCGCTGGTGGCCGCGTAGAGCTGGACGAGCCGATGCAGGACCGGGTTGTTGTGCCACGCTTCATCCGCGAAGCGTCGGTCCTTCGGTGAAACGTCCACCTCGGACGAACCGAGCAGAATGCGGGCTGCCTCTCCAACCAATGACTTCGAATGGCGGGCGACTGCTTCGGGCCGCTTGATGGCATCTTTGAGCAGCACGCCCGATCCGACTGCGAATCGACGCCACGGCCCGAGAGCAGCATCGGCGAGCAGGTCATCGAGCGGCGCGGCATGACGCTCACCATCCGGTGCTGCATCGATCGCACCCTGCTTTTCGTCGCGTAGCGCGTCACTCACAGTGAAAACTCCTCGTGTCTGGCGGGTGGTTTGTCGGTTGTCTGGCAGTGTTCTGGCGTGCCATCTGGTAGGCAAAGTTTCGAGCCTCGTCCCGGGCTGGGCTTTCTGTGCATGAATGTGTCGTTCCTATCATCTAAGCGGCCGGGATGGGTTGGATGCAGAACGATCTACCCGGCAGGATCCAACCCCACGGGTGTCACGGCTACTTCGACCAAAGTCGGACAGGGTCGCACTCCTGGATCTTTCAAGCCTGCTCCCGGCTACGAGCCGCGACTGAATTGCTGCGGCATCCGTGGAAGACTCTTGACACGCGAGTCAGGTGCTGAAGTCCACGCATTTCAGCTCGCCTTTCAGCTCGCCTGTTGCCTGCCTCGAGTACGAATCGCCGAGATATCGCGCGCCTCGCCGTAGATCAGGACTTCACCCGAGTGGAGTACACGCGCCCTCAACGGATCGACGGTGGACAACCACGGCCTGAAACGTGCGGCCCAGGGTCATCGCCGCGTGACCTCGCCATGACCACAGCATGATCACGCGCGACACACGACAAACAGTCCTAGCCTGGGAACGTCCAAGTTTCAGTTAGCTGCAATGACGAGACCTGATTCAGGCCAGCCAAGTGCCGCCGATTCGATTCCCCGGGAGCGCAATGAGCACCACGATTGTGACTGCGAGCACCGTCATCACCATGGACCCCGCGAAACCGCGGGCTACTGCCCTAGCTATCGATGACGGCTCCGGTCGGATCGTTGCGGTTGGTTCTCTCGAGGAGTGCCGCGAGCAGGACCCATCCGCTGAGGTCCGCGACTTAGGTTCGACCGTTATCATGCCGGGATTCATCGACCCCCACAGCCATCCGTTCATTTCCGGCACGGTAACCCAGCCGCCAGCGGTGTGGATCGCACCGTACGTGGGCTGCCCCACCTGGGATGACGTGGTGGCAAAGATCAAGGAACTCGATGGATCGACCGCCGCTGGCAAGCCGCTGTTCTTGACCGGACTAGACCGCATGCTCCACCGCGCCCCCAGCGTGGATCGCGCGCTGCTCGACGCTATTGTCGCTGACCGGCCAGTCACGATTCTCGACAACTCCGGCCACGAAATGTACTTCAACTCCGGGATGGTCGACTTTCTCGGTTGGCAAGACGGCCCTCCCTCCGACCCGGTCGGTGGAAGCTACGGACGCAATGACGACGGGTCGAGTAACGGAACCGCCCACGAACTGTCGGCGGTCTTGAGTGTCGCTCAGCCTGTCCTGGCGGCGATCACCGAACACCCGCTGCTGCCCGGCGCGCACTTCTTCAAACTGATGGCCGAACATGGAATCACTGCCACAGCCGATTTGACCTATTCAACGGAATATCTGCCTGCCTATCGGGCGCTCGCATCGGTGCCCGACATTCCGGTCCGCATGTCGCTCTACCACGTCTCCTACGCCGATGACGCTCACGAACAACTACCGGCCGAGATCGACAGCAACCTCGTGCGCAAAGAAGGCGTCAAGCTGTGGGGTGACGGTTCACCGTGGATCGGCAACATCGCCTCGTCATTCGCGTACTGCGACAACGAGACGGTCCGCAACGCCGGAATCCCTTTGGGCCCGGGCGGCGAGGCGAATATGAACTACAGTCGCGTCGAGCTCGACGCCATCTTGGACAAGTTCGCTCCGCAGGGGTGGCAGATGGCGTTCCACGTGAACGGTGACGTGGCCATTGACATCGTCCTCGACGCCTACGAGCGTGCCCTACACAAGCACGGCCTCATCGGCACCGATCACCGGTGGCGCCTCGAGCACTGCGGCGCGGGCCGCCCCGACCAATACGCGCGGGCAGCCTCGCTTGGGGTGACAGCATCTTTGGGGCCATTCCAGTTCATCTACTGGGGCGACCTGCTCGACGGTACCCTGTTCGACAGCGAAGTCGGGTCCCAGTGGCAGGCCTTCCACGGCGCCGAGGTGGCTGGCATCGAGCCGTCGTACCACAACGACGGCAGTGTCTCACCACCCAATCCGCTCCTCAACGTCCAAGCTGCGATCACCCGCGCCACGCCTTCCGGGCAAGTACACGGCGCCAACCAGCGCGTCAGCATCGAGGCCGCCTTGCGAGCCATCACCATCAACGCTGCCCGCCACATCAATCGTGACAACGATGCCGGAAGCATCACGGTGGGCAAGTTCGCTGACCTGGTGGAACTGTCGCAGGATCCCTACCTCTCCGACCCCATGCGTCTCGCGGACCAAGTGAAGGTGCTCGGAACCTGGCTGGGAGGCCATCGCGTCGACATCGATGGCTTCATGGAGCAGGTTGCCAGCATCCCGCTACCCAAGGACTCTGCATGAGCCAGACGACCCCGGCCCCCACTTCTGCCCCGTCCGGACCAGCCTCTCGGCTTGCCGTCCCATTGTTGGGCCTGATCGCGGGCCTGCAGATGGCCGACCCTACGATCGCCAACATCATCTTGGTTCCCGCGGGCCAGGAGTTGAGTTTCACACCCGCACAGTCGGCTTTGGCGGCCAGTATCTCCACCTTGGCCCTGGCGGCTGCCGTCCTGGCGAGTGGATTCGTTGCCGACCGAATAGGGCGCCGGAAGTTGCTGATCGGGGCAATGTTCCTGGCCGCGCTTGGCGACGTACTCGCGGCCTTCACGCCGGTCACGAGCGGCTACATGCTCGGCCGTGCTCTCGCTGGCATCGGCCTCGGCGCGGCCCTCGCCGCCTGTTTCGCCTACGTGCGGTACGTGTCGCCCGAAGAAAAGGTCGGCATCAACATGGGGCTGTGGAATGCGGTCATGTTGACGGTCATGCTGGTCGGCGCAGTACTAGGCGGACTGATAGCCAACTTCAACTGGAGGGCTGCCCTACTGCTGATCTCCGTCGCAGCCGTCGCTCTCATACCGGTAGCCCTCAAGGTGCTGCCACCTATGCCGAAGAACAAACAGGGGTCAGTGGACTACGGCGGGCTCGTTCTGATCGGCGTGTCCACGGTGCTGTTCCTCTATGGCGTCAGCCAGGCAGCCAAGTCACTCACCGCCCCCGAGTTCCTCGTCCCCACTCTCCTCGGAGTCATCGGCTTCGGGCTATTTGCTGCAGTCGAACTCAAGGTGGCCTCCCCCGCTTTTCCGATCAAGCTGTTCCTGAGGGGGATCTTCGTGGCGGCGGTGTTGGCTGGGATCGCCTGGAACTTGGGCCAGGCAGTATTCCAGCTCGCATCGAGCAACTGGTGGCAGTGGGTGACAGAAGCTTCGACGGCACAGGTCTCTCTGTATCAACTGCCTTTCATGATCACTATCATCGTCACGTCGGTGCTGGTTGGCCGGGCCCTGAGTGCTCGGCCGAGCTCACTGAAGAAGCTCCTGATGGCGGGCTACGCGTTCGTGGTGCTCGGATTCCTGGGAGCGGCGCTCGGATCGGTCGACGGAGCATTTTGGTGGATCATTCCCGGCTCGGTCGTCATCGGGATTGGCCTGATTCTGATCGCGGTTCCCCAGTCGGTGATGTTCGTAGCCGCCGCACCCCAGAAGTTCTTCGGAGCCGTCACGTCATTCCGCACGACCGTCGGCCAGATCGGATTCGCCCTTGGGCTATCGGGCAGCGTAGTTCTGATCCAACTGTTCAGCCAGGTGCCAGATTTGTCCGAACGCCTACTGAACGCGGGAGTGCCGGCCAACCGGGTCGGCCAAGGCATCGATGCGGCTCACGCCTACTTCGCTGGCGAGCAGCCATCTGGTCTGGTGGCAGAAGTCGCGATCGAGCAGGCCAAACGCGCCTAATCGCACGGGTACGATCTCAGCATGGTGACAACCGCAGTC
>CBFGTA010000064.1:0-12595 GCA_965651595.1 uncultured bacterium | reverse complement strand
AGTGACGGGGCCTGAGTGTCGAAGGACGACCGCCCCAATAACTACTCGAGACCAGCACTCCTGTCAACTGCTGCAGTTTCAGCGTATATCGGGGTACCCCTGCTGGCGGCAGTAACGCCACTTCACGCGCATGGGATGAACCCTATCGAGGCGGTTACCACATCGATCGGCGCCGCAGCGATTGGTTGGATCGTCCTCATGTCGTTCGTTGCTGTGGTTCGTCGGATCCCGTGGCGTAGCGATTCTGACCCGAAACCGCGAGTTGGAGGCATGCCGGGCAGGCGTGTCGTGCTGATCGCGGTCGGCTACGTCTCGACATCTGTGTTGGTCGCTTGGATCGGCGAGACAATCTCTGTCTCTTGGATTGGGGCCGAAGCCCGCGAAGATTGGCGCCCCGCAGTATTCGCAGTCGCCGTCGGGGCAGGCCTGGTCTGGTTCGTGATTCTCGCATTCCCGCTCTCCCGCCACGACGAGTACCGAGCAGTCAGGCAGCGATTTCGGTCGGTGATTGCGCAATTGCGAGCCCGTCGTGATGCCGTGACCAAGGATGTTGCCCGCACGCAGTGCCCGGCAGGTGAAGTCATCGATCCGGAAATCGGCCGGTCGGCGCAGGCAGTCGCCGACGAATTGACCAACACCACGTCAGCGGACTCGCCACCGGATCTAGTGCCAGCGAAAGCGAAACTGTTGAACTGGGCCCGCTCATTGCGAGCAACCAGCGAGACTGTCCGGTTGCTGAGCCATGAGATGGCGCGCCGGGGCTCGATGCCGCCGATTGCGGTGCAACCGCCGCTAGCTAACCAGCCACGGGCTTGCAATCCCCCAGAGAACATATGGGAGTGGCGGATACTGGCACGGCCGATCACGTTCGGTTCGGGGAGTGTCGCGGTGGTTGTGATTGCAGTGACGTTGATACTGCCGCTTTACGGGTACACCGGCAGTATCAGCGCAGCACTAGTTCAGGCATCAGTCGTGGCCGCCACACTGATGGTGGCGTTGGTTATGTCGCTACCTGCTGCGCGATTCCCAGGCCACTCGTCACGTTCGCGCCTATGGTCGATGGCTCAGTTATCGATCTTGGCGCTGGCTTGCCTTGTCGCGTCGGATGCTGTCAATTCGCTGACGGCAGGCCAAGTCGCAACGGCGCACCCAACCAGTCCGCTTGGTTTGGGCGCGGTGGGCTTCGGTGCCGCTATTGTGTTCGGTGTAGCAGCCGCGTACGTGCTCCTGTTCACCGCTGCATCGATCCGAGTATGGATAGCGCTTTGGCTCTTGGTCATAGTGGGAGCGGTGGCGTTCCTGGGTCCACGTTCACTAGCCCCATTTGGCCCTGTCACTCTTGCCGCACTTGCCCTGATCGTGTTCGTGGCTGTCCATGCTGCTACGACCTACATTGCAGCAACACGAGCTGATCGGAGTCAGCTGTCAACGGAGCGGACAGCCATCTGCTGGGAGGTCGATATTCTGTCGCGCCTACTTGACAGCCGAGTACGCGCATGGGTGGACTTCCTTCACGGTCGAGTGCAATCAGAACTACTGGCCTGCGCCACGGCACTGGATCTGGTCGCAAACCAAGCTTCGGCTAACGACGAAGCCGCTCGATCGACGGATCCCACGACCGTTCGGGATCGAATTCTGCATGTCGTGGCGACCCTGCAGGAAGTCGTGGAAGGATTGCGGTCGGGGCGGCCCTGGGCGGCGACGTTGCCTTCCACTCAGGATCTGATGGGCGCGCTCGAAGACAGTGTCAAGGCGTGGAACGGAGTTGTCGCAATGCGGATCGGCGCGACCAGGATCGACCACGATTGGGCCCGCACTCCTGAGGTGATGCAATTGGTCATTGACATTGTTGGAGAAGGTACTGCAAACGCTGTTCGGCATGCGGGGGCGGAGAGCATCCATGTTTCAATCGAGTCGACGGCGAGGGAAGTCACTGTGCGTATGGAGGACGATGGCCGTTTTCGACTCCCAACCGGCAGCGTAGGAATTGGCTTCCCCCGGCTTCGTTCGCGCGGCGTGCAGATCACGTTGGAACCACAGTCGATGTCGGGTGCAATCATGACAGCAAGAGTGATCAGACACGGTGGAGACACCGACAACTATCAGTCGCGGTTAGAAGGCGATCCAAGCCTGACCAGCGCGGCCGAAACTCTCGAGGAGTCACAGTGGAAGGCAGATACGCGCTGATCGTCGAGGATAGTGCGCTGACACGAGTGTTGCTGGCTGAAATTATCGCCCGACTGGGCTTCGAAACCGATGTTGTCGCTTCCGGAAGTGAAGCCCTCCAAACCCTCGGAGAAGCGGATTTCGACCTTGCAGTGGTCGACCTCAACCTGGGCGATGGGATACCAGGTACTGTCGTTATCGAGGAGATTGTGCGCCGATGTCCCTGGACAGCGATCGTTGTACTCACCGCATACCGCACACCCCGGTTGATTGGTGACCTACGGGTAGACGACTCGCGATTTGCCTATCTTGCCAAAGAGGAACTCGACAGCATCGAACGATTGTCTCAAGCTATAGATTGCGCGATTTCAGGTCACGGTGCCGCAGTGAGGCCGGGCAGGAGAGCCGACTTCGTCGTCACCCCCCAGCAAGCCGACATCTTGCGCATGGTGGCCGAGGGTCACACCAACAGCCAAATAGCGGAAACACTCGGCGTCACCCTCAAGGCGGTGGAACACGCCATCCGACGTCTCTACAGGTCGCTTCAACTCGACGAAGACGACGCGAATTCTAGCCGTCGCGTGTTGGCCGCCCGGGCATTCGATCGGGGAAATATCGCCGTGTCCGCGAGGCCGTCGCGCATGCAGAAGTGAGAGCTGGCATCCGTGGCTCTCTCGACTGTCCACTGATGCTGGCGCCCGAAAACGGCCGATGGCCGGACCCATCGTCGTGGCCGCAGTGTGGTTGTGGGGGGCTGGCACCGTAGATCAAGCAACGCATCCCAGCCAACATCCCAGGATGGGTTCGGCGGCTCCATACCGCGTGGTCGCCGTTCCGAGGAGGGCTGCATTGTGTTGAACGGGATGTCCGGAGTGCCAACTGGTCTCCGCATACTGGTGAGCGTCGCCGTTGTTGTGAGTATGGTGCTTGTGTCGAGCTCGGCGTATGCTGCAGCAACCATCGATTCGACTCCGGTTCCGACACCGACGTCGAGTAGTGGCGACGGGACTGGCGGTGAAGTCAGTCATGACTCCCAGACCGACGAAGGCGCCGATGTGCCTGTGGCTGGCACCGACGGTGACGAGGCCCGTGCAGTTCCGGGTGCGGCAGTAGATTCACAACCTTCGCCTCGGCGGGATAAACCGAAGAAGCGGAAGAAGAAGCTTTCCTCACTGATGGGTTACGTTGAGGTAGGAGGCAAGCCCGTCAAGAACGCCACCATTGTGCTCCGTCGGAAATCCGGCAAGAAGGTTCCCCTACTCAAAGGCAACAAGACCGATCGGTTCGGAATGTTCCACGTAGCTACGACCCGCAAAGTACCGCAGGGGTTCATTATCACCGCACGGGGCGGCAAGTCGCGGGGCAAGAAGAACAAGGCCAAGCTGCACGCACTGGGGAGGCTGAACGAGCCGGGACAGATGGTTAACCCAGTAACCACGATCGCCGCTAAGTACCACAAACGGCACCGCCAGCAAGTAGGAAAGATATCGTTCCGGAAAGCCAACCGCGCTGTGGCCAAGTATCTTCAGTTGCCGACGCCTCCACGTGGCGCGAAGATTTATCGACTCGGGCAGGCAGCACTCGCCCCCACTACCAACTTTGACCCGACTCGACTCAACCGGCTGGCCAACAAGAACGGTGGACTGAACAAGTACACCACGAAAGTGGCCCGGCAAGTCCTCAAGAAACGCACCCAGGACTTCAGGCCGAAGGTGGAGTCACGTCCCATCGCACCGCGCAAGTCGCTGGAAGAGTCGATTGAGGAGGGTGTGACCGGACTCGTCAAATCGGCCCTAGAATCAGCTGCCAACTGGGCAGTCTGTGGATCAAGTTTGAGTAAGGTCTATATTCTCTCGACGATCATGGGATGCAAGAGTTCGAACCAGACCATTGCCTCGATGGTGAAGGAGATACTGGACGAGCTCTCTTCGATGTCCGCTGAACTCAGTGAGCTCTCAGGCGAAGTTGCCGAACTGTTGGAAGACAACTCCGACTCGACCCTCGCCTCTCTGTCATCCTCCAGCGGGTTCAACAAGCTCAGCGTCTACCTCGCAGACTGGAACTTGTACCAAACCTTGATGGCAGGAACGGCGGCCGACACCGACGCCAGCGTGAGCTCCGACGATACCGACTCAGAACTGTGTACTGCACTATTCGACAGCAGTACGTACTTCACAGCTCCGTCTGGCTACAGTTCTACCGGGCAAACGCCAGCCTCCGCATGCAAGCAGTTGGCAAAGTTCACGGATCGATTCGCCTCAAGCTACTCGGACCTGGCGCAGGCCATCACAACGTACAACGAAACTCCGAGCAGCTCGACATCCCTGTTTCTGGCGATCCAAGATGTATTCACTTCGGCTGGGACTCAACTCCTGTCCGGGGGAGACGTCAACACGTTGATCTCCAACTACGACATGATGTCCAGCGCCGTGGCCAACGGCCTCGCTAACAGTCTCGCCTGGCAGACGTTCCGCGAGCAGGTCACGGGAGAGTTGACCAGTGGGTGCACGCTCAATGATTCGGTGTCTACGAGCTCCATTAGCCTGGAGATGAACACCCCTTGTGCGACGGCGATCTCCCTGGACGAGTACGTCACTGTCCTAGGTGCCATGGCGGACAGTGCGCCGGAAGCCGCGGTGGAACAAATTATTGTCAACTCCGTCAGTGGCTCCAGTGACTACGGAACCGCGTGGTGGAAGTACGCGGTCGATATCACGGGGATGTCCGGTGCTACAAAGTGGAAGAACTACGACACAGAGCAGTCGGACCCCGATCTCTCTGGCGGCAGTGCCGACTATCCCTTCTACACCGGCTATTCGGAGGAGACTGTCACCAACGACTCAGGGGAAGAAGTGAGCGGAGAGTATTCTGTGGGCATACTGGACTTGTCTCCAGAAGGTGACTCGTCGGACGCTAAGGATCCGCAGGTGATCTCGCCACACACTGACCTGGAGTTCCGGTTCGGCACTTCGGACGAGTACAAGGAACTGATTGAAAACGTAGGGTCGAATTCCAGTGCGTACGACCAAGACAGCGACGGCATGAGCTCGGCCTTTGCGGATGTCGGATTCGTCGGCCCGGGCAAGACAGGGCCCAGTGACGCTACCTATCAGTTCAAGTGGTCATACCTTGGTACAGACCTTACGAACACTAGTGCTAACTCTCTTGTGGCCGCAGCCTACGATTCATCCTACCCGCCCATGAATGGGGAAGACGGTGCTGGTCAGTTGTCTTGGACGAACGAGGCTTGGGCAGGATGGTTCGATTCGGATGAGAATCGCAGCTGCGATACAAATTATTATGGCGGTGGCGTCGGGGACAACGAGTTATATCCGTATGTCTACGACACATTTGCCGAATCTGCGGCATACGACTGTATTTTACATCTTGCCGCAGAGAATGACTATTTGACCTTTACGGGGGTGTACGCCAAGTCGTTTTACCGTATGAGTCGCACTTATTCGTCAGGGGACTGGAAGAAGCGTGACTGTCCGACAGGCGGATATTACGGGCAATCTGTGTCGTCTCTGTGCATGGGACCCCGCACGGGCCAGCTCACTGGCAAGGGTGATGCGTTCTACGGGCTCCTGATCGCGCCGAACGTCGACGAAGATACATTCCTGTGGACGACGAGCTCGGTCAGCGAGTGGAAGAATCAAGGAAGCCTCGCCACTGTTTCGAGCACGCTGTAACGGTCTAGTGCCCCACGGGTGCCGTGGGGCACTAGACGTCGGCCGTGGCTGGCGGAATTAGTGGCACCGGCACCACCTGGAGGGCCACGATCGCCTAGGAGTGCTCGACGCACAGCGACATGTCCGATGCGGTGTCGGTGACACCAGATCCGTCCACCCTTACCGGCGGTTCGAGTGGTGGCGTCAATATCGGTGTTTGCGCGTACCTAACGGGATTGGAGCCATCGACCACCTATTACGTTCAGTACGGTTTCAACGATGGTGACAAGACACTGAAGATCGACGTCTTCAACTTCACCACCAGTAGTTCGTGACGCGCTCGCAGGTGGCCGCCGATTGAATTGGCTGCCCAGTGAGCTGACATGAACCCTGGACTCACGGTCAGTACATCCCAGTTCTTGCCCAAGGGTCCAACGACTAGCGGAGCTGCTCCTATCACGTCGAGTAGCTCCGCTAGTCGTTTCCCGATCGTCGAGACCGAAGGTGGCAGTCATGCCAGCCGTTGTGGGGTGCGGGCACGATAGAACGAAATCGGTCACCCCGGTTGGTTACTACGGTCAGGAACCATGTCGACAGCTAGCGACCAGCAATCCGGCCGGATCTCAGCAACACAAGGCGGCCGGCAATCGCTGGCGTGGTTAGTGGCCCGAAACGCGTTGATCGCGCTACTCGCCCTATCGGTGGGGTTCGTCCTGCTCCCAGCGCAGCCGGCCGACGCGACCCGTGGCAACCTCCTCGACCCGCGTTCCCTGCCGAAGGCATCAAAAGATTTTGACTCAGCGATCGCCGATGACGTGAGAGTAAAACGTCAAGGAATCCGCTCCAAGAAGTCTGCCGTGTTGTCGACGACGGTTTCCCAAGTATCGCCAGCCCGAGTGGCTGGAAGGGGCCTGGCGCTCATCTCGACGCCGCGGATGCGTCCAGGTTCGGTCCGTAAGTTGCGTCTCACCGTACGAGGATCTCGCGGTGCGACGATCGAGAAGCTCAACGGTAAGCGCTGGTCCTGCACGCGCGGGAGCGCTCCCGTCTGTTCTCATCCACGCTTCAAAACCCGCGCTAAGGTTGCACCATTGAAAGTTCAGTTCGGTGCTAAGAAGGCCACTCGCCGGGGCGGTAGCATCATCGTTCAAGCCCGCTGGCAGTCCAGGGTAGGGAAGTCCTGGCGAACACATTTGGACCGTGCCCGCACAAATGTCGATGTCTATCCCAAGATGCGAATGCAACTACCCCGACCCAGTCGCTCGTTCTACGTGACCTCCAAGCGGAACCGTTTCATGCGTGAAGTTGCAGTGTCCGCAACTGTCCGTGGCACGAAGGGGCAGCCAGCGACAATCCGATGGCAGGTTCCTAGTGGGGTGAAGCTCTTGACCCCAAGGCGGGT
Organism: uncultured bacterium; assembly: GCA_965651595.1. Classification (GTDB taxonomy): domain Bacteria; phylum Actinomycetota; class Actinomycetes; order S36-B12; family UBA10799; genus CBFGTA01. Next base: position 5,356 of record CBFGTA010000064.1, on the reverse strand, counting down.
CAGCGTCGGCGACGGCACAGTTACTGCGAAGTTGCTGCTGCCGGTATTGAAGAAGACGAGCAAAAAGCGATCCTTCAAGGTCAGTGTTACGTCACGTTCGCTCGGGGCTAGCGTGAAGCGTGCAACCAAGATCGTGGCAATTCCCGAGAAGACGCGTCGCCTGCGTGGCAAGGTACCGTCGGCCGTCCAGTCACGGTTGGAGTCTTTGGGGCGGTTAGGCGCGAGAAGTTATCGAACCACGCCACGGGACTCCGACACCATTTCTATCAAACTGAATGATTCTGAGTTGGGGCCGAAGGAACTTTCCCTCACCGACATCTACCTAGTACTAGCCCCGGATGCTGCCGACAGCCCGTGTTCTGCCACGGCCACCAAATCTGTGAACCTGAAAGACCTGACATATGCCATCCGTGCGAACGCTCGCGTACTGGGAGCACGAGTTGCCGTTCAAGGACAGATCGGTCCGTCCGGCTACTGCTTTAGTGGTGAGAGCACCCGGATTTCGCTAGGTGGACAGAACGGGCCGACACTATCCAACGCAAAGGTTGCCTACTCCTCATTTGCTACTGACATGAGTTTTGCCGACGGCACAGAATGGTCGATCTCGGCGGGCGAACTGGCAGTAGGGGGCACGCTGGCGTTGGGCAGCGTAGTGTCGTCCGTACTACCTGTGCTAGGCGGGTCAACGACATTTCGCGGCACCGTGTTCACTGCTGCGAGTGAGAATGTCGGACTGGTTGGGTCCGCCCGCTACGAGTTGCCCGACACCTCCATTGTGACTTCCAACACCGGCGACATCTCGATTAGCGGAACCAGCACCGTAGATCTTGTGTATGTCCCCGGGGAGGAGGCCAAGTTGAGATTCGCGGCGGCGGGGGATCTGTCGACAGCGGGATCGAGCGATGGTTCTGTGGATGCATCTACCACCCCGCTCGCGGTGCAAGTATTCTTCAACGCGTCCAAACAAGGCGCCAAGTTTGTCGCCGGCCTTGACGACTCGCGTGTGGGATCGAGCGTCTCCAACGCTCTTGGTGTGTCGGGATTGAGTCTCAGCGAGCTGTCGCTTGGGGCGGTCCTCAGTTCCAGTGAAGCCGCCGTTTCTCTCACGGCCTCCGGCAGCCTGCCCAAGACCTGGACCGCTGCGACCGGTATCGATTCCAGTGCGCAGGTCGACTTCATGGCTCGCCTCGCCAGGGACGACAGCAGCTGTCTTCGCGCGTCGATTGGTGACGAAGAAGGTTCCCAGACCGTGCTGGACCTGGCCAATGCCGGGGTCGTGACGGCCCGCTACGTCAACCTGTTCGTCGCACCCCAGGGATGCCAAGCGGTTCTGCCAAGTGGAGCATCCAAGACGATCGATCCAGGTTTCGTGTTCGGATTGCGTGGAAGCGTAGCTGGCAGCAACATCGACCTGATTGGACGAGCTGAACTGCCTGCTACACAAGTTGGGCGCGAAGGATTCAGCTTCAGTGGAGATGTCGCATTGCCATCTTCGTGGACGGTGGGTGGCGTCACCGTCTCGAACGGACAAGTCTCGTTCGAAATCGACACGCAGGCCAACACATTTGATGTCGATATTACTGGTGATCTGGATTTTCTTGGAAATACAGTGGCGGTCGACTTCTCACTACGCGCATCAGGCCAGAATGTCGTCCTCGAAGCTGCTGGGCGGGCCGACATTTCCATGGGGAAGCTTCGCATGGCGGGCGACTATTTCCACCGGGTGACGGCAGATCGAGAATCGTGGGCTATTTCGGCGGTTTCTTCCGGCTGGAAAGGTGACATTCGCGTCCTCGGCGTGGGAATCCCAGTCACAATTTGGGCCGACTACGTCGACGGCGCGATAAGCAATGCCACTGGATCGACGGAGGTCGATCTGAGTCTCTACGACTATTCCCTGACCGGCACAATCACACTGGCTTATGACGCCGGTCAAGATGGCAAGACCATCACACTCGGCATGACAGGCAGCTACGACATTCTGTGGTGGGCTGACGACGAGTTCGACGTGCAACTCTTGAAGATCGACCTATGACGCGCAACTTCTTCACATCCCGGTTCGCCCAAGTGGTTTCGGCCACGTGTGTCATCGCGATCTTGCTCCCGGGCGTCACGCTACCACCCGGCAATGCGGCAGTTGCCAGCACGGCTGCCGGTGAGACTGCGAGAACGCTGGCAGCGATTGACCAGCCCGGTGGATCAACGGCTGCCACTCGTCAAGACAGCGATAACCGAAAGCCACCCCCGGGAGCTGCCGCTGGCTACAAGCAGTTCATGAAGGCACTCGGTTCTGGCGCCATTGATGGGGTCACATCACGAGGGAAGATCCTTACCGCTAGCCCGGTTCTCGCAGTGGTCCCCACGGTTACGGTGGCCCCGCGTCAGGCCGGTCGGGGCCAGGTCGCGGTTTCCCTACCGCGGGCAGTTCGGCAAGGGCGGGTCTCCCACCTCAAGGTGACGCTCAAGACTGGGCAGCCGCTGCGTTTCACCGATGCCGGGGGTTCTCGGTGGAAGTGTCAAATCCACCGTAGCCAACGTTCGACCGTGTGCGCCCATCAGAAAAGGATCAAGGTGGGAACTGCTGCGCAGCGGATCAATGCGACTGTCGCGGCACGGGCCAAGAATGTCGCCCAGTCCCGGCTGAAGGTCAAGGCCACGTGGCGGGTACACACACCGCAGGCAGACGGAGTGCGACAGTCAGCGCGCGCGGCCGCACCAGTCAGCATCGATCCTCGCTTGAGGCTGCGAATCCTGCGGCCGCCTCGAGACGTGGCTGCAACGCGGTCGGCAAAGTCACGGCAAGTGCACGTGCCGCTTCACGTGGCGGGTCTCGGCTCGAGACCAGGGAGAATTAACTGGACGGCACGACCAGTCGGGTCTCCAACCCCAGGAAAGAAGATCCGGTGGGTGACACCCAAGTCGGCGACTGTTACCGATGGGAAGCAAACTACTGTTTTTCGCGTACCGCAGCTCAAAGGAAAGAAGCCGCGTACGTACCTCATCTCGGCGCGTCTGCGTTCCGGGCCAACTGTCGAAAAGCGTCAGTTCAAACTGCGCGTGCAGGGGGTTGGCCCCAGAAAACTGAGACCACGCCTCGGCCGCATCAAGAACATCCTCCCTAGCCGACACGTTGCCACGAACTCGATTCGGTCAGCACTCTGGCTACCTATCCCCGGCGAGTTCGGGCCGAAGGAGTTAAAGCTATCGGCGCTCAAGCTCGGCATCGCTGCCACAGGTGATGCCTTGTTGTGCCAGCCACAGACACGGAATGCCCAGGGCTCATCGTCAGAGGATGTCTTGGCTGCTGCCTCCTACGCGCTCCGGGCCAACGTCCAAGTGCTAGGTGTGGACGTGCGGATCGCTGGCCAAGTAGACAAGAATGGCTATTGCCTCGTGGGGCAACTACCGACACTCCAGATGGGTGATCCCGGTCCGACGCTCTCGAACGGCATCATCGTGTATTCGTCGTATGCCGCGACGGTCGAAGTTACAGACTCCACAACTCTAGACGTAGCAGCGCGCCAGTTACGCCTCCATGGCGAAACAACGATCCCCCAGCTCAGTGAATTGTCCTCACAACTGTCGGCCGAATTGGTCGTCGACGGCCAAATCACGCCGATGGCGGCCGGTTGGTCAGGCGACCTGTCGGCGAGCCTCGCTGTGCCGGAAGTCGAAGTGGGGCGGACAGCTTCCACCCGTCTGCACATCGGTGGTAGGGGTCGACTGTGGGTGAGCTTCGCTACAGGATCACACGCCCGGGCCGGCGTGTCGGTTGACGGTCGCATCACGACTGTAGCGTCGGAAGACGGGTCAGTAGCAGCTAGCACCACGCCGGTGGCGGCCAGCCTGGGTGTCGATTTTTCAAGAGGGTCATTGGCGTTGGCAGCCGGGGTGTCCAACGGAGGCGAATCCACGGATGACGCATTCGGTGTCGAAGGCCTCACCGTGAGGGATCTGGCAGTTAGCGGGACCGTTGGGGCATCATCTTCGATTGCACTCGTTGCCGATGTCAACGTACCTCACCGGTGGGTGTCAGATATTGGCATTCAGCCCGATACTCCCGTTGCTGTCGCGATCCAGTTGGGCAACGCCGCCAACTCTTGCCTCACGATGGCGCTCGGCGACTACGACGAGTCCCGTCTCGCATTGGATATTGCGAACGCAGGTATCCTCACAGCGACGTATGCCAAGATCGCCATCGCCCCGTTGGGCTGTGGGATTCAGATGCCAGATGGCACAACCACGACGGTTGAACCTGGCTACCAGATGGTGTTCAACGGCAGTATCGGCGCCTCTCCAGTGACCGTCTCGTCATCGTTTAGCCCACCAAGTAGTGCTGCCCCTGGCCTGCAAGTCCAATCACAGGTCTCACTGGGTTCATGGGACCTCGCGGGAGTCACATTCAAGAAGAGCTCCTTGGCACTCGACATCGATACCGCTACGTCCGACATCGGAATCGGATTCGCTGGCGGCATCCGCTTCGGAAAACAGGACATAGCGTTCGACCTCGGGTTCAACGCGCAGTCGGGGACGTTCACGGCTTCCGGTACAGCCTCCGCAGACTTGGACTATGGCGCGGTGGACCTTGACGGTTCGCTGGAATTTGCGGTCGAAGTCAACACGAGAACTGGCACGGTCACCACTGCGGCTCTGACTTGGAACGGTAAGGCAAGCATCCTCGGGAAAGGGCTCTCGTTCTCCGGCAGCGCTGCGTCCGACCAGGGTCGGGTAACCAGTGTGGTCATGGCCACTTCCGCCAAACTATCTGTACTGGGAGTGGCTGACGTGAATGGCACCGTGACTGTGACGTATCGAGACGCTAGTTCCAGGTATGTCAAGGCCCATTTCAAGGGGAGCTACAAGCTAGCTTGGTGGTCCCAGACGGTTGATACGGATCTGTTCAGCGTCACCTTCTAGGCCGTTGCAGCGGGACTGGCAAAACCCGCTAACGGGCAGCCGCTCGCTAGCCGCGGGGGATCCGGGCGGCGCGCACGCTCTTGGGCAGAGGGCCCTTCGGTGCTCCGACGGGAGCAGTCTTGAGTGCCTCGAGACGACGACGAACCTCGAGCACTTGCCCACCGGCCAGCGTGCGCTTCTGCTTCATCACGGTGCGGTTGAGCTTGCGCAAAGGAATCTGTCCCTCTTCGTTGCCTGACTGAAGCTCGATAATCGCGACATCGGGCACCACTCGGGCAGTCTTCTTGCGCTCGTTGGCGAGCAAGTTCCCCACCCGATTCGCGGGACCTTCAGAAATCAGAATGACTCCCGGCTTGCCCACCACCCGGTGCACCACATCCTTGCTCTTCGTCATGGCCACAGCTGGCGTGACTACCCAGCCGCGCTTGAGCGATTCCAG
>CBFGTA010000063.1:0-12912 GCA_965651595.1 uncultured bacterium | reverse complement strand
GGCGGGAGCTGGGGAGGCAGGGGTGGGGGTTGGCGTGTCGGGCGCGTTAGCCGACCCCGGCTCGACGGGCTCTGAATCGAACACTCACCCACCCCCTTCCCCACCAACACCGCCACTGCCACTGCCACTGCCGCTGCCACAAGACTCCGGCCAGCAACACCAGCAACTAATGGAACGTATGTTCGAACACTATGACAGGGGTACGACAACCACCCACCCCAATCCACAACCCACAACCCACTGCCATCTTTCGCTAGCTACGCGGAGACTGCTACTCACCAGTGGAGTAGTAGTAGTAGTAGAAATGGAGCAATAGTTGGCCCCTTCGGCCCGTGATCCGCATCAAGGTGAGCCAACTGCGATGGTCGGAGCGGGCGGGCTATCTGTTCCGGTAGCGAACCATGGCCAGCGGCGCGAAGATCGCCGTCAGAGCGACCGACACAACCACCACGACCAGGATGTCGTGACCCGGGAATTCGCCAGCCATCAGCCCGCGGCAGGCATCAACGAGATACGTGATCGGATTGACATTGACTACTGCTTGTAGCCACCCCGGCATGGTGGCCGGGTCAACGAACACGTTGCTGATGAAAGTAACCGGGAACAGAACCATCATGGCGATCGCCATGACTGACTGTGGAGTCCTGGCCGTCAGTCCGAGCAGGATCCAGATCCAAGTCAGTGCTTGATAGAAGATGAGTACCAATATCAGGCTGAGGAAGACTCCGCCGATGCCGCCCGTCGGTCGGAAGCCCAAGATGAAGCCCAACACGAGAACCATGGCGCTGGCCATCAGGAACCGCACAACGTCACCGAGCATGGCTCCGACGAGGGTGGACGGCTGCCACACGGGGAGGGACTTGAAACGGTCGAACATGCCCTTGTCAATGTCGGTCGCCAAGTTCATGCCGATGTACATCGTCAGGAACACCGTCGTCTGCACGAGGATGCCAGGCAGGAGGAATTGCAGGTACTCCGTGGGGCTGCCTGCGAGCGCACCTCCGAACAGGTAGGTGAACATGAGCGTGAACATGATGGGGAAGGCCGTCACGTCGAAGAGTTGTTCCGGCACATGCTTGATCTTGAGCAACGCCCGGTGGGCGAACGTGAACGACGCACTCACCGCTGACGGGGGAGCCACGTCGGCGCGTCGGTGGAGAGCCGACTCTACGCTCAGTCCTGACGTGATGGTGGAAGTGTCACTACTGCTCATCATTGACCTCCTCAGCAGGCCGACCCGTGAGGGCCATAAATACTTCATCGAGGCTGGGGTGCCCCAGGGAAAAGCTGTCTACCGGAATGTTCGCCGCCACTAGATCACCGATCACCGCGTGAGCCGTGGTGGCACCGTCGACCCGCAATACGATGCCACTTCCGTTGACCTCCGCCTCGCGCTCCACATGGGGCATGGCGTCGAGCAAAGTGATCGCTTGGTCCCGAGCCAAGCCGTCTCCCACGTTGAGTGACAGTCTGCCCGCCCCGACTGATTGTTTGAGCTGCAGGCTCGTACCCTCGGCAATCACTCGACCGTGGTCGATCACCGCGATGCGGTCGGCGAGCTGATCGGCTTCATCGAGGTACTGGGTGGTCAAGAGCACCGTGGTGCCTTGCCCTGCGAGTGCTCGCACAATGTCCCAGACTTGGTTGCGTGACCGCGGATCCAGTCCGGTGGTCGGCTCGTCGAGGAAGATTACTTCGGGAACGACGAGCAGACTGGCCGCGATATCGAGACGGCGACGCATGCCACCGGAATAGTTCTTCACCTGCTTGTCGGCAGCCTCAGCGAGACCGAAAGCCGCCAGCATTTCGTCTGCCCGAGCCCGGACATCGCGCCCACGGAACCCGAGCAGCCGCGCCAGTAGGCGCAGGTTCTCCAGTCCCGTCAGGTCGTCGTCGACCGACGAGAACTGGCCCGTCAGGCTGACGCGGCGGCGTACCTGGGCCGGGTCGGCGACGCAATCGAACCCGCACACGCGCGCCGACCCTCCATCGGGCTTCAGAAGCGTGGCGAGGATCTTCATTGTGGTCGTCTTACCAGCTCCGTTGGGGCCGAGGACTCCGTAAACAGACCCAGCAGTGACCGCCAGATCGACACCACCGATGGCCGTGGTGTCTCCAAACTTCTTCACCAGTCCGACGGCCTCAATGGCCAGCTGCGGCTGACTAGTCACGTCCCACTCCTTCATTCGCCGTCGTCGGCCCGGCCTCGATCATGGATACATCTCCGGCGAGCTGTCATTTAGTGTGCGAGCTGCAATCCAAGGCCGCGTTTCACCGAGCTGGCCACCGAATCCGTCGCGCTCCTGACACAAAGGTCAGAATGATATGTCATTCACGGATCCAGATCAAGTGACTATTTGCTGTGCAGTCAAGGACCCGCGGACAAGGATCCGCGGATGCACCGGGGAGGCTCTCTCCGGCGAACCCAGTCCTTCTGGTCGGTTCGGATTCCCTTGGCATCTCTGAGCGTGGCGGCAGGGGCCTGGCGGCGGTCCCGGTAGCTTCGTTGACCACCGGGGTTTGCGCCGTTGACCGACGGGTAGGACTCCGGACAAGCAGTAATGGTGGTGGCCGACACCGCGAGTCGGATGCCACCGTAGTCAGAGAGTTAGGCTACCCTTACTTGAATCCGAGTGTGGGGGAGCGCAGGATGAGCGGCGCACCGAGGCCACCGTGGCACCCGCCACGACGATGAGGAGGAAACATGTCGTACTACAAGATGCCGATTCTGGACGAATCCGGATATGTCATCGTCGACCAGTACAACCAGGCTGCCGATCCTCAAGAGTGGCTCGACGTCGAGTACGTGGACTGGAAGTCCTCAGGCGACACCCGGTTTGCCCCATTGGCGTCGGCCTATGGCGACATGGAGTGCGACGGCTTCTGGAATCACACCCCGGCCAAGACTGACAAGGACGGCGTGTGGGTGCCGAGCAATGTGGCCAAGGCTCCCCGACTCGTCGAGCGGGCTCAAGAACCCAACGTTAACATCGGCCGCTGCCGCGTCATCGAGCTGCAGCCGAACTCCTACGCGGATGCCATCCACAACCTGCACATCGACGACAACAACCGGCTCAATCCGGAGGGGACCGGCTGGGTGGTGCGCGCGTTCTTCAACCTCACCGACAACCCAGACTCGCTGATGATCCTGCGGGAAGACAAGAACGACCCGTCCACTGAAACCCGCGTGCCACTGCCCGCTGGTGCGCAGGTCGTCATCGACACGCAGCGGCTCTATCACGCTGTGTGGCATCCCGGCAGCGAACCTCGGTACTGCCTGATCACCTCGTACGAATCTGCCGCACCCCTCGAGGCGTGGATCGACAGCCGCAACCCGGTGACCCGCATAGAATCCCCGGCAGTTCCCGCCGATGAACTCGCTGAAGCCGAGCGGCGCGCCGCCGAACGGGCCGCCGCCGCCCCACAGCCCGAGGTTATGTCCGAGGCGTAGGAGCCAGCCACTACCTCCTCGATTCACTCGCCCCAAGCCTCCACTGAGAGCGAACGGGTCGTGCGTGACACACGTTGTTTCGAGATCCGCGCGTGCCCGCGTACCGCTCGCTGCTCGCGAGTCGAGTATCGTGGGCACGCCCCGGTAGCGGGTGGGGGAACGACTGATACCGACGACTGGTGATTGCGTGAGGAGCACATGAGCGCGCCCAATAAGGATTACGATCCCGTCGAGGTCAGCTGGCTTGAGGCCGGTGCCGTGGAGGCAGCCCAGGCCGAGGCCTTGGCCGCGATCGCAGCCGCCGCAACTCTGGCAGACCTCAAGCAGGTGCGTACCGACCACCTCGGTGATCGCAGTCGCCTCGCTCTGGCCAACCGAGAGATTGGCGCCCTACCACCGACGGCTCGGGCCGATGCGGGCAAGCGCATCGGTTCAGCCCGCGGCGCCGTCCGATCTGCCTACACTCGTCGCGAAGAGGAACTTGAGTCGCGGGAGGCGGCCGCAGCGCTCGAGGCCGAAAGAGTGGATGTCACGATCGCCGCGGCCCGCAAGCCACTCGGTGCCCGCCACCCCCTCACCACTGTGTCGGAACTGCTTGTTGACGTATTTGTGTCGATGGGTTACAAGGTGGCTGAAGGTCCCGAAATCGAAGCCGAGTGGTACAACTTCGATGCCCTCAACATTGCCCCTGACCATCCGGCTCGCACAATGCAAGACACATTTTTCGTGGAGCCCCCTGAAGCTGGTGTCCTCCTTCGAACACACACGTCTCCGGTCCAGATTCGGGCTCTACTTGACCGCGAACTTCCGGTCTATGTTGTGTGCCCAGGACGCGTGTTCCGCACGGACGAACTCGACGCCACCCACACGCCGGTATTTCACCAGATCGAAGGACTGGTCGTCGACACTAGCATCACCATGGCCGACCTCAAGGGCACCTTGGACCACTTGGCATCGACAGTGTTCGGTGCCGGAATCGCCACGCGGCTGAGACCGTCGTACTTTCCGTTCACCGAGCCGTCGGCGGAACTGGACTTGCAGTGCTTCGCTTGCCGAGGTGCGAGTGTCGGTGATCCGTCGAACCCGTGTCGCACCTGCGGCAGCGAAGGGTGGATCGAATGGGGTGGCTGCGGGATGGTCAACCCGCGAGTTCTGCAAGCGTGCGGAATCGACACTGACACGTACCGCGGATTCGCATTCGGGATGGGGCTGGAGCGGACCCTGATGTTCCGCCACGACATCACCGACATGCGCGACATGGTCGAAGGTGACGTGCGGTTCACGTCTGCTTTCGGAATGGAGGCCTAGATGCGCGCCCCCTTGTCGTGGATCCGCGAGCTCGTGGACCTTCCTAGCGACGTCGATGGTCGGACGCTGGCCGAAGAACTGATTCGGCTCGGCCTCGAAGTAGAGACCGTCGACGTGATCGGGGAAGTGGCCGGAGACATTGTCGTCGGCCAGGTTATGGACATCAGCGAACTCACCGAATTCCGCAAACCAATCCGCTTCTGCCAGGTGGATGTGGGCCCCCAGCATGGCGGACAGCGCGGCATCATCTGCGGTGCCACCAACTTCGTCCTCGGCGACATCGTGGTGGTTGCCTTGCCGGGCGCAGTCTTGCCGGGGCCATTCGCGATCACGGCTCGCAAAACTTATGGACACCTGTCCGACGGAATGATCTGCTCTTCGCGGGAGCTCGGGATCGGGGAGGATCACGATGGCATCATTGTGCTCGCTCCGGGAACGGCTGATCCAGGGGAAGATGCGCGAAGCGTGCTCGGCCTCGGGGAAGAGGTCTTGGACATTGCGGTGACGCCTGATCGGGGCTATGCGCTGTCGATTCGCGGCATAGCCCGTGAGGCAGCGATCGCCTACGACATACCGTTTCGCGACTCGGTCGCCGATCTCGTGCCCCTGGCGCAGCCGGACCCACGAGCGGTGCCGGTTGGGTGCGCCAGTGACGACTTCGAGCATTGCGATGTGTTCACATTGCGGACTGTCACCGGCGTTGACGCGCGAGCAGCGACTCCCCACTGGATGCGCCAGCGGCTGATCGCGGCGGGCATGCGGCCGGTGAACATCTTGGTTGACATCACGAACTACGTGATGATCGAGACCGGTCAACCACTCCACGCCTTTGACGTCGCCAAGCTCAAGGGCAGTTTGACGGCGCGTCTGGCCGCAACTGGTGAACGACTCGAAACCCTCGACCATGTCGTCCGCGAACTGCACGCCGGTGACCTCGTCATAGCCGACGATGCAGGCCCCGTGGCGCTGGCGGGCACTATGGGAGGACTGGCGACCGAGATTTCGGACTCTGCCACCACCGTCGCCATCGAAGCCGCACACTTCAACCCCGTCACCGTCGCTCGCATGGCGCGGCGCCACAAGCTCAGCACCGAGGCGTCTCGTCGCTTCGAACGGGGAGTCGACCCCACCCTTGCCGCGAGCGCATCAGCCCGGGCAATGCAACTGATCGTTGAACTCACCGGCGGTACTTCCATGGGGCTGACCGGCCATGAGGCCCCGCGGGCGTCTACGACCATTCGGTTGCCTCTGGACCTGCCGTCGACCGTTGCCGGGTTCACAATCGATCCCGAGCTCGTGGAACGTCACCTGCAGTCGGTGGGCTGCATCGTCGAGCCCTCGCGCCGCGGTCCGGACTATCGCAAAGTCACGCCGCCGCCGTGGCGGGCCGATCTCGTCGATCCGGCCGACTTAGTTGAGGAAGTCGTTCGGCTGGTCGGGTATGACTCGATCCCGTCTCAATTGCCGCAAGTGCCCGCTGGTCACGGATTGACTCGCGCCCAAGTTTTGCGTCGTCGAGCGTCCAAGGTGCTCGCCGCCCAAGGACTTACCGAAGTCTTGAACTACCCGTTCCTGGGCGTTGACGACTTGGACCGTTGCCTCGTCGATGCTGGCGATCCCCGGAGGGCACTCGTCACCCTGGCGAACCCCCTGTCGGCGCAGCAGCCCAACTTCCGCACCACCGTCCTCCCGGGACTCCTGCAGACTGCCCGCCGCAACCTGGGGCGCGGTGCAGAGGCCGTCGCGCTCTACGAGATGGGCGCGGTAGCTATCGATCGGGCCGCTGGACAGCAGCAGTCCGATGCAGGGGGTTGGGACCGCGCGGCCAGCGGCCCTGAACGGACGCCAGCACCTCGCCCGTTGGTCACCAGTCGACCCGACCCGGTCGAGCTAGAGGCGTTAGAGGCCGCTTTGCCCGTCCAGTTCACGTCCGTCTCAGCAGTCTGGGTCGGCGCGATCGAGACCGGAGGCTGGTGGGGTGCGGGGCGAACAGCCGAGTGGTCCGATGCGGTCAGTGCGGCCGTCGAGTTCGTGGCCCAGATTGGCGTGGTTGCCCGCGTCGAGCAAGCAGAGCATGCGCCGTTCCACCCCGGTCGCTGCGCGGCAATCGTCGTCGATGACATAATCGTCGGCCACGCCGGTGAGCTGCATCCGCAGGTGGTGCGATCGTGGGAGCTGCCCGGGCGTCCCGTCGGATTCGAACTCGACTTGGATGCGGTCATCGCCGCTGTCGGTGACCACGTGACACCGGCGCCCGTGTTCTCCACCATGCCAGTGGCTAAAGAAGACGTTGCAGTGGTCGTCGACGCGGGAATCAGTGCCCAAGCAATTCAAGACGCTCTCGTGGATGGTGCCGGGCCGCTGCTCGAGTCGATCCGCCTGTTCGACATCTATACGGGACCGCAACTAGGTGAAGGCAAGAAGTCGCTGGCATTCGCCTTGCGGTTCCGCGCCGTCGATCGGACGCTTGATCTCGACGAGGTATCGGCCGCGCGCGACGCTGCCGTTGCGTGCGCCAACCGCTTATATGGTGCGATGATCCGGGCCTAGAGGTTCTCACCTGCCCCAGAGGTTCTCACCTGCCTAGGGTTCTTGTCTGGGTGGCTGCTAGTGCTCTTGATCCTCGTCGAAGGCAGCCACGTCGCCGTCAGGATCGCCAGCGAGCGTGCGTCGCAGCACTTTGCCAGCCGGGTTGCGCGGCAGTTCTCGCTGAAACACGACAGACCGGGGCCGATGGCTCGGGCCGAGCCGAGCGCGGGCCCAGGCGAGCAGTTGCGACTCGTCGGCGTCCCGCCGCCGCACGGGAACCACGTGGGCCTGCAGAATAGCCCCGTACACTGGGTCGGCGATTCCCACGACAGCCACGTCGGCCACGTTCGGATGCGTGCGCAACACTTCTTCGACTTCGGCCGGATGGACGTTCTCACCACCAGTGACGATCACTTCGTCGGCGCGGCCCACAATTGTGAGGCGACCGTCGCCGTCGAGGGTCCCAATATCGCCGGTGAACACCAGTCCCCGGATTCGCGGGCGGTCACTACCGTCGGTGTATCCGGTGAACGTCGTGCGAGATCCGACATGGACCCGACCCTCAACCCCACGCGGGACAGCTCTACCTTTCACGTCCAGAACCTCCACATGCACGCCTGCCAGTGGCTTTCCGGCAGTGGCCGGGTTGGTGCGCAAGTCGGCAGGTGTTGCACAGGTGGCGAATGCTGCTTCGGTGGAACCGTACAGGTTGTAGAGAACGTCACCGAACTCGTCCATGAAGTCCACGGCGAGCGTCCCTGGCAGCGCCGACCCGCTGACGGCAACGCATCGCAAACTCGACGTGTCGTAGCGCCGCCGAACGTCTGGCGGCAACACCAGCAGTCGCTTCAGTACGACCGGGGCGGTCACGAGGGTGTCCACCTGATACTGCTCGATGAGAGCCAAGATCCGTTCCGGGTCGGGCCGACGCATGACGATCGATGTCATATCGAGCAGAGTGGCCAAGCGATGGTGCATCCATCCCCAGGCGTGAAACAGGGGAGCAGCGATGAGGGCGGTGTCGCGCATGTGCACAGGGAAGGCATCGATGACGGCTGCTGCCGCGTCGAGGGGGACACCGGACCGGGCGGCCCCGCGAGCGGTGCCAGAGGTTGTACCGGACGTCAAGATGATGTGACGGCTTGATCGCGACGCCGCCGGAAGTTGAGAATTTCCTGGAAGACTCGCGAGCAACTCCACCCCGGATGGGTGGTCGAGGCCGATGTATGAGACGTTCTCGGGCAACAGATGCTGCAAGTCTTGATCGCACACGACGAGTTCGATGTGGTACTCGTCGATTACCGACCTGACCTGCTCGGCAGAGAACGAAGTGTTGAAATAGACGAGGTCGGCCCCGGTCCGTGATACGGCCACGACAGTCTCTAAGAAACTGCGGGAGTTTCGTCCAAGGATTCCGACTGTAGTGTCGGGTCCGATGCCCCGGTCGAGCAAGCTCTGCGCGAACATGGTGCACCGGTATTCCAGGTCGGCGAAAGACACGACCATGCGAGTGCTGTCATCGACGTCGACCACTGCCGGTTCTTCGCCGTGGCGAGCAGCCCCGAGAGCGAACCCAACCGCGGGACTCGTTCCCCACCGCACAACACCGGTGGTGAGTTGCAATGCTGCCCGGGGGCTGGTGGGACGTACCAATCCAGACCGGGTCACGCCGCGGGCAGCGGCCCCTGCGACCCGAAACGACTCAGTGACGCGATGCAGGCGGGCAGAAGACACACCCCTATCGTGCCGCCTGCCGTGATCGAGTCGGTGACGGGGGTCGCCACAGGCCCTGAGTTCGACCCCGGATGCATCCTACTTGTGCATATGCGTATATTTGTGCCTATGGGTGTTTCCGTCGCTGTTGTCGGTGCCTCCGGGTACGGGGGCGGCGAACTACTGCGCTACCTGCATAACCATCCCCAATTCCAAGTAGAAACGATCGCTGCCCATTCGATGGCAGGAACCTCGATCGCCAGCGTTCACCCAGGCCTGTTCGCCTATGCCGGTCGCGTATTCGACGCCACTGATGCCCAGCAACTCGCAGCCGCCGACCTTGTCTTTCTGGCGTTGCCTCATGGTGAATCTGGCGCTCTCGCCGCTTCCCTCCCATCCGAGGTCAAGATTGTGGACTTGGGCGCCGACCACAGGCTGGTATCCGCCGAGGCATGGCAGGAGTACTACGGAACGCCGCACTCGGGCCAGGCTTGGACTTACGGCCTACCCGAGGTCGGCGCCGCTCGCTCCGCGGTCGAGGCATCCGATCGGGTCGCCAACCCAGGCTGCTACGCCACCGCTATCCAGCTCGCGGCCGCACCAGCAGTCGCGGCAGGAATCGTCGATCCCAGCCGCATCGTGGTGACTGCAGCGAGTGGTACCTCCGGCGCGGGCCGCAAAGGTTCAGTGGAGCTATCTGCGAGCGAAGTGATGGGGTCGCTGCGGCCCTATAAAGTCGGTGGAAGTCATCAGCACATTCCGGAGATAGAACAAGGCCTAGCGGATCTGACGCGTGATCCGGTCCGCGTCACGTTCACTCCCGTGCTCGCCCCCATGCCGCGGGGCATCCTGGCCACGGTTTCTATGCCCATCTCCGACGCCAGTGCCAACGACGTTGCCAGCGACACGACCACGGTCGCGGCCCGGGTGTTGGCGGCGTACGAGCAGGCCTACGCTGACGAGCCGTTCGTCCACCTGTGTGCACCTGGCCAGTTGCCCAGCACCGCCGCCGTCACCGGCACGAACCAGGCGATGGTGTCGGTTCACGTGGATGAACACAGTCAGCATGTCGTGGCGCTGTCGGCGATCGACAACCTCGGCAAAGGTGCGGCCGGTCAGGCGATCCAGAACGCCAACATCATGTTCGGCTTCGACGAGACGACAGGCCTCGACTCACAGGCGGTGGCGCCGTGAGTGTGACATTCCCACAAGGGTTCCGCTGTGGAGCGACCGCGGCCGGGTTGAAGGCTAGTGGCAAGCCGGATGTGGCAATCCTCGTCAACGACGGACCATCCCAGGTGGCCGCCGGAGTGTTCACCAGCAACACGATCAAAGCTGCCCCGGTCCTGTGGAGTGAACAAGTCCTTACTGCGGGCGAGTTGCGGGCCGTCGCCGTCAACAGCGGGGGAGCCAATGCCTGCACCGGGCCCGACGGGTTCGCCGACACTCACCGCAGCGCCGAACATGTGGCAGAGCTGCTCGCCTGCGGGGCGGGCGAAGTGGCCGTGTGCTCGACCGGCCTGATCGGAGAACGCCTCGACCTTGGCCTTTTGCTGCCCGGGTTTGACGCCGCGTGCCGCGACTTGAGCGACGACGGTGGGCCCCGGGGTGCCGAGGCCATCATGACCACCGATTCGGTCACCAAGCAGGCCGAATGGAGTCACCCGTCTGGGGTGCGGGTCGGTGGCATGGCCAAAGGAGCCGGAATGTTGGCGCCTGGGATGGCCACCATGCTTGCCTTCGTCACGACCGACGCAGTCGTTGATGCAGCCACCGCCGATCGCATATTGCGGCAGGCGGTCATGGTCACTTTCGACCGCGTCGACTCGGATGGTTGCATGTCGACCAATGACACAGTTCTGCTGCTGGCCAGTGGTGCTAGTGGACAGATGATCGACGAGTCCGAACTTGCTGCCGGAATCCACGCCGTGTGCCTGAGTCTGGCAAGCCAACTGGTGGCCGATGCCGAGGGCGCCAGTAAAGAGATCACCATCGACGTCCACTCGGCCCCGACACCCGACGATGCTGTTGTCGCCGCCCGGGCCGTCGCACGCAGCAACCTGTTCAAGTGCGCCATGTTCGGGGAGGATCCCAACTGGGGGCGCATCATCTCGGCTGTCGGCAGCACCCCTGTCGCGTTCGACCCGATGCAGATCGATGTTGCGATCAACGGCGTGCAGGTGTGCCGCGGGGGAGCTGCCGGAGAAGACCGAGGCCTCGTCGATCTGGGTGGCCGCCACGTGCACGTGGAGATCTTCCTGCACGCTGGCCCGGCCTCAGCCACCGTCTGGACCAACGACCTCAGCCATGCCTACGTCCACGAGAACTCGGCCTATTCGACATGAACCCCACCGACACCACCTCCCAGGCAGCGCAACCGGGCGCCGAGCACCTGTCGGCCCTGGCCAAAGCAGAAGTACTCGCTGAGGCTTTGCCTTGGCTGAAACGCTTCGCTGGCACCACGGTTGTCGTCAAGTACGGCGGCAACGCCATGATCGACGACGACCTCAAGGCTGCATTCGCCTCCGATATCGTGTTCCTCCACCTGGTGGGGATGCGTCCGGTCGTGGTGCATGGCGGCGGCCCCCAGATCAGCGAGATGCTCCACCGCCTCGGCATCGATTCCGAGTTCCGGGCGGGCGTGCGGGTGACTACGCCGGAAGTGCTCGAAGTCGTGCGAATGGTGCTGACCGGCCAAGTTCAACGCGAACTCGTTAATCTCATCAACCACCACGGTCCTTATGCCGTGGGAGTTTCGGGGGAGGACGCTTCCCTGTTCGGTGCTGCCCGACACCTGGTGGACGCTGGTGACGAGCAGGTGGACGTCGGACTAGTCGGCAAGGTCACCGACGTGCGGCCCGGAATCGTCGAGACGCTCCTAGCCGACAACCTCATTCCGGTGGTGTCGTCCATTGCCGTCGGCACCGACGGCACCGTCTACAACGTCAATGCTGACACCGCCGCGGCCGGTCTGGCCCGAGGACTCGGAGCCGACAAACTCGTCATCATGACCGACGTGGCAGGCCTCTACCGGGACTGGCCCGATCCGGAATCACTGATCAGCGAGATCAGCGACAAAGAGCTCGAAGAGATCCTGCCAGGTTTGGCTACTGGCATGATCCCAAAGATGGCTGCTTGCCTGGAAGCGATCCGGGCAGGCGTTCAGCGTGCCCACGTGATTGACGGCCGGGTGCCGCACGCGATGTTGTTGGAAGTGTTCACCGACGCGGGGGTCGGCACCATGGTGTACCCGGCTGGGGGCGACCATGGTTAAGCCCGCAGGAGCACCGGCTGACTGGGCCAGTGTCATGCTCAACAACTACGGCACTCCGCCGCTGCGGCTGACTCACGGCCGCGGCGCTACAGTGTGGGACTCCGAGGGTCGAAGCTATCTGGACTTGCTCGCCGGTATCGCCACGAGTTCCATCGGGCACGCCCACCCGGCGATCGTCGAGGCCGTGTCGCGGCAAGTGTCCCAACTCGGCCACACGAGCAACCTGTACCAGCATGATCCAGGCCTCGCCCTCGCCGCACACATCCAATCCATCTCAACACCAGACGCGCGAGTGTTCTTCTGCCAAGACGGTGCCAGCGCCAACGAGACGGCCATCAAGCTCAGCCGGCTCCACGGTCGCGCCCACCCTGGCCCTGACGGCACTCCCAGAACCGAAATCATCGCCTTCACCCGCGGATTCCATGGCCGCACTGCGGGCGCGCTGTCCGTGACCGGCAACGACGCCAAACGGGTACCGTTCGAACCTCTGCTGCCCGCCGTTAGATTCTTGCCCTACGGTGATGCGGCCGCAGTCGCTGAAGCCGTCACCCAAGCAACGGCCGCCGAGATCTGCGAACCGCTCCTCGGTGAAGGCGGGGTCGTCGAGGCGCCGGCCGGGTTCCTCGCCGCGATCCGC
>CBFGTA010000062.1:0-12945 GCA_965651595.1 uncultured bacterium | reverse complement strand
GACGTCACGCTCAGGCGTTGGGATGTACTCATCTACGGCCGCCATGAGTTCGGCCACGCTGTCGCCCCACTTGGAGTCGCCCTCAAGGGCCGGGAAAGCAGCCACGCGAACGACGGGAACGTCATCGCCGGGGAACTCGTAGCTTGAGAGCAGCTCACGAACCTCGAGTTCGACAAGCTCGAGGATCTCCTCGTCGTCGACCATGTCGCACTTGTTGAGCGCCACCACGATCGACGGAACGCCCACCTGGCGAGCCAGGATGACGTGCTCTTTGGTCTGCGGCATGGGGCCATCGGTTGCAGCAACCACCAGGATTGCGCCGTCCATCTGAGCCGCACCGGTGATCATGTTCTTGATGTAGTCAGCGTGACCGGGGCAGTCTACGTGAGCGTAGTGCCGGGTCTCGGTCTGATACTCAACGTGCGCAATCGAGATGGTGATACCACGCTGGCGCTCTTCGGGCGCCTTGTCGATCATGTCGAAGGCAGATGCTTCGTTCAGATCGGGGTACTTGTCATGGAGCACCTTGGTGATCGCCGCGGTAAGAGTCGTCTTGCCGTGGTCGATGTGACCAATAGTGCCGATGTTCACGTGCGGCTTAGTCCGCTCGAACTTCGCCTTCGCCACGGGGGCCTCCTTGAATGTAGTGGTTACTTCCGTCTTGCAGGGTTTTTCGGTTGTTCCCGCATTCAGGCCGATCTATGCCTGTTGATGCGGCGATATGTACTTGTGGTCGGGCCGTACCGGGATGATCCGGTCGATACAGCGTTTACCTCGCGCTACTCACCTCGTGCCTTCGCGACGATTTCTTGAGCAACGTTGGTGGGAACTTGGGCGTACGAGTCGAACTGCATGGAGTAGCTCGCCCGACCCTGAGTCTTGCTGCGGAGGTCGCCGACGTAGCCGAACATTTCAGACAAGGGCACGAGGGCCTTCACAACGCGAGAACCTGAACGCTCTTCCATGGATTGGACCTGACCGCGGCGTGAGTTGAGGTCGCCGATGACCTCACCCATGAAGTCGTCGGGGGTGAAGACCTCCACGCTCATCATCGGTTCGAGCAGAACCGGACCGGCGCGACGGGCCCCTTCCTTGAACGCCATCGAACCAGCAATCTTGAAGGCCAGCTCCGACGAGTCCACATCGTGGTATGCACCGTCGTTGAGCATCACCTTGACGTCGACCATGGGATAGCCAGCGAGGACGCCTGTCTGCATGGCTTCTTTGCAGCCAGCATCCACCGAAGGAATGTACTCCCGCGGGATCCGTCCGCCTGTGATCTTGCTGACAAACTCGTAGCCAAGTTCGTCACGATCCTCGTCGTCACTGCCCAGACTCGGGTTGGGCTCCATGGCGATCTGCACCTTGGCGAACTGGCCGGAACCGCCAGTCTGCTTCTTGTGCGTGTAGTCGATTCGGTCGACCACCTTCGTGATGGTCTCCCGATAAGCAACCTGAGGCTTACCGACGTTGGCTTCCACGTTGAACTCGCGCCGCATGCGGTCGACGAGCACTTCGAGGTGGAGTTCGCCCATGCCACCGATGATGGTCTGGCCGGTTTCCTCGTCCGAATGCACTCGGAAGGTGGGATCTTCGTCGGACAGCCGCTGAATGGCGGTTGCGAGTTTGTCCTGGTCGCTCTTGGTCTTGGGCTCGATCGCGACCTCGATCACCGGGGCCGGGAATGACATCGATTCGAGAATCACCGGGTCGCCGGAATCGCAGAGGGTTTCGCCGGTCGTGGTGTCCTTGAGGCCCATGACCGCGACGATCTCGCCAGCACCCACCGATTCGATCTCTTCGCGCTTGTTGGCATGCATCCGATAGACCTTGCCGATGCGCTCCTTGCGACCCTTGACACTGTTGAGCACCTGCGTTCCAGCGGTCAGCGTGCCGGAGTAGACGCGAACGTAGGTGAGCTTGCCGAGGTGCGGATCGCTCATGATCTTGAAGGCCAGTGCGGCTAGCGGCTCTTTTGAGTCGGGCTTGCGCTCGATGACCACCGTCTCGTCACTGGGCTTGGTTCCCTGAATGGCCTCGATGTCCAGTGGCGACGGAAGGTACTCCACCACCGCGTCGAGCATCGGCTGCACACCCTTGTTCTTGAACGCTGAGCCGGTCAGTACCGGCGTCACTGAACCAGCCAGAGTGATCCGGCGAATGGCAGCCTTCAGCTCCTCCGTGGACACTTCCTGACCTTCGAGGTACTTCTCCATCACCTCGTCGTCGTTCTCGGCCACAGTTTCAATGAGCTTTTCGCGGTACTCGGCTGCTTGGTCTGCCAAGTCGGCTGGGATCTCTTCGACGACGTAGTCTTCGCCGATCTTGGTCTCGCCGGGCCACACCAAGGCCCGCATCCCCACCAGGTCGATAACACCCTTGAGGTCGGCTTCAGCACCAATCGGTAGTTGCAGGACTAGCGGAGTGGCGCCCAGCCGGGACACGATCATGTCAACGCAGTTGAAGAAGTTAGCGCCAGTGCGGTCGAGCTTGTTGATGAAACACATGCGGGGAACGTTGTAGCGATCAGCCTGACGCCAAACGGTCTCGGACTGGGGCTCAACGCCAGCAACACCGTCGAACACGGCGACTGCCCCGTCGAGAACGCGTAGGCTGCGTTCGACCTCGACGGTGAAGTCCACGTGACCCGGGGTGTCGATGATGTTGATCTGATGATCTTTCCAATGGCAAGTGGTAGCCGCAGACGTGATGGTGATACCACGTTCTTGCTCTTGCTCCATCCAGTCCATCGTGGCCGCACCATCGTGGACCTCACCGATCTTGTAGGTGATGCCGGTGTAAAAGAGGATGCGCTCGGTGGTGGTGGTTTTGCCCGCATCAATGTGCGCCATGATCCCAATGTTGCGGACCTTGGCGAGCTCAGTGGCACCGGTGGACACGTATATCTCCTGAGGACGATGGGGTGGGTGGATTTACCAGCGGTAGTGGGCGAAGGCCTTATTGGCTTCAGCCATCTTGTGGGTGTCTTCACGCTTCTTGACACTCGCCCCGAGGCCATTGCTGGCGTCGAGAATCTCGTTCATCAAGCGTTCGGTCATAGTCTTTTCCCGACGAATGCGGGAGTATCCGACCAGCCAGCGCAGTGCCAACGTGGTGCTCCGACCGGGCTTGACCTCAACGGGCACCTGATAGGTCGCGCCACCGACGCGCCGGCTGCGCACCTCGAGGGCGGGTCGCACATTGTCGAGCGCGCGCTTCAGCGTGGCGACCGGATCGGTACCAGTCTTCTCCCGACACCCTTCGAGGGCACCGTAGACAATGGATTCGGCAGTGGACTTCTTGCCGTCGAGGAGCACCTTGTTCACGAGTTGCGAAACCAAGGGGCTGGCGTAGACGGGATCAACGATGATTGGACGCTTTGGCGCCGGTCCTTTGCGTGGCATGCGGACTAACCCTTCTCCCTCTTGGCGCCATAACGGCTGCGAGCCTGTTTGCGATTCTTGACACCCTGAGTGTCAAGAGACCCGCGCACGACCTTGTAACGAACGCCCGGCAAGTCCTTGACTCGGCCGCCGCGAACGAGCACGATCGAGTGTTCCTGCAGGTTGTGCCCCACGCCGGGAATATAGGCGGTGACTTCGATCCCGCTACTGAGTCGAACACGAGCGACCTTGCGCAGAGCCGAGTTTGGCTTCTTCGGGGTCGTCGTGTAGACGCGGGTACAAACCCCTCGGCGCTGTGGGCTTCCCTTAAGCGCGGGGGTCTTGTTCTTGGCGATCTTGTCCTGCCGGCCCTTACGGACGAGCTGCTGGATCGTTGGCACTCAAGACTCCGTTACTGACGTGGTGGGTGCGAGCCACTTACGGCTCGCTTCTGGCTGGTCTGCCAGCGGTGCTGGCAGTGTTGCTGTTTGCCACTCTTACGACCCCCGCGCTCGGGCGTGTCGCCTGGACGCGGGGCACTTCAGGCAGCAGGCTGCTCGATAGTGGATCAATCGCGGTGTCCTGCCGATGAGCTAACGATCCGCGACGCCCATGTGCCCGGGCGACGGGATCCGCATCCGGTAAGAGTCAAATCTTCCCGGATGGCCCTTGATCAGAACCGGCACCCAGGGTGGCCCTAGGCACGGTCTACAACAGTACCTGATGCGGTGGGAGCGGTCAAAGGGTGGTCGGCCAATTTCCCTCCGCTTGTGATGCAGCTAACGGACTGGCTCACTTGTCCCTGCCGGGATGGCACGCGCGACTAGCTGGTAGCTG
This sequence comes from uncultured bacterium, assembly GCA_965651595.1. GTDB lineage: Bacteria > Actinomycetota > Actinomycetes > S36-B12 > UBA10799 > CBFGTA01. Next base: position 8,725 of record CBFGTA010000062.1, on the reverse strand, counting down.
CTCCGGCAATCGTCGCCAGAATGAGGATGAAGACCAACAGGACTAGTAAGCCTGCGTAGAAGGCAATATTGACCCAGGCGATGATGCGAGCGGCGGTAACCAGACCGGCGCCTGCGGTACCGCGGCCCTGTCGCGGGTCTGAACTAGCACGACGGTCGGCCGCAGCCAGCACCAACGCGACAACCGCTAGTACTACCGGACACGCAATCCACGACAAGATCGACACGACGAACGCGGCAATGCCCATCGAACTAGGCCCACTTGGCGGGGCCGGAAGCGGGTTGCGATACCCCTGCAGATCGGTCCGATCGGAGTCGGCGCGTTGCCATGGACTCGGCGCCGGAGCGTTCGCTGCGGCTGGCGTTGTGCTTGCCGACGACGAGAAACCGAGCACAGGTTCCGGAGGCCCCGCGCGGCCAGGAACCGACGGGCTCGCGGCCGTGGGCTGACCCGGCACCGGCGGCGGGCCGAAATGCGGAAAATCATCAGGAACGGGCAGGGATGGCGTTCCCCCGGCAGGCAGTGAGGCTTCACCGGGCAGTTCGTCCCGGCCCTCGACCACCTGAACTTTGGCGGTCGGCCAGCCGAGCGGCTGAGATGGAGGAGCCGCTCCGCTGCCAGGGTCGGGGGCGAACTCTGACGCCGACTCGACGACGGACGGGTCGAGAGAACGTACGACATCCTCGGTTGAGCTAGAGGATGCAGTATTCGGGGCTGGCAAGTGCTCAGAGGGTGGACCGACGGGATTCTCCGTCGGTCCACCCTCTGATTCATGTGGTTCGTTCACGTGACCATTATCCGTTGGTGATGCCATCGAATAACGGCCAGGCCACTATCAGCGCCGGTAGTCGTCGGGGTACTGCTGGTAGTCCTCGAGCGGAACCGCAGCACCCGGAGCGTCAGAGAAGGACCCCATACCGAATCCGGACTCGTCATACTCGAGTAGTGCGGCCCGCATCTCGGCTTGAGCCTCTTCGGTGGGCTCGACGACAACATTGCGGTACTGTGCCAGACCCGTGCCAGCCGGGATGAGCTTTCCGATGATCACGTTCTCCTTGAGTCCGAGTAGCGGATCGCTCTTGGCGTGGATTGCAGCGTCGGTGAGAACTCTGGTCGTCTCCTGGAAAGAGGCCGCCGATAGCCACGATTCGGTAGCCAGCGAAGCCTTAGTGATACCCATGAGTTCGCTACGGCCAGAAGCCGGGCGTTTCCCATCTCCCAGCAACTGCTGGTTACGTTTGCGGAAGATGCCGGTTTCGACTAGTTCGCCGGTCAAGAACTGCGAATCGTTGGGTTCGATGATGGTCACCCGCCGCAGCATCTGGCGCACGATCACTTCGATGTGCTTGTCGTGAATCGAGACACCCTGTGACCGGTATACCTGCTGCACCTGGTCCACCAGGTGCAGCTGCACAGCACGAGGCCCCAGTATGCGAAGCACCTGCTTGGGATCAACCACGCCGTGGATGAGCTGGTCACCCACGTTGACGTGTCCGCCTTCTTCCACGAGCATACGAGACCGCTTGGAAACCAGGTAGGTGATCTCTTCGCTGCCATCATCGGGAATGACGGTGACCTTGCGGCCCTTGTCCGCGTCTTCGATCGTGACTCGTCCGGCGACCTCAGTGATCGGAGCGACACCCTTCGGTGTCCGCGCCTCGAACAATTCGACCACACGGGGTAGACCGTGGGTGATGTCCTCCCCGGCCACACCACCGGTGTGGAAGGTGCGCATGGTGAGCTGGGTGCCTGGCTCGCCAATGGATTGGGCAGCGACGATACCGATGGCTTCGCCGACGTCCACGAGTTTGCCCGTGGCCAGCGAGCGGCCGTAGCATCGCGCGCAGCAGCCCACTGTGCTTTCACAAATCAGCACAGATCGAGTCTTGACCTTCTCGACCCCGGCCGCTACGAGTTCTTGGACCCGAACGAGGGTGAGCTCTTCTCCTCGGTCAGCGACCTTCTGGCCGTCGACTTCGATGTCGTCAGACAGAATACGACTCGTCACGGAACTGTCGACGTTCTCGAGAATCTCGAGTCCACCGCTGTCGGTCCTGCGAGCGATCGGTTCCACCAGTCCGCGAGTCGTCCCGCAGTCCTCCTCGCGAATGATGACGTCCTGAGACACATCCACCAGGCGACGAGTCAGATAGCCGGAGTCCGCTGTCCGCAGAGCCGTGTCGGCCAGACCCTTACGGGCACCGTGGGTCGAGATGAAGTACTCGAGCACCGACAGGCCTTCGCGGAAGTTGGACTTGATGGGGCGCGGAATGATCTCACCCTTCGGGTTGGCGACGAGTCCGCGCATTCCAGCTAGCTGGCGTACGTTGTCCCAGTTGCCGCGCGCACCGGAGTCCACCATCATGAAGATCGAATTGTCCCGCGGGAAACTGTCGATCATAACGCTAGCGACTTCGCCGGTTGCGTCCTTCCAGATGTCGTTGAGCTCTTGCAGGCGTTCTCCGGCAGTGATGAGTCCACGCTCGTACTGCTTCTGGACCAGCTCGTCGCGATCCTCGGCGGCAGCCACGATCTGAGACTTGTTGCCGGGGGTGACGACGTCGGTAATCGACACGGTGACGCCCGATCGGGTCGCCCAGCGATAGCCAGTCTCCTTGAGGGCGTCAAGGGTGGCTGCCACCTGAGCACTTGATTCGCGCTCGGCCATGTCATTGACGATCCGGCCCAGTTCCTTCTTGTCTACCGCACTGTTGACGAACGGATAGGTAGCGGGCATGGCGTCGTTGAACAGAGCTCTACCCAGCGTCGTCTCCAGAATGTAGGGCTGCCCCTGCTTCCAGTTGGGGCCGGGGTTGTAGCCGAGTGGAGGAACTTCATCACCGTCGAGACGGATCTTGACAGGGGCACGGAGCGACAATTCTCCCGCGTCAAACGCCATGATGGCCTCGGCGACGCTGGAGAACACGCGACCCTCACCAACGCCGTTGGGCTCGAATCCGGTCAAGAAGTAGATCCCAATGACCATGTCCTGGGTGGGCACTGTGATGGGTCGACCGTTGGCCGGAGACAGGATGTTATTGGACGACAACATCAAGATACGTGCCTCGGCCTGAGCCTCCGTCGAAAGCGGAACGTGCACGGCCATCTGATCGCCGTCGAAGTCCGCGTTGAAGGCGGTACATACGAGTGGGTGGATCTGGATGGCTTTACCTTCGACGAGTTGCGGCTCGAAGGCCTGGATTCCGAGGCGGTGCAACGTCGGTGCCCGGTTCAGTAAGACCGGATGCTCGGCGATGACCTCCTCGAGCACGTCCCACACAACGCTGCGCGAGCGTTCCACCATGCGCTTGGCACTCTTGATGTTCTGCGCGTGGTTGAGGTCGACAAGGCGCTTCATGACGAACGGCTTGAACAGTTCGAGTGCCATCTGCTTCGGCAGGCCGCACTGGTGCAGCTGCAGTTGCGGGCCGACCACGATAACTGAACGGCCCGAGTAGTCAACGCGCTTGCCCAGCAGGTTCTGGCGGAACCGGCCTTGCTTGCCCTTGAGCATGTCGGACAAAGACTTGAGCGCTCGGTTGCCCGGCCCCGTCACCGGACGACCCCGGCGACCGTTGTCAAACAGTGCATCCACAGCTTCCTGCAACATGCGCTTTTCGTTGTTGACGATGATCTCTGGAGCACCAAGATCAAGTAGCCGCCGCAGACGGTTGTTACGGTTGATCACTCGACGGTAGAGGTCGTTGAGATCTGAGGTTGCGAAACGGCCGCCATCGAGTTGCACCATCGGCCGCAAGTCCGGCGGGATCACCGGAATGCAGTCGAGGACCATGCCCATCGGGGAGTTACTCGTTTGCAAGAACGCAGTCACGACCTTGAGTCGCTTGAGCGCACGAGTCTTCTTCTGACCTTTGCCGGTGGCGATCACTTCACGCAGAAGAGTTGCCTCGCCCTCGAGGTCAAAGGTTTCGAGGCGGCGCTGGATCGCAGCGGCCCCCATGCCACCTGAGAAGTACTGGCCGTAACGATCCCGCATCTTCCGGTAAAGGATCTCGTTACCTTCGAGATCTTGAACCTTGAGGGTACGGAAGCGATCGAAGACCTGCTGCAACTGGTCGACCTCGTTGGCGGCCCGCCGCCGAATTCCATCTAGCTCGCGTTGCGCGGCATCGCGCACCTTTCGCTTGGCATCGGCCTTGGCTTCTTTCTCCTCCAGATCCGCCAAATCCTCTTCAAGCTTCTGCTGACGCCGATTCAGGTCGTCGTCCCGGCGACTCGTGATGCGCCCCTTCTCGACCTCGAGTTTGCTTTCCAAACTCGGCAGGTCCCGATGGCGGGCATCCTCGTCGACGTCGGTGATCATGTAGGCCGCGAAGTAGATGACCTTCTCGAGATCCTTCGGGGCCAGATCGAGCAGATAGCCGAGTCGACTCGGAACTCCTTTGAAGTACCAAATGTGCGTGACTGGGGCGGCGAGTTCGATGTGGCCCATCCGTTCACGACGAACCTTCGCCCGGGTGACTTCCACCCCGCATCGTTCACAGATGATTCCCTTGAAACGCACCCGCTTGTACTTGCCGCAGTAGCATTCCCAGTCGCGGGTGGGACCAAAAATCTTCTCGCAGAACAAGCCATCCTTCTCGGGCTTGAGCGTGCGGTAATTGATGGTCTCGGGCTTCTTGACTTCACCGTGCGACCAATCGCGGATGTTGTCGGCAGTCGCCAAACCAATTCGCAGTTCGTCGAAGAAGTTCACATCCAGCATCTCTTAGACCTCCTCAACACTGCTGGGCTCATGACGGGACAAATCGATTCCGAGTTCCTCGGCCGTACGGAAGACCTCGTCAGCGGAATCGCGCATGTGTATGGCTTGGCCGTCTTCGGCCAGTACCTCCACGTTCAGACACAGGGACTGCATTTCCTTGATGAGCACTTTGAACGACTCAGGGATGCCCGGCTCGGGAATATTCTCGCCCTTGACGATCGCCTCGTAGACCTTCACTCGGCCTAGGACATCGTCGGACTTGATGGTGAGAAGTTCCTGGAGGGCGTAGGCGGCGCCGTAGGCCTCCAGAGCCCACACCTCCATCTCACCGAAGCGCTGGCCGCCGAACTGAGCCTTACCGCCAAGCGGCTGCTGAGTGATCATGGAGTACGGGCCCGTGGAACGAGCGTGAATCTTGTCGTCAACGAGGTGGTGCAGCTTCAAGATATACAGATAGCCCACTGACACCGGGCTCGGGAATGGTTCACCCGAACGCCCGTCGAGCAGCCGTGCCTTGCCGTCGACACCCACGAGCCGCTGCCCATCGTCGGTCGGCGTCGTGCTCGACAGCAAGCCGATGATTTCTTCTTCGCGAGCTCCATCGAACACCGGTGTGGCCACCCGCGTTCCCGGGCTTGCGCTACGGGCTTGGTCCGGGAGCCTTTCGGCCCACTCGGGGTTGCCCTCGACTTCCCAACCGCGACTCGCGACCCACCCGAGGTGAGTCTCCAAAATCTGGCCGATGTTCATTCGACCCGGAACGCCGAGCGGGTTGAGCACCACGTCAACCGGAGTGCCGTCTTCCAGGAATGGCATGTCCTCGACCGGGAGGATCTTGGAGATGACGCCCTTGTTGCCGTGGCGGCCAGCCAGCTTGTCGCCAACGCTGATCTTGCGCTTCTGGGCTACGTAGACGCGCACCAACTGGTTGACACCCGGGGGCAGTTCGTCGTTGGTTTCGCGATCAAACTCACGAACCCCGATGACCACGCCTGCCTCGCCGTGCGGAACCTTCAACGAGGTGTCACGAACTTCGCGGGACTTCTCTCCGAAGATGGCGCGAAGCAGTCGTTCTTCGGGGGTCAGTTCCGTCTCACCCTTCGGGGTGACCTTCCCGACCAAGATGTCGCCCGGAACCACCTCAGCGCCGATGCGGATGATGCCGCGGTCGTCGAGATCTTTGAGAACCTCCTCAGCGACGTTGGGAATGTCGCGGGTGATTTCTTCGGGACCGAGTTTCGTGTCGCGGGCATCAACTTCGTGTTCTTCGATATGGATGCTGGTCAGCACATCGTCTTGGACGAGGCGCTGGCTGAGGATGATCGCATCTTCGTAGTTGTGGCCTTCCCACGACATGAACGCCACGAGCAGGTTGCGACCGAGCGCCATGTCACCGAGATCGGTGCACGGTCCGTCAGCGATGACTGTGCCCGCTTCGATGCGCTGCCCTTCCTGCACCAGAGGACGTTGGTTGTAGTTGGTGCCCTGGTTGGAACGGCTGAACTTGCGGATGCGGTAGGTGCGCGATGTGCCGTCATCGTTACTAATTTCGATGAAGTCAGCGCACACCTCGGCCACCACGCCGCCTTGTTCGGCAATGACCATGTCGCCAGCGTCGTACGCGGCGCGATACTCCATGCCGGTGCCGACTAGAGGCGCGTCCGAGCGCACCAGGGGAACGGCCTGGCGCTGCATGTTGGAGCCCATGAGCGCCCGGTTGGCGTCGTCGTGCTCCAAGAACGGGATCATCGCGGTGGCGACGGAGACCATCTGGCGCGGGGAGACGTCCATGTACTGCACGTCGTTGCCGGCCACATAGTCGACTTCGCCGCCCTTTCGGCGAACCAGCACTCGGTCTTCCAGGAAGGTGCCGTCACCGTCGATGGGCGCATTGGCCTGAGCGATAACAAAGCGGTCTTCTTCGTCAGCGGTGAGGTACTCGATGGAATCGGTAACCCGACCGTCGACCACCTTGCGGTAGGGGGTCTCAACGAATCCGAAGGCGTTGACGCGCGCGAACGTTGACAGGCTCCCGATCAGCCCGATGTTAGGGCCTTCGGGAGTTTCGATCGGACACATGCGGCCGTAGTGACTCGGGTGGACGTCACGCACCTCGAATCCGGCACGTTCCCGGGATAGACCGCCCGGGCCGAGGGCCGAGAGGCGCCGCTTGTTGGTCAGGCCAGCAATCGGGTTCGTCTGATCCATGAACTGCGACAACTGGCTGGTCCCGAAGAACTCTTTGAGCGCGGCTACCACCGGGCGAATGTTGATGAGGGTCTGAGGCGTGATCGCCTCCACCTCCTGAGTGGTCATCCGCTCGCGCACCACGCGCTCCATCCGACCGAGCCCGGTACGGATCTGATTCTGAATGAGCTCGCCAACGGTACGCAGACGACGGTTGCCGAAGTGGTCGATATCGTCGACCTCGAGAACGATCTCGCCGCGGGCCGAATCCATGACGTTCTCGCCAGCATGCAAACGCACCAAGTACTCGATCGTCGCGACGATATCTTCGCGGCTCAGAGTGGTTGCGTCGACTTCGCCGTCGCGGCCAAGCTTCTTGTTGACCTTGTACCGACCCACCTTAGCCAGGTCGTATCGCTTGGGATTGAAGTAGTAGTTCTTGATCTGATTGCGTGCCGCGTCGACAGTCGGCGGCTCACCCGGGCGTAGCTTCTTGTACAGCTCAACGAGGGCCTCGTCCTCGGTCTGAGCGGCGCGTTCCTTCTCTGACTCCTTGTCGAGCGTGGCTCGGATTGACTCGTACTGGCCAAAACGCTCCAGGATCTCACTACTTGACAAGCCTAGGGCGCGAAGGAACAGAGTGATCGGCTGCTTGCGCTTGCGGTCAACCCGGACAGCAACCAAGTCTTTCTTGTCAACTTCGAACTCCAGCCAAGCACCCCGACTAGGAATGATCTTGGCGACGAAGGTGTCCTTGTCGGTCACCTTGTCGGCAATGCTTTCGAAGTACACTCCAGGCGAACGAACCAGTTGGCTGACGACCACACGTTCGGTGCCGTTGACGATGAATGTCCCTTGATCGGTCATCATCGGGAAGTCGCCCATGAACACTGTCTGCGACTTGATCTCGCCGGTATCCAGATTCATGAACTCTGCGGTCACGAACAAGGGCGCCGAGTACGTGAGGTCCTTGTCTTGACACTCGGCGACGGTGTATTTGGGTGGTTCGAACCGATAGTCGCGGAACGACAGCGACATGGTCTCAGACATGTCGGAGATCGGGCTGATCTCTCCGAATACCTCTTCTAGACCAGACGTGGTGGGAATATCGCGCTCCCCCCGTTCCTGGGCTTCGGCAATCCGCTGCTTCCACGCGTCGCTGCCAAGCAGTGCCTCAAACGACGCCTTCTGCAAGGCGAGGAGGTCGGGCACTTCGAGTGGTTCGCGAATTTTGGCGAAAGTGGTGCGAGGAGCAATGGGCGGGGCAGGTTGAGCAGACGTACGCACGGCGGCCAACGAATGTTCCTTCCGACTGGTTCATGAACGACGGCACCCGCGCTGGCTCACAGTGTGTCAATCTCACCTGTCTCACCTTCAGCGTCCCACGTTCCGATGCGTCGCCGTCACAACGCATATCAACCTCTGGACGAACTGAAGGCCCACGAAACAGCGTAAGCCAAGCAGCGCAAAACAACATCTTAGTAGGTGGGGGAGGTTCTGCCAAGGGGCACCCCCACTTATCGCCTTTTGTCAGCCGACTCGGACCGACAGCGGACTTGACAGGAAAGACGCCAAAGGTGGCCAGCCCTAACTGCGAGGCTAGCCACCTTTGGTAGGGGTCTACTTGACGCTGACGGTGGCGCCAGCTCCCTCGAGAGCTTCTTTCGCCTTGTCAGCCGTCTCTTTGTTGACCTTCTCGAGGACCGCCTTGGGGGCACTCTCCACGAGTTCTTTCGCCTCGCCCAGACCCAAGCTCGTCAGGCCGCGGACTTCCTTGATGACCTGAATCTTCTTGGCGCCACGTCCTCGAGG